>JAVHPP010000141.1:0-38636 GCA_036170655.1 Candidatus Zixiibacteriota bacterium | reverse complement strand
CAAGGATCAGCGCGGAGCGGATTGCGGTGCGCGTGTGCCATGACCGCCATGACCGGCGGCGGGGCACAGGAATTGGAAGAATCCATGTCTCTCGAGCAGATCGCGATGTGGTTCGAGTAACCCGTAGAACGTCGCCTCCGCATCGGTACGGCGGGTGCCGAGATTGTCAAGGAACTGCTCGATCATCGATGCCAGCCCCTCGATCGTCGCCGGCGACGGGGTCAACAGCTTGCCCTTCCGCAGCGACAATTGTCCGGCGGGATCGACATCGACTGCGCTCAACGCGGACTGTCCCGCAGCGGCTGCGTCGCGCGCGCCGCGCCAGGCGGACGCCATGCGGCTCAGCCCAAGACTCGATGAAGTCCGGCGTGTTGTCCCATTGCAGGCAGCCAGCAGGATGTCGATGACGGCGTGATCGGCGCCACGTTCAGCCGGTCCACCGGCACGAGCGCCCTCCGATCCCGCAACCGAGCGGGCGATTGCTGAGATCTTGGAGTTGACGACCGTCTCGAAGATCTCTTGATCGATATCCGGCAGCACGGTGATCAAGAGAAGATATTCGGGTTGATTGAGCAGGTGGACCGTGACCCGGTCAAACCGCAAATACAGCCGCGAAAAACCGCGCAGCCGCTGGTAGGCGGCGGTCACGAGTTTCAAGAGTTCCGCTGTGTGCCGTTCGGTGAACGCGGCCGGAAACAGGTGTTCGGCACGTCCGTCGCGCTTGACCAGCACGGCGACCCCGGTCACGCCGGCCACGGCGCGGATGTCACGCAGTATCTTTAGCACTGTAAGCCGCCTCAAACAATTCGGGAAAGTCTTTGCGGAGAAGCTCGATGCCCGCCGCGGGATCAGTCAATATGCCATAGGCGCGGTCGCCGATACGTGCGGTGATCAGATTCTCCACCCCGAATCGCACCAGGCCATAACGAAAATCGCCGACTCGGATGATACTCGGCATGCCGAAGACCAGTGTGCTCAACGCCGTAAACTCGCGGTCCCACTCGGCCACGACATCACGGAAGTGGTGCCGATGCGTGACCGCCCCGGTTTCGTCAAACTCATAGAGACCAATGACATAGGGCACGGTGCGCAGCACTTCCTCCATTGTGTCACGGATCGTGGGAGCGGCATAGCCACCATCCGAGGGTGTCGGGGTCAGTGGCCCGAGAAACTCATCCGCACGGAGGGCAACCAGCTCCATGGTGGCCTTGTGCTGTTCGGCGATCAGGGTATCCAGCTCGCCGCGCACCCCCGGTGATTCAAGGTCCCCTGCCCACTCACGGTCGGTCTTGTGCACCGTCCGGCCATCAAGAACGACAGATGACGACACGCGGGGTCGCGGACGCCAGGCAAACTCCGTCTGCACTTGAAAGATCTTATCGCCCCGTCGATAACTCCCCAAGAGGCCTTGGGGAATGTAAGTGGCTGGCTCCATCGTTCTTGCGGCACCCATGTTTTCGATGTGCCCTTTCCATGGCAGACATGCCCTGCGAAAGGAAGTACACCAAGTGGACGGCCTCCATTTAGGTTATCGTGAGAAAACCCGATTTGGTTTAAGAGATGGCAGTAAATGGGTCATATCGCGCGACCGTGACCGCCGAAGGCCACTTGGTCGATTCCGGTCTTCTTTCCGAGGCCATGGACCTGATTGTTCGCGGGAAGGCGACATTTGTGATGCGTCGCTTTACCTTGGGATCGACCAATCTCCAGCCGAGCGAAGCCGCCATCGAGATTCAAGCCCCGACCGGGCGCTCACTGGATGAATTGCTTGACCGTCTCGGCCGGCTCGGTTTCTGCCCATCCGAACTGAAGGGACCACTGGTCAAACGCGCATCCAGGGATGGGACCGCCCCGCCGGGGTTCTACTCCACAACCAACCATGCCACACAGGTATATCTTGGCGGACGCTGGCACCCCGTGCAGAATCAGCGGATGGATGCCGTAATCATCGTTTCGCGCCATGAGGCGGAATTGACATGCCGCAAGCTGCGCGACGTGCATCGTGGCGATGCGGTCGTCTGCGGCCACCAGGGCATCCGTATCATCCCGGAATTCAAAGAACGCGACCGTTCCGACTTCGCCTTCATGACAAATGATGTCTCATCCGAGAAAAAGGTCGAATGGGTCGTCCGCCGGGTCGCCGACTGGATCAAAGCGCGGCAGGGAAAGATGATCGTGGTGGCTGGCCCCGTGGTCATCCACACCGGCGGGAACGAGCCGCTGGCGGAGATCGTCCGAGGCGGTTGGGTCGATGCCTTGCTGGCCGGCAACGCGCTGGCGGTCCATGATGTGGAACGCGCCCTCTACGGAACATCGCTCGGGATCGACACCCAGACCGGAGCGCCAGTCAATAATGGGCACCAGCACCACATGCGGGCGATCAACGCGATCCGTCTGGCCGGGGGATTGAAACAGGCGGTCCGCAAGGGGATTCTGCAAGAAGGGCTGATGCACGCACTGATCAGAAAAAACGTGCCATTTGTCCTGGCCGGCTCGATCCGCGATGACGGACCACTCCCGGAAGTCATCACCGACACAAACCGCGCCCAAGAGGCCTACGCCCGGCATCTGCACGGGGCGGAGATTGTTCTGATGCTTTCCTCCATGTTGCATTCCATCGCTGTGGGCAATATGCTCCCATCGTGGGTCAAGACAGTCTGTGTCGACATCAATCCCTCGGTTGTCACCAAACTTGCCGACCGTGGTTCACACCAGGCGATCGGGTGTGTGACGGATGTCGGACTCTTCCTCCATTTGCTCAGAGACAGACTAAAAAAACGTCGGCGTTAACGTAACATTATCCCGTTCAGTGCCTTACGGAATTCAATCTGTACAGCATAAGAAAATATGACTGTCATTTTCATGATTGATAATAGGCAGCGGGTGGCATCCCGCCTCGTTTACATAGAGCAATATGTTGAACTACAATGGCTTAATGACAGACCGCACGACCGTCCCTGACCAGATAAGCGTCGCGTCAACGTTCAACATCATCACCAACCCCCGATATCGCCACAACTCCCGAAGCTTCAACAGATTCCGTGCACGGGGCGATAAAACAACGATGCGGCTGTGTCGCTAGCAGATCGTATGCCCAATATGGTGGGCTTAGTAATCTATTGAGCCACAAGATATTGTGATTTTCTTATAGAGAACAGCGATTTTTGATTGACAGGCCTTTCGCGCTCGTCTACTCTGGCGGATGTCTTGACCGCAATCCGGGCAGGGGAAGTCCGGCGAAGAGTCAGATCACATACGACGTTTAAGTCGTAAATACTTAAGGGGAGGGGGCGACCTGTCGCCGAAAGCGATATTGCGCCCTTGGGAGAAGATATGTTCGAAAAAACACCAGTGTTGCCACAGAATGCGCTACGGGTTCTCGAACGGCGCTACCTCAAGAAGGACGCCGACGGACGAATTGCCGAGACCCCTGCTGAGTTGTTTCACCGTGTCGCTAATGCGATTGCCGCTCCGGATGCCACCTATGGGGCGACCCCTGACCAAATCCAGAAAACCGCCGGGATGTTTTATCAGGCGATGGTTGACCGTGAGTTCATGCCCAACTCGCCGACGCTGATGAACGCCGGGCGGCCGCTGGGGCAGTTATCGGCCTGTTTCGTTTTGCCGGTTGGCGACTCTATGGAAGAGATTTTTGAGACCATCAAGAATGCGGCCTTGATCCACAAATCCGGCGGCGGAACCGGGTTCGCCTTTTCGCGCTTGCGCCCCCGCAATTCCGTGGTGGCCTCCACGTCCGGCGTCGCCTCGGGCCCTGTTTCCTTTATGCGGGTGTTCAATTCCGCGACCGAGGCGGTCAAACAGGGAGGAACCCGGCGCGGCGCCAACATGGGCATTCTCCGGATTGACCACCCCGACATCGAAGAGTTCATCTCCTGCAAGAATGATCTGACACAGATCACAAACTTCAACATCTCCGTCGCCATCACCGACGAATTCATGGACGCGGTCGAGTCCGGCCGTCACTACACGCTTTACAATCCCTCGACCCGGCGTCCATACGAAGTCAACGGCATCGCGCAGACCCTCGATGCCCGCCAGGTATTTACATCGATTGTCGAACATGCATGGCGCACCGGTGAACCCGGCATGATCTTCATCGACCGGATCAACCAGACGAATCCCACCAACCGCATCGAAGAGATCGAGGCCACCAACCCCTGTGGCGAGCAGCCTTTGCCGCCGTATGACTCCTGCAATCTGGCGTCGATCAACTTGGGCGCAGTCGTCAAAGAAGATCTGCCGCAGACGTACGACCGGCGTCATCCAGCCGACGGAGTGGACTGGGATAAACTCACACGGCTGGTGAAACTCGGCGTGCATTTCCTGGATAATGTCATCGACGCCAACAAGTACCCGATTCCCGAAATCACCACGCAGACACGCGGCAACCGCCGCATTGGCCTCGGCATTATGGGCTGGGCCGATATGCTGGTCAAACTGCGTGTGCGTTACGACTCAGAGGAAGCCTTTGAATTGGGTGATCAGGTCATGGCGCACATCCAGTCCGAGGCGCGAATCCATTCCTCTGAGCTCGCGACAACACGCGGGAAGTTCCCGAATTGGGATGGATCGATCTACTCCGATGAGGGCGTGGCGATGCGCAACGCCACCGTCACCACCGTGGCGCCCACCGGGACGATCTCGATTATCGCGGGCTGCTCGTCGGGAATCGAGCCGTTCTTCGCGGTCTCATTCGTGCGCAATGTCATGGAGGGAACACGTCTCATTGATATCAATCCCATCTTCGAGCAGATCGCCAAGGAGCGCGGGGTCTTTTCGAATGAACTGATGGAGAAAATCGCCGCCGCGAATTCCATTCAGGAGATCGATGAGATCCCGATGGACGTGCGTGAGATTTTCGTCACCACAGCCGATGTTTCCCCCGAATCCCACATTCGCATGCAGGCGGTTTTCCAGAAGCATTGCGACTCGGCGGTTTCCAAAACCATCAATCTCTCCTCGACGGCCACTCCCGATGATGTGCAGACGGCTTACTGGCAGGCGTACCGTCTCGGCTGCAAGGGCGTCACGATTTACCGCGACGGATCGCGTCCGGGACAGGTGCTGTCGACCGGAGCCACACCAGAATCGGCGAGAAACACCGATGCCATCGGGGCATTCAGCAAGCGGACTATAGGCAAGACTCCACCTCCGGATGTTGTATCCCCGGCGAACCCGCCACAGGCGGCGCCTGACACAGCCGCTCGCACATCAGCCACGGGGTCTGTGGGACCCGTCGAGCGTCCGGAAGTTTTGCAGGGATTCACCGAGAAGATCAAGACGGGATACGGCAATCTCTATGTCACAGTCAATATGTGCCAGGGAAAGCCATTCGAGGTTTTTGCCTCGATCGGCAAGTCGGGATATACAACCATGGCCGACACCGAAGCCATCTGTCGGCTGATTTCGTTGGCACTGCGCTCCAGCATTCCCGTACCGCAGATCGTCAAGCAGTTACATGGGATTGGCGGTTCGCAGCCGATCTTTGCACGGCGCGGCGTTATCTCGTCGATCCCGGACGCGATCGCGAAAGTGCTGAACGATCACTTCGGCAACGGCAACCGGATTGTCAAGGCGCCCGACATTGCCAAGGAACACTGCCCAGACTGCGGCGGCATGCTCGAATACAAAGAGGGATGCGTGTTGTGCCGCAGTTGCGGGTACTCGCAGTGCTGAAATGAGATCTCTTGAGTGGACCGAAATGAAGACCCCGCGTCACTGGCGCGGGGTTTTACTTTGTGGAACGGCCAGCGGTGGCGCAGAGCGCCGTCCGCTGCATGCGATTGTTGGCCTATTCCAATCTCTTTCTTGCAGGCCGCACTTCATAAAGGGCATGGTCCTCCTTGACAAGGCAAGCCGGTTCAGTGGTGACCTTCTCGAATCGGAGTTTGGCCGTGGCAAAGAGATTCGCGTTCTCGGCTTTCAGATAGCGTGCCGCCATGCGGCAGTAACCAAAGGCCAAATTCCTCTTTGGAGATTCTGCTGGCATTCCGTTGCTCGCCAGTTGGCTGCCGGTAACCTCCCGGTTTTCGCTGCATCAGAATGAACTCCATGTCATTCTTGATGATGGCATTCGGTTCATATGGCTTGCCAAGAAACTTCGAGCCGTTCGAGACTTCGTATGAGGCGTTGGCAATCTTGTGCCAAACAATGGGGTTCAGATTGTCAAAGCCGAGTCGGCGGCATGTAACGCATATATCCGCATGCAAGGGAAACACGAGGTGTCGCCCAAAATTGCGTCGTGCCACGCAAACGTCGCCGACAACGCATACAAGGCGGCCGCCGGGAACGAGTATACGGAACACATGCCGCCAGACCTTTTCCAGTTCACCTATGAATGCTTCGTAGTCCTGAATGTGTCCGAGTTGATCAGGATTCTCGTTGTAGCGTTTGAGGTTCCAATACGGAGGCGATGTGACAACGAGATGGACGGACTCATCATCCACGAACGACAAGTCCCGTGCGTCTCCGTTGATCAATCGATGAACTGTTGGCGTGATATCATCACACAAAACTTGCCAGATGGGCAACGAGAACCTTGGCAAAACGGTCAACCGACAGATCGTCCGACAGCGTCTTGAACTTGCCCTTGATGCCGTCTCCAACAGATGAAGTGATAAACGCCGAGGCGGTATAGTGGCGCTCAAGAACGAGTTTTCGACAGAACTTGCGACAAGGACATTGGTTACCTCACACGATCATGTTGCGCGGGCCGCATAACACCGTCATCGGCCGTCGGGCCACAGAGCTAAGTTGCAAACGTGACCGGCCTATTCCCGGTCGGCTGGATGAATTTTTTTGTACGCTGCCGGGTGGTTTATTCATCGGGTTTCCGAAACAATCCCCTGAATACCGCTTTCGTATTCTTGTCTTCTTCCAGCGCGTTGACGTTCAGCGAGTAGTTGCAGACACGCAACAGCCGTTCATTGATGAAACTCTTGTATTCGCCCTCTTCGTACTGGAAATAGACAGCCATTACTCGAATGCCCTGTTTCATCAAGGCGCGTACGAGCGGAATTAAATCTGCATCGCCACTGACAAGCGCGGCAATATTAATTCGCCCGTCCAATCCAATCTGAAGTGCGTCAATTGCCAATGCTACGTCAGCGCCCTTCTCGCCCTGTGATATCGACATAGGGAAATACTTTGGCTCAATGCCCGCGTGCATAAGGTCGTGATAGCGGTTGCGTTCATTTCGCAGTTGTCGCTCTTCGGCCTTAGTGGAACTGAACAGCCCCTGAAACCACGCCGCATAGACTGTTTTGTAGTTCGTATAACCCTGCTCTTGAGCGCGGACGGTGTTCTCGACTAGCAAATGAAAGGGCTGGAAATCAAGCCATCCGAGTTTGCGGTTGTGATAGAAGAAGTGCTGGGCGTAGGTGAAATATGAGCCATCGTAGAAAACACCGATGCGACAGAAGGATTTTTCACTCATGATGACTCCCCGTGATGAGTGGATAGCGGATTCGGACTATGACGAGCGGGACAACGACCGAGCTCACCTGCCGCTATGGAGCGCAGCGGAACAGCGGTCAGGTGCAGCGCCTGGTTCGGCGGCGTATGCTCCAGGGCAATAACCTGCTTCGGCGCCCAGAACGACTGAACAGCGCCGAGTTGGTTCCGGAAGCCAGCGGCGTGTCTTTCATGCGACGCCAACAGGAACAGAACATGTGGCGTCCTGTAGGAGAAGACCGCCGCTGCCTTCGTCAGGCGTTTCAGCTCCGCTGCCATCCGTGCAATAAACCCGTCTCGCTCCTCACGAATGAAGTGCTGGTAAATTAGCACGGATGACCCGGCTTCGAAGCTGCCGCACACCTCATCCCAATACAGGAACTTGCATGAGTCCTTGTGTCCCCGCTGAGTTGATTTGATCTCCAGGCCGTTGTCTGGATCGAAGAATATCAGGTCACAACCAGCGAAGCGACTGCTACACTCAGAGAAATAGGCGCTCCGCTTACCTTTGTGGTCCGTCAGAATCTCTGGCTTGAACAGCGCTGAACCAAGAAGGGTTGACACTTCGATCCGCGCTGTGCGACGATCTTTCTCGACTCCGACTACCTGTTGCAGCCAATCGAAAAGGTCAGGATCGCGATGCCGGTACTTCTTCGGGTTATGAAGGTAGCTGAGAAACTTCCCGTCCGTTCTGCTGTCGGGTTCGGTCAGCATCCAGCAAACACCCAAGCAGAGGCGATCAGCGATGGACAGCAAACGAAGCAAGCCGTACTTGCGAAAGTCGTTCACGTCACCAAAATACTGGTCTTTCACATTGCCTCGGCCGCCGAACAATAATTAGACAGACCCGCACAACATGCGAATTTCGTCGTTCCTGATCGCATAAGACGCTTTCGGATATCCTGTTGAAGGGGCGATTAAGCCATTTCGTTTCAATAGGTTGCCACCCGTCCAGTCATTTATCACGGCATTTTGTTCGGGTCGGCATAACAAGACCTCCTTGAATCGCTTCAAAGCCCGTCTACCAGACTGCGAACGCCCGCCGGTCCACGGTTGAGGACATCAGTTTCGGCCGCCCGCTATCGGGGGCTTGTTCTCGCTTGGGAGAAGACTCGCAAAGAATTTGCGTCGTGGCTGACCGCATGTTCACGAACTTGTCTTTACAGCCCCACGCGGCCCTCGCGGGGGACTGTCCAAAGATAGCATATGGAAACCAGACTTCATGGGGCAATCGCTTTCCCGGTCAACGGACGGGGGCAAGCACGTATCCGGTCTCTCGGCTAGGTTCAAATGGGAAAACCCCGCGTCACTGGCGCGGGGTTTTACTTTGACACTGTCTGCCAAGCCCTTGCCGCCGCGTGCCCGGCTTGATACCTGTCTTGGGCGGACATACCCAAGTACCGTTGGCTCAGGTAGTCCACGTATGCGCGATCACGCTCGTCCGCGTGCCGACGAAGGTTCGACAACAGAGCCTGATAGGTCAGCACTTTGAAATCGATGCCGTCGGAGCTAACCACGTTGCCGAAATGCTCTGCCTCTGCGGCGTGCTCTGCAGTAGCCTCACCCGGTACTTCATACCATAGATACAGAAGCGACCACGGTGTGCCCGAGTGCGCCAGACCGAGGATGTGCTTGAGGAGCTGCTCCGCGTATAGCCACTTGTAGACCGGATCCCCCGAATGGAGCACCTGAGCCAGTTCCTGGCATTGAGGGTAACCGGCCTTCTGCCAGAGTCCTGGTTCGGAGGTGAAGTACGTCTCCTTGAAGCCCGGGCCGTGCGCTCCATATGGCTCCAGAAACTTGCTCTCGATCGCGATCAGAGAACGAGTAGACAGACGAAGCACCACATCCAGATTCGGAGCGTGGCCGGGAAGCCCTGTTGGAAACTTCTGCTCGAACTCGATCTTCTCGATCTTGACGATGGGCACCGGCACGCCAAGCGCGGTCGCCAGCGGTCGAGCGTCCCGGCAGCGCCAATAGTCGAACACGTTGGCCGCAAGAGCCGACGACGAATGCAGGGCCTGCATCTTCCCGCGCTTGCCGGGCTGGCCGAGCTCATCCCCGTCGCCGTTGCGGAACTCCTCCTCCGAGGGCGCCGACAACGGTGCAAAGAGGTTGTCGGACAGGCTCCCCATGTAGCCCCTCGAGTCGCAATCGATGCCGCGGCTATGCGCCCATGCGCGTTGCTGATCGCGAACCACTGTCGCTGGTGAAGTCATCAATTTCCCCTTTCCACCCAATGTAGGTCGGTCTGAGAATGATGAGGTCGATCATTACATGGCGCGGATCTTCGATTTCCTGCTCCCGTAGCACGCCCTCGATCTATCTGGAAAGACCGCGTTACTCCACGATACCTCCGTCACTTGCATCCCATACTGGTAGTGTCGGCACAATGATTCTTGCAATAAGCTCATCGCCCGCCTGCCAAGCACTTACCCCGGAGATTCAAGATTGTATCTTGTCCGCAATACCACCGACATTACTCCATGCAACCAAACCAGCGGCCCGCGTGTCTTATCACATGGAAGCCGGTGGACCGATGACTGCCGGGATGGAGAGGGATTGGTGGAACTGACTCAGAGAGCGCGATTCGAGGAACTGCTGCAGCCGGTTCATGAAGCCGCGATCCGCTACTGCCGGCGTTTGTGCACGACACGGCAGGACGCGGAGGATCTCTATCATGACGCCATCCTCGCCGCCTGGCACGGACTTCCCGGACTGAGGAATACTCAGGACGGATTCAAACCCTGGTTTTTCCGGATCATCGCCAACACGTTTCGCAACCAGCTCCGGCGCCGGCACTGGCGGCAACTCTGGTTGGGGAAGAGAACGCAAGATCAGGAGAATGACAGTTCGATCGCCGCATCTCCGGCCACGTCTATCGATCCACGGGGGGTGCTCGATGCGCGACGGTGGTTGGACCGGGCCATGGCCGGTTTGACCGCGGACGAACGCGCCCTCATCGTGCTCTATGAGCTCGAGGGATACGCTATCGCCGAGATCGCGCGCATCTGGTGCACACGTGAGGGAACCATCAAGTCGCGTCTATCCCGGGCCCGGGAAAAGATGCGCGAGACTGTCACTCGTTTCATGTCGGTACCTTCGGAACTGGGATGCGTGTCACCGTTGGCCGGGCGTAGGGACACACGGTCGTGCGTCCCTGCACGCGCAGAGGCCGGTCCGCACCCTGAAGTTGCGAAGCAGGAAGGGATTCCTTACACGGGGTTAGAGTGAGACCGGCCAAACCGTGTGGGAGCCAGAAGGAAGGTGCTTTATGCGATGCAGCCAAATCAAACAGCTACTGAATGATCCCAAACCGATTTCTGATTCCGACGCCTTGGATCACATCAGCCAGTGCGCCTCCTGCCGCGCGGCATGGGAAGCGGAGACTCTCCTGCGGAACAAGTTCGCTGCGATGTCCGCCGTAGACGGGCCACCGGAGGCGCCATGGGGATCAGCCGTGATCTGGGTCGACCGGGCAGTCAGAGAGGAAGAGGAAAACACGATGAAATCATTGTTGCGACATCCATTCATTTCGCGTCCGCGCCGCTGGGGCTGGAGCCTCACCGCCGCGGCCATGGCGCTGGCATTTCTGGTCCTGATTCCGTTTGCGTACGAACACACTGTCGGCACACGTCTGGTAATCTCCTCCGCCGACCCGGCGATGGCGCAGATCAATCTCGATGCGATCAAGGCGCGGTTGGCCGAGAAGGGATTCGGAGATGTCCTGGTCACGAAATCCCACAATGCCGGAAGCCCGGAGTTGGTGTACTACGTCCACGGCTCGTCTTCTGATGCGGCCAACGCCTTTGCCGCGACGCGCGATCTGGTTCCGGCGGCTACGGCAGCCGGCGGAGTGGCGATCGAACCGTGGCGGGTACGTGAGTCAGGGAGTCTTCTGGCACAGATCAGCGCACGGGTCTTCGAGGTGAAGGTCAATGGCGAAGGCAAGACCGATGCGCAAATCGAAGAGGAGATTCGGACTCAACTGGCGTCGCAAGGCCTGCAACTGAAGAATGTCTCGTACACTCGCGATGCGAATGGCCAGACCACGGTCAAACTGGAAGGCGCCACGACGACGCCGCAGGGTGAAGCGCAGGTCAAGATCGAGGAAGTGCGCCAAGGCGGCCCGTCGAATGGCGATTTCGAAACCAGGATCGATCTGGCCGCACCGGACAGCAATCTCAGCGACGCCGAGAAGATCGCCCAGATCAAGGAGCAACTGGCCAGGCAGGGAATCACGGATGCCGAGGTGACAATTACCGACGGCAAGATCGAAGTCAAGGCGGAGAAGAAAACACCATAACCGTCAATCCTCACTCAAGCCACGAACGGCGCGGCGATGTGTTATTCGCTTCGCCGTTTGCATTTTGGAGATCTGGGTGCCCCACCCGAACGGTGTGTTGACAAACTCCTTGCAGACGTATCCGGGACACAGGAGCGATGAGATTGCTTCGTCACTCCCCCCGCCTTCGGCGGGGACGTTCCTCGCAATGACAGCCATGACCTGTGGTTCCGCGACCGGAGAATAAAGCCATTGCGAGCGCAGCGAAGCAATCTCGTCGCCACGAGCTACGGAACACGCGATTCGGGTGCTTTTTCAACACGCCCCGAAGGTGGGAATGGTCGTTTGTTCTGCGTGATCAAATCGTATCCCTGAAACCATTGACACGTGGCTGGAAGGTGCCAAAGCTGATGAGTGCCGACCGAGTCGGCGACTCGCTCTGTGTCCGGTTCGATGTCTTGTTCGACCCTGGGCCCGGGCTGCCGGTGCGGGTTCCCTTCGATCTATTCGTTCCGGTCGGGCCGCTGCCCGAGGGGAAATACAAGGTCATCTACATTTTCTACCTGGACAATCCCATCGCTACCATGCCGATGATCCCGATGGTGGTGGACACGTTCAGGTTCGCGGTCGCCCCGCCGGGAGACCAGAACTGTGATGACGCTGTCGATGTGATGGACATTGTGGGGATGATCGATTACGTGTTCAGCGGCAGTCTGGCGCCGGATCCCGAGGAGCGGGCTGATTTGAATTGCGACGGCGGCTCCGATGTCGTGGACATAGTCGGGCTGATCGACTACACATTCCTCAACGGAACGATCTGCCACCCTTGCCGGGTCGGCCCCCGTCCGCTGTACGGCGTCTGGCGCTGGGTGCGGTCGTTCGGAGGAATCGCCGCTATGGAGAGGACTCCCAAGACTGAAGGGTACACGCAAACGAATATCTACCGTTCGGACTGGATCTTCGAGATGTATCGCGACAGTGTGCTGCAAGCACGGACGCCGTACAGTGTGCGCTACGAACACGTTCCCCCCTTCCCTGCAGGCTTCGTGATCCGCTACGACGACAGCGGGCTGATGCCGCAACTGATCGGCCATCTCACTGACATTCATGTCGGGCACGGTTAAGAACGGAAAGTTATCTGGGACGTGGAATGCCCCTTCCCCGGGAGCTACCAATAGCGTGCTGCTCTGGCCGGAAGTCTGGAAGTATTTCGTGGAGCAGGCAGCCGGGTGCCATGTGTGAAGAGACCGCATAGACCTGGCCGCAATCTCCGATTGCGGCGTGTGGCCTGGTTACAAGGAGTGGGTGTGCCCGGCGCACGCGCCGACTAATGTGATTGTCCTCATACGGCCCAAGAGACTAACTTGCAGTTGAGATGCAGGTTGCCGCCTGTGCTGGGTCACGGCATGTTGCCGGCAGGGACCCAAAAACGCGGCACCGAGGACTGAAGTTGCCCAGGGCTGAGCGAGCAATCGTGCCGACGGAGCGTATAGAGCGCACGATAGTCGTCTTGCGCGGACACAATGTCATGCTCGATTCGGACTTGGCAGTGCTTTATGAGGTCGAAACGCGGGCTTTGATTCAGGCGGTCAAGCGCAATATCGACCGGTTTCCTGATGATTTCATGTTCCAACTCGACCCCGATGAGGCCGCGCTTCTAAGATCACAATCTGTGATCTTAGAGACCGGGCGTGGGCGCCATCGCAAGTACCTGCCGTACGCATTCACCGAGCAGGGCGTGGCCATGCTGTCGAGTGTGCTCCGCAGCCCGCGCGCGGTGCAGGTGAACATCGAGATCATGCGAGCATTTGTCCGGCTCAGACAGATTTTGCAAGCGAATGCTGACTTGGCGAGAAAACTCGTGGCCCTCGAGAAGAAGTATGACTCCCAATTCCGCGCTGTTTTCGACGCTATCCGCGAGTTGATGCGTCCTCCAGACCTGAAGCCCAAACAAATCGGATTTCATCGCGGCAAAGACGGATAGGAATGGGTCGCATGGTGCCCCGCCCCACAACGAACAAGGGGCTGAAAGCCCCTCGCCCGAATACCTATGTAGCTGGGAATTGCAGCAAGCGGTGCGCGGGAAACGCTATTGAAGCTCGCGCACTATTGGGACGCCAGACGCGCTTTGGCGCGAACAGGTACGAGCCGTACCTCAACTCGTCTGCCCAAGGCTGTGGCGATCCGCTGCAACATAGAGAGCGAATGCCCCTGGTAATCGGAGTCTTCCAACTGGCAAATGACAGAAGCCGTCGTACCGACCAGTTTGGCCAATTCGCGTTGCGTCAGGCTCGCCTTGGCCCTGAGGTCGTGAATCGTCCGCGCGATCGTGGCGTTCGTGCGTTCCTCTTCCATCGACGCCAGCCGGTCAGGATTTGCACCAACATAGCGCTTGTGGAGGTAATTAAGTGTCCGAGAGTGTGTTTTCTTCGTGCTCATGATCATTTCTCCGGCTTGAAAGAGTGTCCTCCGGGAGCAGGGCGGAATTGCGTCATACGGTAAATCGCTTTGTCGATCTCCTGCCTTGGCATTTTGGCTTCCTGCTTGGAAAAGCCGTGCGAGACGACCACAGACTTCGTTCCATGAAAGAAATACAGCCGGGTGCCCCACCCGAAGGGTGGGAGGGATCGCTGTGTTCGACATCCACAAAGAGGACAAGGGGCTGAAAGCCCCTTGCCCGAACGTCAATTGGTGTTGGCGAAATCCGAAATGCTTCAAATGAACAGCGGCGCCAGCGCGAGAGTGATCGTGGACAGCAGCTTGATCAGAACGTTTGCGCTGCGTGGTCACGAATCCACGACGACCTCACATTGCGTGTCCCGTTTCTTCGGAATCGTCGAAGTGAATTGATTCGCCGCAGGCCTCACGTGAGAATCCCACCCTGCGGGTGGGGCACCGGTCTTCACTGGTTCCGACGTCCACAGAAAGGGCAAGGGGCTGAAAGCCCCTTGCCCGAACGTCAATCAGTGCGAGCGAAATCCGATGATCTTCAGATAAACAGCGGCGCCAGCACGAGTGTGATCGTGGAGAGAAGCTTGATCAGCACGTGCAGCGACGGGCCGGCGGTGTCCTTGCAGGGGTCGCCGACGGTGTCGCCCACGACTGCGGCTTTGTGCGCGAAGGAACCTTTGCCGCCGTACATGCCGGTTTCGATCCATTTCTTGGCGTTGTCCCAGGCGCCGCCGCCGTTGTTGAGCATGGTGGCGACCAGGATGCCGGCAATCGTTCCAGCCATCAACAGCGCCGCGACTGCCTCAGCGGCAATCAGCGGATCGTCTGGCGTGATGAATCCCCGGAAGCTCAGTCCGACGGCGATGGGCATTCCCACCGCGAGAATGCCCGGCAGAACCATTTGCCTGAGCGCGCCACGGGTCACGATGTCGACACAGCGGCCATAGTCGGGTTTCTCGGTTCCCTTCAGAATGCCCGGCTTCTCTTTGAACTGGGCACGAACATCGTTGATGACATAGTAGGCGGCTTTGCCAACGGCGCGGATGGCGAGAGCGGAAAACAAGAACACGAGCATCGCACCCAAGAGCGCCCCCACAAAAACGACAGGCTTGGCGATGTTGACGCCGGGGAAGGGCACGCCGGTGTAATTGGAGATCTCATCCATGTACGCGGAGAAAAGCAGGAACGCCGCCAGTGCAGCAGAGCCGATGGCGTACCCCTTGGTCAACGCCTTGGTCGTGTTGCCGACTGCATCCAAACGGTCAGTTTTGCGACGGATCTCCTCTGGTTGCTGGCTCATTTCAATAATCCCGCCGGCATTGTCGGTGATCGGACCAAACGTGTCCATCGCCAGAATGTAGGCGGCGGTAGCCAGCATCCCCATGGTCGCCACTGCAGTGCCGAACAGGCCGGCGCCGGGTAAGGCGGCACTGCCCAGGAAGTAAGACGCCAGAATGGCGATCGAGATGGCAATAACCGGCAGCGCGGTGCATTCCATCGCCACCGCCAGACCGGTGATGATGTTGGTCGCCGGACCGGTCTGACAGGACTCGGCAATCTCTCTGACCGGACGGTACTTGTATTCTGTGTAGTACTGCGTGATGTAGACGAACGCCACCGACGCAAGCACACCAATAACGCCGCAGGCGAAGAAGTACATCCACGCGTTCGGATGGTTGTCGGTGTAGAGCATCCAGCGCGAGGCGACGCCGAAACCGATCATCGCCAGGATGACCGCCACATAGTACCCCTTGTTCAGGGCCTGCATGGGATCGCCATCTTCCTTGGTCTTGACAGTCATCACACCCACGATGGACGCGATAATTCCGAAGGCACGAGCGACCAGCGGAAAGAGCATCAAGCCAACCGCGCCCGCCGAGAATACGATTCCCTGTTTTTGCGCCGCCAGGTAAAGACCGGCGCCCAGTATCATAGCACCGATATTTTCAGCCGCGGTCGATTCGAACAGATCGGCGCCACGGCCGGCGCAGTCGCCGACATTGTCGCCGACCAGATCCGCGATCACCGCCGGGTTGCGGGGGTCGTCCTCCGGGATCCCTGCCTCGACTTTTCCGACGAGGTCAGCACCGACATCGGCGGCCTTGGTGTAAATCCCGCCACCAAGCTGCGCGAAGAGCGCCACAAACGAAGCGCCAAACCCGTAGCCCACGATCATGAGCGGAATCTTAGTCAGCGCCACGGACGTGGTTGCACTCACCAGCCAGTAGAGGCCGCCGACGCCCAGTAGGCTCATAGCGACAACCAGAAGACCGGAGACCGCTCCACCGCGAAGGGCGAGACGCAGGGCATCATTCAGTGAACGGGTCGAGGCGCTGGCAGTGCGGATGTTCGAACGGATCGAGATCCACATGCCCATGAATCCGGCAATACCCGAACACAGCGCCCCGAGCACAAAAGACAGCGTAATCCACCACGCCAAGGCGAGCCGCGAGTCGGTGGGGTCGAAATCATGGTGTCCACGGACAAATCCGTAGAGGACAAAGATCACGGCGGCCAAAAGAACGCTCAATTTACCGATGGTGCCATACTGGCGGCGCATGAACGCCTCGGCGCCCTCTCTGATGGCATCCGAGATGGCACGCATCGCAGCGGTGCCGGTGTCATGGGCTAACACATGGCGCGCCAACCAGATGACAAAAAGAAGGCTGGCCACACTGATGCCCATAATCAAGAGCATGTACCCGGTAATGTTTTCCATGCAGGTGATTCTCCCTCTGACTGGTGGGGTTTCTTGGTCAGATTCGGGACATTGGGATGCCCCAATCCACGTCTGCGCCCCGAAGGGCGAACCGCGAATATACAACAGGGTCTGCCCCGCGGAAAGCCCTTTTCCGCTCCCGAAGGGTGCCCGAGATCGATCCCCACACAAAAGCCCCCGGAGACTTGGGAGCCGTCTCAGGGGGCCTTTTCAATAGAGCGTGCGCTACGCAAAAACGTGCGCCGACGACCGCTGATCCTGTCACTTCTTCAAGACAGCTTCAATGCCGAGGGTGATGTCGATATCGTGCCCCACGACCAGACCGCCTGTCTCCAACGGCATGTTCCACTTCACGCCATAATCCATACGGTCGATTTTCGTGTGCGCGCTGAAGCCAATGCGCTTGTTCCCACGGGGGTCGGTGATCGCACCGAGCATCTCGGCATCAAGGGTGACTGACTTGGTAACGCCGTGCATGGTGAAATCGCCAACGATCTCGAGTTGGCCTTTCCCCTTGTCGGTCACCTTCGTCGATTTGAAGGTGATCTCCGGGAAGCTGTCGGCCGCGAGGAAATCAGGGGATTGCAGATGTTTATTGCGATTGGAATCGCGCGTGTCGATGCTGGCCACTTTGATCGTGGCTTCCACCCGGGATTTCGCCATGTCGCCCGGGTTATAGTCGATAAAACCGGAGAATTCCTTGAATGCTCCCGGCACCTTGCTGATGGCCATGTGTGTCACGCTGAATACAACGCTGGAGTGGGTCGGGTCGATCGTGTAGACGTCCGCCCAAGTTGGGACCGTCCCCATGATCACTAGCAATCCTGCAATCACAAAACGTTTGAACATTCTTCTCTCCCTTGTTGAGGTTCTGTTTTCGTCCACTGCGGACCAATTCAGATCATAATACTCGTGAATTTATGTCGGGTTCCGGGACATCGCAAGGGGAATCAGGGGCGCACGGACAAAATTCATACCTTGCAGACGATGGGGAACAACCAAGCTGATCGCAGAGCGGCGAATCAAGTCCCGCCAGCGCCTTGCATTGTCCGGGACTCAAATTCGGACCGCACAAAGATCGGCATCGGCGCCTGCTCCTCGCCATAGGTGATTTTCCGGGCGACCTGTGAGAGATGGGCCGCCGTCATGAGATAAGCCCACGCCGGAATCAGGACCGAGCCGCATCCCCGAATGTGGACCGACGTGTCACGGTACCGCTCCCAATCTAATGTGGCAAACGCTTCGCGAAGAGTCTTCTCCCGAAGAATCCCGCCTTCGGCAAACACTTCCAAGTCAAATGCGGGCATCATACCTCCTGACATCAACCGGCGTTGTTGACGGCGCCGTTACACCGAAAAAGAGGTCCCACAACCGCATGACCGGGTTGCGTTCGGATTGGCGAACTTGAATCCACCCCCTGTCAATGACTGGACATAGTCCAGCGTTGTCCCCTTCAGATAAAGCGCGCTCTTCAAGTCGACGATGACTTTGACTCCTTTGACGTCGAAGACACGATCAAACTGGCCGAGTTCGGTGACGAAGTTGAGGTTGTACTCGAGCCCGGAACAGCCGCCACCCTGAACTCCCAGCCGCAGGTAGTGATCCTTCAGATTTTGGGCCTCGATGAGACGCTTGATCTCATTGGCAGCGGCATCAGTTAGATCGATGACCGGGCCATCGTCCTTCGTCATCCCGATTGCCGATACGGCGCCGTTTGTGCTTTCACTGCTCATGTGCGATCCATCCTTTCTCAGTATAATGACTGCGATGGTCCCGTTATTTCTCTCCTCACCGGAAGCGAGCGGTGCAATTCGACAGCAATCGGGGCGTACCCGTTAAAGCGACTTGGTCTCCATGCCCGCCACCGAGGTTTTGTCTTGCCCACCTTTCAATTCATAAAGCGGTGACAGTTCGCGCAGCCGCTTGACCGTCTCAATAATCTTGGCGCCAACATACTCGACTTCCTCGGCGGTATTGAAGCGGCCCAAGCCGAAACGGATGGAGGAATGGGCCAGTTCTTCCCCGATCCCCACCGCCTTGAGAACATAGGACGGTTCCAGCAATGCCGACGTGCAGGCGGAACCCGACGACAGAGCGACTTCCTTCATCCCCATCAGGAGCGATTCGCCCTCGACATACGCAAACGACAGATTCAAGTTGTTGGGCAGCCGCCGGGTCGCGGAACCATTCAAGTACACCTCGTCGAGCCCGTTCATGATGATTTCTTTCAAACGGTCACGCAACGCGCCGACACGCGCCGATTCTTCGGCCATCAGATCCTGCGCCAGAGTTATGGCCTTGGCGAAACCAACAATCAGCGGGACGGGCAACGTGCCGGAACGCAGCCCGCGCTCATGTCCACCGCCATCAAGGAGTGGCGACAACCGGACCCGCGGATTGCGGCGACGCACATAGAGGGCGCCGATCCCCTTGGGGCCATAGATCTTGTGCGCGGTCAACGACATCAGGTCGATGCCGTCGGCTTCCACGTTCACCGGTATTTTCCCAACAGCCTGGACAGCATCGGTATGGAAGATGACACCGTGCTCGTGCGCCAGGCGCCCAACCTCACGGATCAGCTGAATGGTCCCAATCTCGTTGTTGGCATACATGATCGAGATGAGAATGGTCTTGTCGGTGATCGCGCGGCGCACATCGTCGGGATCGATCAGTCCGTCGTGATCAACTGGCACGTAAGTGACGTGAATGCCCTGCCTTTCGAGACGCTGCGCCGAATCCAAAACCGCTTTGTGCTCAATGCGCGAGGTGATGATGTGGTCACCCTTCGCCGCACAAGCCTCGGCAATGCCCTTCAGCGCGAGGTTGTCGGATTCGGTGGCGCCCGATGTAAAGATGATCTCCTGCGCCGACGCGCCAACAACCGACGCGATCTCCTGGCGGGCTTGATCGACCGCGCTCTTGGCATCCCAGCCAAAGGTATGATGTGACGCAGCATTGCCAAAACGCTCCATGAAAAACGGCAGCATCGCTTCGAGGACACGCGGATCGACCGGAGTCGTCGCATGGTGGTCCATGTATATTGGCAGCTTCATTCTTGGCCGGGCGCCGCTACGTTTGATGACACACTCTCTCGGGAATTGGGCTGGGCGCCTACTGTCGTGCTGCCCCTCGCGCTGGGGACCGCTCGTTCCCCTCCGATCAAGTCGTTCAGTGTGTGGCGTTCCAGTTCATTCACCACTTTCAGGCGTACCTCACGCAATATCCCATACAGTTCACAATGCTCAAAGCGCCGGCATACTTTCGGGTCGTCATCGCTGGTGACACAAACAAATGACGCGATCGGTCCCTGAATGACCTCGATGACCTCCCGCAGGGTGACCTCCGAGGCGGGTCTTTTGAGACCGAACCCGCCTCCCACCCCTCGCTGCGATCTGAGCAGCCCCGCTTTGGCGAGTTGGTGGAAGAGGATCCGCAGGAATTTCTCCGGGACTTCCACGGCTTGGGCGATGTCGCTGATGTCCCAAAACTGGCGGGACGTGGCGGCATGGTCTTGCCGCGCCAAGTAGAGGAGTCCCAGAATTGCGTACTCGCCTCGTCGATTCAGGATCATGTTTTCTCCGGTCGCTCGTTCATCAGAGATAAGATATGGCAACCCAATGCCTTAACGTAGTCTAGTGTCGAAGGCTTCCGTGTCGCCGACAAACATGATCCTGACCATCCTACGAGTCTGTCTGCCGCCAGTTTGCGTATTTCTAACTAAACTGATTGCCTTTGACATCCGAATGTCTCTTCGGGAGGGACTTGACTTGGCGACAAACTCAGATACCTTGACTGAAGGTCCATGTCAATGGTCATTGGCTGCCGAGTGGGGCCAGCATACAGGGAGGTCGTCATGCCGAAGATTCGCGACATTCTTGCGAACAATCGCCCACTGCACTGGCTGTCGGCCAGCAGCACAGTCACAGATGCAGTCAAGCTGATGGTCAAACACAACGTCGGTGCCCTGCCCGTCTTGGAGGGTGACCGGCTGGTAGGCGTATTTTCCGAGCGCGATCTGATGACTCGGATCATTGTCCGGGGGCTCGATGCCAGTCAGGTCACGGTGGGCGCGGCGATGACATCGAATATCATCACCGCGGACATCAATGATGATCATCTCACATGCCTGACGAAAATGGTCTCCCGGAGCTGCCGGCATCTGCCTGTCGTCGAGGACAACAAGCTTGTCGGATTTCTCTCATCGCGCGACCTGATGCAGGTGGAAGTTGAAGGCAAGGAACTGGAGATCAAGTCGCTGACCGATTACATCCACTACGTACCGCCCACAAACCCCTGAGACGGCCCAAGGGCATCAACGTCCATCCGCGTGACTCCCATCATTCGGCGGGGACCGGCGCGCCGCCGCTCCCGCAGCACAAGCCACATCGACACCCACGGGACTTCGCTCGACTCGTGCGATGACTTGACGCACGCCGACTCAGGACTGATTCGTAGCGGTGGTGGTCACGGGCTGCCCTTGAGGCTTGTCTCCCCGCCCCTCGTCGCGACGGCGCCGAAAAAATCCGCGCCGTTTGCGCCGATGCTTCGGAGCCGACTTTGAATCATCACCTCCCTGGGTCTTGGCGGGCGGGGCCGTCGGCGTGGCAGGTTTTCCCGCAGGGACGCTGTGCGGCTGGCTTCGCCGGCTGCCACCACTGGGGTTCGCGCTGGGGCGAGCAGGCTGCCCAGAAACGCGCTTGGGGGTTCGCTGTTGCTGCTGACCCTTGGTGCGATCGGACTGTTGCTGGGCAACGGCAGGTTTCTGGCCGGATTCACGCAGGAATCCTTCCAAAAAATCAGGAGACAAACCAACTAGCCGCTGGCGGAGATCGTCAACCAGCGCTTGATGTCCGTCGGTATCGAACGAACGGACATACTGACGGAACGAACCATAAATCTGGCGGATCCGCCAGAACGCGTCGGCCCAAGTCTGTAAGGCGCTGGCCCTCCCGCCAAGACGCAACGAGAATTCGCCGCCGACTGTCTCGATGACTGAGCCGAGCTCTTCCGGCGACATCTGCGAAAGGCGGTACAGATTCAGGCCGGCCAGCGCTTGAACCGCACGGGGCCAGATTTCGTCAAACCCCTCGACGCTACCGGACTCGAGAAAAACCCGTGATAGAAGCAGTTCGAAGAAGGCGCCATCCGCCCGAGGGCGCTCGCCTTTGACAAAGTACCGAAAGGGAGAATCGTCCTTGGTCTTCAATGCTCCCAAATCAACTGCTGTCGTGTCGACCGCCAAGGGAAGTCTTTGGGCTGGTTTTCCGTCAAGTGCCATGTGATAATAATAAGCAGATCGCCCATCAAACGCAACCACGCACAACGCCGAACAAAGCACATACCGGCCCCGGGGAGCACCACAGCCATCGGGCAGATCTTCGCGGATTCAGACGGGGAGCCAAACGATCAAGCGGGAACTCACAGCGTGTCCCCGCCAGCCAGCCTGCCTCGCTCGCTCAGATCGACGGGTTTGAATTTATCCGCGGCGTAACCGTTGACCACGACGATGGCGATTCGACGGTTGCGGGGATCACCCGGTTGATTGGGGTAACGCAGTTTCTTGTCGGCATATCCTCGTATCTCGGAGATCTTGGCTGGTTCTACACCATTTTGCTCGAGCAGCCGTCGGGCGGCATTGGCACGATCTGCTGACAATTCCCAGTTTGAGTAACCGTTGCCATTGACGAACTGGTGGCTGTCAGTATGGCCTTCCACAACCACGTTGTATCCCAAGGGCGAAATCATCTGACCAATCATGGAAACGACCCTTTCACCCCGGCCGGAAACTGTCGCGCTGCCCGAACCAAAGAAGGTGGAATCGCCCGACTCCATCAGTTGGATGCGCAGACCTTCTTCGGTCACTTCCACGTCCACCAAGTTGGAGAGATCACCCAAACCGAGAGCGCCTTGCAACGCCTTGACAACTTCATCGGCCTTGTCCTGGAGTTTCTCGCGGGTTTTCTCTTCTTGCCGACGGCGGTATTCTTCCGCCTCCCGTGTCGGGACCGGAGGGCCTGGCGTGCTCGATGCCCCCTCCAGAACTCCCTTCCCCATCTTGTCCTTGAAACCCACAGGATCGCGAAAGTAGCCGCCCACTCCCGCCTTGACCTTGTCGCTTTGGCCCACCAGCCACATGACCAGAAAAAAGGCCATCATGGCGGTGACGAAATCCGAGTAGGCAACCTTCCATGCCCCGCCATGGTGTCCGGCGTGGCCACCGTGTTTCCGCACGATAATGACCGGCGCGGCGTTCTCTTTTCCTGATTCCATCGGACTCAACCTGACAAATGGGTATCAACCGCCAGATTTCGCGGCACGACAGGCGCTCTCAAGTTCCGTGAACCCGGGACGCGCGTCCGCGTAAATCGACCGGCGGGCAAACTCGACGGCGATAGCGGCCACGCACCCCTTGTGGAACGCCAGCAGTACCTGCTTCAGCGCCAGATAGTAGCGCCCATCCTCATCGGCCTTTTCGGCCAGATTGTTGGACAGCGGCTGGACAAAACCGTACGACAAGAGAACACCCAGGAACGTGCCAACCAGCGCCGCCCCAACTTTGTGCCCGATCTCTTCCATCGGCCCGTCAATGGCCCCCATGGTGATCACGATGCCCAAGACCGCGGCGACAATTCCCAAGCCGGGAAGCGAATCGCCGGCTACTTGCAGGACTTTCGAGGGCTTCGAGCTTTCCTCGTGGTGTGTCTCCAGATCAATATCCATCAGCGCGTCCAGATCATGCGCCTGGACACCAGAACCCGAGATGATCAGCCGCATGGTATCGGCCAGGAAGCTGACTGCGTGATGCTTCTTGGCAAAACTGGGATACTTGCTGATGATGGCGCTCTGCTCGGGATGCTCAATGTGGCTTTCCAACGCCATGATCCCGTCACGTCTGGCCACGGTCAAGAGCTCGTAGAGCATGACCAGCATGTCCAGATAGTCCTGCTTCGTTGGCCCTGACTTTGTGATGCCCGCCAGTTGCGCGATCAGCGTCTTGAGAACCTTGGGACCGTTGCCGATAATAACAGCGCCAAAGATGGCGCCACCAATAATGAGGAACTCAGCGGGCTGGAACAGAACGAGGATCTTCCCCCCTTCCATCAGGTACCCGCCGAGAATCGCAGCAATGACAACCCCGATGCCGGCAAAAGCGATCACGTTTTCCCTTCTCCCAGACCCGTTGGCAAGGTCTGTAGAAAGTATCGTCACTTCGCACGACTTCTAAAGACCAACCCGGGAAGAAACGGCGGGCGCAAACAAACCGCAGAGACAGCGAACAGAGCAAGAACCGCGGCTCGAAGGAGCACCGCTGTCCAACGGCAGGTCAGGGAATGCAGCTGCCCGCACAGAAGTTATGAGTCGGGGCTGTTGGGAGGCAACGGGCCGAGCATGCCTATGAAGCGCCGAAACAGTTCCAACCCGGGCCACTGACGCTGCCTGATATCCTGATGCTGCGCAATCCAGCGGGGAACGAGGGGAATCGGAATGAGTCGCGGCGGCGTGCCGGTCAACTCGGCTGTCAGCCGGGCGAGCGGGACTGTCAGAGGAAGCGGCATCGGCGCTTTGGTGATGTCGTTGATGAGCGGATCGACACAGAGTTCTGCGGGTGAAGTCACATTATACTCGCGGCATACCACCGGACGATGGGGATGGATGCTGCAGGATTCGTCAACCAGGAATGGGCATGGCATTCGCAACAGGAAGTACTTGCGCGCAATCGGGAGGACGGCTGCGTCCACATACTGCGGGTTCATCAGTTCGTCGATCATTTGCTGCTTTTCGAGTTCGCTCACGATTCTCTCGATCCGCTCCATGACCTCGGCTCGATGGACTGGCTCGAATGAATCGAGCAAGTCCATCATATAGAATGCCTCGGGCGGCGAGATCGCAACCATCTGGCGGCAGCACGCGCCGCATCCGGCCCGGCACGAGACCTGGCGCCCCGCCTGCTGCTCCCGCTGAGTGGCCTGCCCCACCAGGACGTTAGTCAGCTCATAGGCAGTCGGAACCAGTTCCGCCAAACGCATCGGGCCGGTGTCAACCGAGACTTTGCCGCGCAGGACACCCGAGGGGGTGGTCAGCGCGACCGACATGAGGGCGAAGCGCCCTGGCAGCGGCTTGTTGGGTGACGAGTGCATGATGCTGATCAACCGGGCCCGCTATGCAGCCGATCCGGCCTTCTCATCCAGCCATTTGGTCAATTCCGCCGCCCAGTTTGCCGCCTCCGCTTCCTCGATTCTGAACTCGGAAATCTTGCGCGCGCGTGCATCATGAACCCGCAGGATATAAGCACCGTCGATTCGTCGGGCATAGAGTGAACAGTGTCTCTCCGACAGGGTGAGCAACCACGCCCAATCCATTTCATCGGCCCGAAACGTGTAGTGAAGCTTGGAACGACCGTCGAGAAAGGCGAGGAGCTTCTTGACCAGGACCAGGAAGACCTCGGCCCCGAGCGTGATACTCGCGTCCTCCCGCTGGAGCAACAAGTGGCACCAGTCGCGTTCGCCGACATGGAACTCGAGTGCAGCTTCGTCTGCTGCGAGTGACCTGATCTCCACCATGAGTGTTCTGCTCCGATCCTGACTTGACGGCGGCTTCTCGTCGACAAGCTCCCGACAGACCCGTTGGGGTCATTTGGCGAGAGCTATGGTGGCGGCGGCTGGTTTCCGCCCCAAGTCCACGGAGGCGGGACTTCCCGTCCCTCGTGGTAGAATTTGGGCGGCGTCTCAAAGCTATCATAATTGTCTCGGATATGACGCAACTCCGACGAAGTAACAAGCGGATTGGTCGCCTGGGGATCGTGCCGTCCGGTCCCCGCCAGCACCTGATCCATGTCCGACATGTGGGTCGTGTCAAAATGCACCTGCTGTCCGGTCTCCGCGGCATGGTCCAATGTCGCCAGAGAGTGCTGCGTCCAACTCATTCCCTCCGGTGGACTCCCCAGATCGGTCAACAGCTGCCCACCGGCTGCCTCCTGCAATCCGCGCAAATCGCCACCGTGCGACGGGCCGTAAACCAGGTCAGTGGGTCCAAAGTGGAGATCAACGTCTGCTGGCGGAGTTGGGGTCTTGGCGTCCGCATCCGGTGTACCTTCTTCGGCATTGGCCGGTGTCGTCGATGAGCAATCTGTGCTGGTGCCCATCAAATCCAGATCACGCAGCGGGTTCGCCGGTCCGGCGTAAAGATTGAGCCCGCCCCTCAGACCGACGGGGTCTGGTTGAATAAACCGGCCGATATCGGGATCATAGTATCGATAGCCGTTGTAGTCGAGACCTGTCTCAGGATCATGATACCGCCCGGGGTAGCGCAGGTTGAGTCCGAGGCTGGAAGCATCGTGAATCTGGGCGTCGCCATAAGGCTGCAGCTTCATCTCCCATGCCACTCCCCCAGCCTTGTCAGTTGCAAGCTGTGGAACACCGAGATAGTCTGAGTGCAGATAGGTCGGTTGAGCAGCCCACGGACCCGGACCGCTCCCGTGCAAGTCGACGAACATGAAGGGTGCGTTTGTTTCAGGCGAGAGATAGACATAGACCCGCCGGTGGTTATCACCGAGAATCTCCCTCTGGAGACGGTGCTGCGCCCAATGATACCAGATCCGCCCGCCCTTGTGCTCCTTCCAGGCCCGGCAGCCGGTTGCATCATAGCCAAATGTCACGACAGTTCCATCACCCGAGATAACTTTCGTGAGCTGACCATCGGCGTTGTACTCGTGGCGAGTCGGAGCGCCCTGGCCTCTCTTTTCCAGAAGATTGCCCATCTGGTCATAGACAAATCGGACCACGCCGGCGCTCTCAAGACGGTTGCCAGGCCCGAAAGTGGTCTCCACCTCTTCGCGCAACGCGAGATTGTTACCGGCATCGTGCTGATAGCGCCAGCGCCTTTGACCCAGCTCGGCCATCTCGGTCAACCGATCAAGACCGTCGTAGCGAAACTGCTGAACCTTCCCTGACACTGGTCTCTCCCGGCGGGTCAGATTCTTCATACGGTCGAACTGGCAGACGTCATGGAATACCGCTGATCGCCCGGCGCCGTTGGGTGCAAGCAACATTTCGCGCACAAATCCTTCCCCAGCACTGTGTTCCGACCAGGACTCAATGAGGTCGTTGGGGAAAATGTGGACCCTTGTTGCTTGATCAAAGTCCCGGACTTGATGTTGCCCACCCGCGGGATCTTGCACGGTCAAAAGCGCACCGCTGCGGCTGTAAGTAAAGGTGCATGTGAGTCCCTCCGACCACGCTATGGACTCGAATCGCCCTTCCCGATTGTACTTATAATGTATGGTGTCGTCCCGAAACTTCTCCTGGGTCAGGCGGCCTGCCGGATCATACTCCCATTCTCGGATCACCTCTTCCGTTTCCGCAGAAACGAGCCGACCGACCGGATCATACGCGTACTTCCGCACCCCCGTGGCGCCTTCGACGGCGATCTTCCTGCCCATCGGTCCAAACGTTCTCGACGACCCCGCTTCACCAAGAGGATTCTTAGGGGCCACGATGTTGCGGCTACGATCGTATTCGAATGTCCTGGCGAGCACATCATCAAGAAGGACCTTTGTCACACGATCCTTCAGATCCCTGCCGAACGCCGTCTTATGACCATTAGGATCGGCTACTGCAACCAATTCGTTACCCCGATCATACGCGTACCGCACAACTCCGCCCTGAGGATCGCTGCACTCAGCGAGTTGGTTCCACGAACGATAGCGGTAATACCAGGCGCGACCGCCGCGATCTCGGAAAGAATGCGCATTACCTTCCCCGTCGAACGTGCTCTCCTCAAACGATCCGTCAGGATACTGAACCCGGGTCAGCCGCCCGGAACTGTCATAGGTGAACCGCACGCGATTCGCCCCGCCGACGACAATCACGGTCATACGCCCGTAATCATCGTATTGATAATCCTTCAGTGGGGCGCCGAAGCGCGTTCGCTCCGCATTCAGGAGCCCACCGTCACTATATTCGTTCTTTGTTACATTGCCCCTGGCATCGGTCGTTTGCACACGGCGGTTGCGCTCATCGTATACGTGCCGCGTGATCCCTCCGTCAGCTGCTGTCTCGACTTGGAGATTCCCGCGTAGATCATACTCCCACCGACAAGTGTTTCCGTCCGGGTCTGTCTCTTCGACTTTTAGGTTGATCTCGTTGTACTTGCGCTTCGTAGTGCCACCGAGCGCATTCGTTTCTTCGACAACATTCCCAAGCGGGTCGTACTTGTACTTGGTCGCGTGTCCCATCTCGTCGACCTCGGCAACCTTGTTGCCCGCAGCGTCGTACTCGAATAATTGCACGCTACCGTACGGATCCATGATGGAGGTGACCAATCCGGACTTGTCGTAGCGGTAGATGTACTTCCCGCCCGAGGGTGCGGTCATGATGGTGATATTCGCCGGGGGCATATATTCGATCTCGCCGGCATATAGATCATCATCACCGCGTGACTTGATGCACCGGCCGTTTCGGTCGTAGACGTAATGGAATGAGTAACCATTGCGGTCGGTCTTACGGGTCATCTGGTGCTTGTCGTCGTAGATGTACTTCGCTCGCTTACCGGCGGCGTCAATAACCGCGACCAGGTCGCCGTGGTCATCATACTCGTAACCCACCAATGCACGCAGCCGGCCGTCACTGCATGCGAGAGACAATTTCGTAATCCGGCCATCCTTTTGGGTATCCACTATCAGCCGCTGCCCGGTGGAGTGGATGATTTCGTGGAGTCGTCCCTTCGGGTCATAACGGAATCCGAAGGCCTCTCCGGCACGATTTTCAAGACGCCGAATCCAGGCCCGGTCGGACTTCGGCGGCCGCGTGAAGAACGCGATCATCCCATCAGTCCCCTTGACCGTGAATTCGGTGGCAGAGACACGCGTCAGAGTCAAGCGTTCAAAGAGCAGGAGATGAGAATCGCCATCCTTAACTAGTGCGGAGAAAACGATGGAGCGATTCTCCTGATTGTGATAGACGGTTGAATCGCCCTGGAACTCAAGCCAGCGCTGGTACTCATGGCTCCAGTTCCATCCCAGTGGACCATCCGTATCCAGAGTGCTTGCGTAGTACCTTTTCCACGTTAACGCGAGCGGGCCGTTCAGTTCAAAGTCGGTCTTGTCCTCGAAGTTGCTACCGGTGACCAGATCGATAGGCTCCAGTCCCAGCCGGCAGCGGAATCGGGCGATAAAGCGCCCCGCGGCCCTTTTCCCGAGTTCCCCAGCGGCCCCCGTGATGGCATTGGTAACGAACGCCTCCAACAACTCCGCGAAAGTCATTCCCACCATGACATGCGAGAAGGCGATGACGGAAGCGTTCGGGACAATCGGGATCTCAGAGCACGATGCACCACCCAAGGGAATCCCAAGCGCCATCGACCCGCCGCTGACAGACACCGTCGGGGAACCGATGGCGACGTTGCCCTCGGCGCCGGGAAGCGGCATCGGCGGGATGAGCATCTGCGCCCAAGTCTGCCACTGAGTGAACGGCTGAAACACCGAGGTCACATTGTCCCAGACCTGCTTGGATGCAGACACCTTGGGGTCGGTCAGCGACGCAGCCAGCCCTTTGACAATTCCAATCATGATACTCGCCGCAATCGTGAAGAGCGTGGCGAAGGCCACCGTGATCAGGTTGGTAATGTACCAAACCTTGAAGGTGACCTTGGGGATGTCCACCCAGGTCCCCTGGGGAATGTGAATCGAGTACCCTTTCGCTCCCGAACAGCACGCCGGACTGCCGGCGATCATCACATTCGTCATGGGAAACTTCGGGGAAGTCCACAACATGAGAACGCCGATGAACGGATGTGGGTTGAGTGGCACCGGCGGAATCGCGGTCGAGTGCGCGTCGATCCCGATCAGCATGGTATTACCGGTCGTGCAAGCCGGAAAGAGCGGCATGGCTCAGCTATCCTCGACGGTTACATCCATGCGCGTCATGTCAACGAAATCCGGGCGGCCATCATAGACAACAGCCCCCCGCCAGACTAGATCCACAGCCATCAGTTCACCGAAAATCGCGACCGTGTGTAGCACGACCGGCGGCTTTTCTACCCCTTTACCCCAGTCGATGGAAATCACGGGGGTCTTCCCGGGCAGATTGAAAGAGAGATCGCCCGACGGATCGAGATTGCGGAGCTGGACGGGCTCGTCCCCTTTGAGGTGCGGAACCGCCAGGCCCGGAGATGCCCCGTTGAACAGTCGGAAATCAAGCATCGGCAACTTCAGTCTCTTCTGCGCCTCGACTTGATCCTTCCGCACGATACCCAATGTCATCTCGTGCAGCTCTTCATACATCGGCATGTACGCGGGGAGGACCCCGGCAAAGCTGGCGCGCGGATACCATCCCAGTCCAAACCAGCTCAAACCCGCCGGCATCGGCTGCTTATGCCATTTCTCAATCGATCCGGTGACAAGGCGCTGGGGAGTAAGCAGATCCTGCGGGTCCTCGAAGTTGGGCAGGGCCATCCCGTCGACCGCCTCCTTCGTGTTCTTCACGACGAACCCAGTTCCAATGAAGTTCCGCGGATAGGCCATCGGGATCTTCGCGTCGGCATGAATGTCGACGCCTCCGTACGCACGTTCGTAACGGACATCGATCGTCAGGAACGGGACTGGATTGGTGAACACCGGGGTCCCGGCGCTGTTAAAGGCAGTCCGCCGCTCGCCGAACACAGCGATCGTCTTCTGTTGACTGCCGACGCGCAACGACGCGAGGCATTGGGATACCGGCTTCCCGCCGGGTGCGTGGACCTTGCCGGTGAATACCACATCCGTCATGGGCTTGTAAGGATAAAGGTCTGTCTCGACTTCAATCGAGCCGATCATGGGGTCATTTTTCTCGTAATATCGTGTCGCCAGGGTCAGCGGCGATTGCTCCGGAATCGGCTGACACCTGCCTTTGGGGACGATCTTGAATCTGCGCTTGGCCAGAACGGAAAATATCTGCCTTCCATCCGGGTCTGACCCCGGGAGCATCATATACGCGTAAATATCATCCGGTTTACTTGCGGTCATCTGAGCGAACTCCTGCTTCCGAGAACAATCGGTGACTTATGGATTCAACAAGACCATCGCGCCCTTGATGGTATTCGAGGCCGTCGCGACCGAAGACACCATCGCACCGGAAGTGTCATTCGCCGTCGTGGCGGCCGACTTGATCGTCTGGCCTTCAATCTTGATTCCCGTACTGTCGATCGTGATCGTTCCGCCCGCACCTTTGACGGTGACTGTCCCGTCAAGTTTCATGGTCAGTTCGCTGCCGCCGCACTTGACGTGGAATTTGTCGGACTGAACCGTGATGTCGTAGGGTCCTTTGATACTATCCGTCTTGGTTCCGGTTAGGACGTTGAGCGCCTCATTTCCGGCGTTGACGTTCACCGTTCTCTTGCCGGTCAGAATCGAAAGCGTGTCGTCGCCGGTGTTGATATTAACGGTCCGGTTCCCGGTGAGAATATTGTGCTCATCATTCCCGGTATTGACGTTAATCGTCCGATTGCCGGTGTCAACAGTGACCTTCTCGTTGCCCTGCTGGATTTCCTCTGTCCGGTCCTTTGCGATCGTGATTGTCTCTTTCCCGTTAACCGTCTCCGTGCGGTCGTTCTCCACCGTGGTTGTCTCGTCGTGCTTGACCGTCTTGGTGCGATCATGCTTGATCGTCAGTGTCTCGTCATGACCCGTAGTTTGATTCTTGTCATTATTGGTGGCAATCGTCAGGTCTTTTTGCGCGTGCTGGAAGATCTCTTCTGATCCCTTCTTGTCTTCGAAACGGTACTCGTTGGAGCCTCCGTGTCCTTTCGTCGAGTCCGATTTGATCGTGCTCTTCGTCTTCTCTGCATCCAAGGGATACGGCGGTTTGTTGTCGCCGTTGTAAATGCGTCCCGTGATGATGGGGCGGTCGGGATCGCCTTCGAGGAAATCGACGATCACTTCCTGTCCGATGCGGGGGATGAACATCGCCCCCCAGCCGGCTCCCGCCCATAGTTGCGAGACTCGAATCCAGCACGAGGACTTGTCGTCGTTCTGGCCTTCTCTGTCCCAGGGAAACTGCACTTTGACGCGCCCGTGCTGATCGACGTAGATCTCCTCGCCGCCGGGGCCTGTGACCACCGCCGTTTGCGATCCTTCCACCACCGGCTTGGGGGTCTTTCGCAGCGGACGGAAGGGCACCGTAGACGGTATGCAACGGAACTGATTGTCGTAGGTGAACCGTCCGCCGGCCTGATCCTGCCCGAGCGGCTGTGTCCCGGTGTGCTGCACCCAAGTCAGCAGATACTCCTGATTGAAGTCATCGCGGGGATAGTCGTTCAAAGTAAACTGATATCCCGGAACCATACGGCGGCAGATGCTCTGCCCGACCCCGAGCAGACGCCGGGCCTGCATGGCTTCCTTGCGCACACGGGTCAGCTCGCCACCGGGACCGGCATCCAGGTACAGACCGGGATAATCATAGACTTCCAGCTCGGGGTTCCGCTCCGCGGTGTCGTCCTTGGTCAAATCAAGGGTCGGGCGTTCGAAATTGTAGTCCCGCAGCGTCACCTTGCCGGGCCGGATCTGCTGGGAGTAGCGGAAATCGTAAATGAACTCCTGCTCCTCCACGGCGCCCGACCGGTCACGGAACAGAACAGCGCTCTCGCCCTCGATGGGAACATGGACATCGGCCGAGTCGGCCATCACCAGAATGTCCTTGCTGTCTTTGTGCTCGAAAAAGTAAAAGATGCCCTCTTCCTCCATCAGACGGGAAACGAAGTTCCAGTCGGTTTCCCGGTACTGCACGCAGTAGTCGCGTTTGACATAGTCGGACCGCTGCAGCGCGAAGCGAAAGTAGTCCGTCGCCACCTCCGCATCGCCGAGCACTTTTTCGATGATCTCACGAACCGTCTTCTCCTGGAAGATCCGGCTCTTGTACCGTTGGGTGAGCAGCCACACCGACGGGACGAACTCGGCGAAATAGGGGGTGAACGTCTCTCCGGAGACGCCCTGCTCGAAGCGGGAGACGATGCCAAAGATCGATCGGTCACCATCCGGATACTGGATGTTGAAGTGCGCCTGCTTCCCGACGATAGCATCCAAGTCTATGTCCCGGTCGCGGGCCGCCAGCTCGATGCCGAAGTGGAACAATTCGCTGATCCCCTCGGCGCCGGAAAAGCGCAAGACCCGCAGTTCGTCAGAATACCCCTTAGACTGAAAAGTGAGAATGGTCTCATCTGACCGCAGGAAATCCATCTTGCACCTCGCTGGATAATAACACGCTTATCGTCACCGACTCCGGCCGCCGCGTCATCACGCCACAAGACGAGATTCAATCACCAAGGTGATCGGGAACCCGGGAGCGACGGTCACGGAACGGCGCCAATTCCGTGGAATCGCCGCTTTCGATCTGTTGCTGCATCTCCTCAATGGCCACTGCAGCTGTCGGGGCAATGCTCGTCGTACGCGCATTAGACGATCCCTGTGGAAATACCGCATTGGCTTCGGACATCCAGTTCGTACTCACCCGTTCACTCCCAATGAAGATACGGCGGGACGTCTCCCCGGGATAATCCATCACGGCGACAATGTGGAAGTCAGAAGGGTTGCTTCGAGTTGGGAGATAGATGATCCTGTACCCGGCGAGACTCCAGCCCGCAGCCCCCAGCAACTGCTGGGCGATGAAAGCGTACCCCTCACAATCGATGACGCGGCGATACTGGTTACGCCGGCGGGACGCAATCTCACTCCAGCGATCGCAAGACCCGCCGGGCCATTCGACATCGGCATCCGGGTCCGTGCTGACACGCATAATGTGGACATAGAACGAAAGAGCATACTCGCGATAGGCGTTCAGGGCGCCGTCGGGATCGTTACGGAAGGCGCCGAAATAGGCGGTGAGATCACCGAGCCCCGGCTGACCATGCGACAACAAAGGAGCGTGCTCCAGCGCTGCCTGCATACTTGCGATGAATGTCTCACGACTCACGTCATCTTCTTTCGCAGCTCAGTTCACTGCCGGCGCAGGCTCGCCGTCGCCAAATTCGAATGTAAACTCGCCCTTGTCGTCGATCCCCAAAGACAGCCGCTCCGGCAGCGGTCCGGCCGTCATGCGCTCCAGCAATTCTGTCGAAATGCGCGGCAGGAGTGTCCCCTGAAGGATATGGTCGATGTTGCGGGCGCCCGTCTCGACTTCCGTGCACCGCGCGGCAATCTGATCCACAACCGCATCAGAGTAGAGCAGTTTCATTTTGTGACTCTCGGCCAGACGGTCGACCAGCCGCCCCAGCTTCAGCACGACGATCCGCTTGATCGCATCACTCTTCAATGGGAAAAATGGCACGATCGTCATGCGACCAACCAACGCCGGCTTGAAATGCTTGTTCAAAACCGGCCGTATCGCGGAAACGACCTGCTCGTGCGTGGGCAGCGGTTCCTGCAATCCCAACTCCGTGATGATATCGGTGGCTAGATTTGATGTCAGAAAGACGACGGTGTTCTTGAAGTCGATGATCCGCCCCTCTCCGTCGGACAGCATCCCCTTGTCGAATACCTGATAAAACAGATTCATCACCTCAGGGTCCGCCTTCTCGACTTCATCCAGCAGCACCACAGAGTAGGGGCGTTGCCTCACCGCCTCGGTCAGAACACCGCCTTCGCCGAAACCGACATATCCCGGCGGCGATCCGATCAGGCGGGACACGGTGTGTTTTTCCTGAAACTCGGACATGTTGACCGTGGTCATAAACCGCTCGCCACCGAATAACAGATCCGCCACTCCCAGCGCCGTTTCGGTTTTGCCGACCCCTGACGGGCCGACGAACAGGAATACGCCAATCGGCTTGCTGGGGTCTTGCAGACCCGCTTTGGCGGCACGGATGCCGGTCGCCACGGCGCTCACCGCGAAATCCTGGCCTTTGATTCTCTCTTTGAGACGGCCGTCGAAAGTGAGCACTGCCTGCGCTTCATCTTTGACCATCTTGCCGACGGGAATGCCGGTCCAATCGGCGACGACTTTACCAACGACTTCGGGAGAGACCTCCAACGGAATCATCGGGTTCGGTCCCTGCACTTTCTCCAGCTCGGCCATTGCCGCCTTCAATTCCGCGGCGTTCGCGGCCTTATCCTGTGTGGCAGTTTCCGGGGAGGCGCCATCGCCATTCTTGCCCAAGATCCGATCACGAACTTTCAGGTAACGGTCGACCGCTTCCTTCTCTTTAAGCCAGCGGGCTGTCAACTCGTTCAGTTCTATCTGGAGACTTGCGATGCGAGTCTCGAGGTCGGTGACGCGTACGTCGTCATCCATGCCCTTGCTGCCGAGGTCACGCCGATAAGCGTCGCGCTCTCGCGAAAGAGTCTGGATCTGCCGATCGAGGTCCTCCAGAGTGTCCGGACGCCCCGATAGTCCGATCTTGACGCGCGCAGCGGCCGTGTCAATCAAGTCGACCGCCTTGCGCGGCAGTAGCCGCCCGGAGATATACCGTCCCGACAATTCAGCGCCCGAGACCAGGGCATTGTCGGGAATCTGCACACCGTGTGCTTCCTCATACTTCTCCCGCAGCCCGCGCAGCATGACAATTGTCTCAGCCACCGATGGCTCATCGAGTTTGACCAACTGGAAACGGCTCGCCAGAGCCGGGTCTTTTTCGAAGTACTTCTTGTACTCCGACCAGGTGGTGGCGGCGATGGTACGCAATTCGCCACGTGCGAGAGCGGGCTTGAGCAGGTTGGCGGCATCCGATCCACCAGCGGCGCCGCCGGCACCGATGAGGGTGTGAGCCTCATCGATGAAGAGGATGACAGGTTTGGGAGATGCTTTCACCTCGCTGATGACCTGCTTGAGCCGGTTCTCAAACTCGCCTTTGACCCCCGCCCCCGCCTGAAGGAGTCCCAAATCGAGCGCGAGGAGGGAAACCTCAGCCAGGAAAGCTGGCACCTCGCCCTGCGTGATCCGCAGGGCCAGCCCCTCGACGACCGCGGTCTTGCCCACGCCGGATTCGCCGACCACGATGGGATTGTTTCTCCGGCGCGCCGCCAGGATGTCAATCATCTGACGAATCTCGCGGTCACGGCCGAATACGGGATCGATTTCGCCGGCCCGGGCGCGGGCGGTGAAGTCGATGCAGAATCGCCCCAAAGCGCCTTCGCCAGCCGGAGTTCGCCCCTCCCCGCCGGGAAGCGCCGCGCCCGTGGGCGCTGCCGCACGCGCCTGCTCGCTCTCAATTGATCCGCCAACAATCGCCGGAAACTCTTTGAGCAGTTGCGCCGCATCGACACTTTCCAGTTCCAGTATTTCGCCGCCGACAAGGTATCGCATCGGGTTTTCCAGGAGCGCAAGGAGAAGCGTCCCCGAACGCAGAAGGGGTTCGCTCAAGTTCACCGATCCAATCAGCCAGGCCTCCTCCAGCCATTTGGGGAGCAGCGGAGAGAAAACCGGTTTGCCGGTGTTGCCCGCCTTGAAGCCTTCCACGTTATGCTGCAGCGCGCCGGTGACGCGTGACGGTTCGACCTCGAAATGACGGAGGATGACTTGGAGGTCGCCGTTGGGATGATCCAGAAGCTTCAGCATCAGGTGGTCGACCGTGATCTCATAATGCGAGCGGCCGACACACAATCCGGCGGCATTCTCCAGCGCGTTGCGGCTGAAGCCATTCAGTTTCCGTACAAGCGCGATCGGTTCCAGCTTGGCCATCAATCTTCCTTTCTCCCTGATCCGGAGACGTTCGTGTATGTTGCACTCTCACGCCCGGCCCTCAGGCCGCCGGGCAGAATCTCACCGGCAGATCGGACGACGGTCGCGGGAAAAGACCGGTCGTCCATCCCAGTTGCGAGTCAGCAGACAAGGTGACGCCCAAACGGGGAGTGTCGCTGCCACACAGGACAACCTGCGCATCAAAGTCAAGCCAATCCGGGCATGCAAGCCTCGCCAGACGCCACAGTGATCGCAGACGCTCGCTGCCGGGCAGAAATTTCCGGTATGTCTCGTAGCCAACCGGCCCGATGGAAATCCGGAACTTCCCCATGCGATCCGGCGTGCGCTCACCGATCGTGGCATCCGCTCCGAGCTGGCATGCTTGCGTTCCCAGGAAACAGCGCTGTCCCCGCCGGAGATATGTCCACCGTGCAACGCACTGCTGAATCTGCAAGGGCACATCACCAAGGTAGCAGGCCAGGATGCCCTCGACTGCGGCGGCGGACCGTGGCTTTTGGTTTAAGAAACCCACAAAGCGCAGGAGCCGCGCGGGCGGCAGGCCGGTTGCCTCGGGAAATCCCCCGGATCCGAGACCTGAAAACGCAAAGAGCCGCCAGGAAAACTCATCGGCGCCATGAGGTTCGAAGAGCAGATGGCTCCGGTATTTCAGCATTCCCCGGAACAGCAGCGACAGAAGACGGTGGTTGAAGATATTCAGAAATGCCCGGATGGGATCGTCTTCGTCCGAACGATGCAGAATCAATTCCGAATAGAAGTTGGGCAATGGGGAATGAGCGCCGTACAAACCTAGAAACGTGACAGTGACTTGGTAACGGGGCGGCTCGCCGGCGGCCTTCTCGACGGACTCGATGTCACCGGCAGGGAATGCCAGAGAAATGCTCGGCGCCAGGCGAACGCACTCACGCTCCGGCGGTCCCTGCCGTCCCAAAGGAACCGCTCCCGGCAGCGACCGCTGTAAGAGCCACATCGCCTGCAAAAACGAAAAATCGCTCGCCCGGCGGGCGAGTGTGTCGCCTACAGCAGGACTTGCTGACCCAGCATGGGTGGCCATTCGTAGATCTCACCTTGACGCGCCCCCTTCACTCGTAACCGCGTGAAGGAGTTCATCGTGACATACAGATTCAGAAACCGGTTCAGGACAGTGGCGAACAGGTACATCTCGCCTTCACTGGAGAAGTTGTCTTCCTGCAATTCGAGATCAACCGAAACCCCACGGTATGTTGCCCCATGCCGGAGGATGTCGTCCGGGCGAGCGCTGATTGACTTGATCCCTGCCAGACGCAACTCGTTGGCCCGCGACGCCTGCCGGTCTACCAGCGCCTGGAAATTGTAAAGACTCAAGATTCCGCGAAGGGCATCGGCGTCGGCCAGCGACAGATAATTCAAGGACTGATGCGAAATCAGCCGCCAGAGCAACCGGCCCTCAAGGGGCGGTGAAAGAGACGGAGTCACACGGCCGATGTTGCTGAACGTGGCAAAGCCGGGCGACTGTGATGTCGCTACACTGATGTCGCCGGGACGCAGCTTATCGCAGAGATTCCGGTTGCTGCAAGTCAGATCGGCCGCCACCGTTTCCGTTTCCGGCATGATTCCATCTTCCAAGGGCGTGACAAATGACAGGTAGGTTTCGGTTCCATGCCCGACCGTTGCCGGCCGCAACCGCAACTGAAAGTACTCCGCGTGCGGATTCTCTACCGAAGGCGAATGCTCATAGGAAAAGAAGGGCTTGTACTCACGCTCCCGTACCGATCCTTTGGTCCAGCCCAAAACATGATCGACTGAGAAGACCTCGTAGTGCTCCGGGTTGGACGCATCGGCCCGCAAACGATATTCGGTCTTTTCGAAATCAACCCGGATCGGTGCAGACCGGAGGGGAAGCAGATTCACAACCGGCGCGCAGCCGATCCTCACGGCGCCCGGCGCCACATGGAGACTGTCGGGGGGGCGCCGGTCGAATTCAAAGAGAATCTCGAAATGGTTGGCGCCACCCAAATGCTTCAACGGTGACACATCGGCAATATCGACGAACAGGAACTTCTCCGGC
>JAVHPP010000140.1:0-30881 GCA_036170655.1 Candidatus Zixiibacteriota bacterium | reverse complement strand
CATGATCGCGCAATCTCTCCAGAATCGCCTGCTGCGTGAAGGCCTCGATCGCCCGGTGTCGGCCATACTCACGCAGGTGCTCGTCGACCGCAACGATTCCGACCTGGCCAACCCGTCAAAATTCATCGGCCAGTTTTACACCGAGGAAGAAGCGCGCCGCTTTGCGCACGAGCGCGGCTGGGATGTCAAGCGCGATGGCGACCGTGGCTGGCGTCGCGTCGTCGGTTCCCCCACGCCCAAGTCGATCGTCGAAGGCCCGGTCATCCGTGCCATGGTCGCCGGCGGGGCGATTGTTGTTGCGGCCGGCGGCGGCGGCATCCCTGTATACCTCGAACCCGATGGCACCTACGAGGGCCTCGATGTCGTGGTCGACAAAGATCGCGCCTCCGCCGTCCTTGGCCGCGAAATCGGCGCGCAGATACTCATCATCCTCACCGGTGTCGATCAGATCGCTCTGAATTATGGCAAGCCCAACGCGCAACTGCTCTCGAAACTGTCCGTCGCCGATGCAAAACGATATTATGCCGAAGGCCACTTCCCCCGTGGCAGCATGGGCCCCAAGATCGAAGCCGCCATCACCTTCCTCGAATCCGGCGGTGAAAAGGTCATCATCACCTCCATCGAGCAGGCCGCCGCCGCCCTCGACGGGCAGGCGGGCACCGTCATCGGGCCCGACTGAACCATCGCTTGCCAGACGTGCTTTCACTTGCGATCTTGTATTTTATTCCGACGGCATGACCACGACACGAACAGATCACCCCGCCTGGCTGCGAGACCTTCTCCACTCAGGCGAAGTCTACCTCGTCGGCGGCCCGGTGCGCGACCGGCTTCTCGGTTTTTCTGTTGCTGGCAAAGACACGGATTTTCTGGTGCGTCTAATCCCCATCGAGAAGCTCCAACAGATTCTGCGCCGTCACGGGGCAGTCAGTCTCGTGGGGAAATCGTTTGGCGTCATCAAATTCACTCCCGAGACCAGCGGGGGAGAGGGCACGGTCACGTATGACATCGCCCTGCCACGTTCCGAACGCTCCACGGGTGTGGCGCATACCGATTTTGACGTCGACTTCGATCCCCAGTTGCCGGTCGAGCGCGATCTTCTGCGGCGCGACTTTACCATCAACGCGATCGCGGAAAACTGCGCCACGCGTGAACTGGCCGATCCCGCCGGAGGGCAGACCGATCTTAAGCAGCGCCGTCTGCGCATGGTTTTTCCCAACGCCTTCCGCGACGATCCGCTCCGGATTCTGCGCGGCGCCCAATTTCTGGCGCGCTTCGAGTTGTCCCTCGATCCGGCGACGAAAGAAGCGATGCGAGAGGCCGTGCCCTTGGTCGCGACCGTCAGCATGGAACGCGTGGCCGAGGAACTCACGAAACTCCTGACGCTGTCTGCCAAACCGTCGGCCGGGTTCAAACTTCTTCAGGAACTGGGAGCATTGAAGATTCTGATCCCGGAACTGGAAGAGACGGTCGGCGTCGACCAGCCGGGCGGCTACCACGCCTATCCCGTTTTTGAGCACTCTCTCCACACGCTTGATGCCGCGCCGCCGACGCTGCGTCTGCGCTGGGCGGCCTTGCTCCACGACATCAACAAGCCGCAATGCAAACAGGTCGAGGGGGACAAGGCCACGTTTTACGGACACGAAAAGATAGGCGCCCGCACCGCGCGTCGGCTGCTGCGCCGCCTGCGATATCCCAACGACCTCGCCGACGATGTATCGCTTCTCGTGGACAGGCACATGTTCACCACAGGCGTGACCGACAAGGGCGTGCGTCGCTTGATTCGCTGGCTCGGGCCTGAGCTCATCTACGAACTCCTGGACCTGCGACGTGCTGATGTCATCGCCCAAGGTAAAGGCGGCCATACCGATGACGTCGATGAACTCCAGCAACGGATCACCGGCGAGATCAATAAGAAGTCGCCATTCGGCTTGAAAGACCTGGCCATCAATGGCCACGATCTCATCCAGCAACTCGGTCTCTCGCCCGGTCCGAAGATCGGCGCGATCCTTTCCCATCTCTTGGAGATTGTCTTGGACGATCCGGCACAGAACACGGCTGACAATTTGCTGCATGAAGCGCGCAAGTTATTGGACGGCAAAGAGTAGCTCCGGTCGCCGTTTGTCGTTTGACGTGATTTCCTGTTGTCGCCAGCGAATCTCCGCCATACATTCCGTCTGCTGCTCGGTCGGGCCGCCCGCTCTTTGTGATCGGCGCCTTGTCTTGACCGTTTGTCGCAGCACGGAAACAAGTGGGGACACGACATGAAGATTCACGAATACCAAGCCAAAGAGATTTTCGCCGCTGCTGGAATCCCGGTCCCCAAGGGTCAGGTGGCATCGACCCCGCAAGAGGCGCGCGCCATCGCCGAGTCCATTGGCAAGACTGTGGTCGTCAAGGCACAGGTCTTGGTTGGCGGGCGCGGCAAGGCCGGCGGCGTGAAACTGGCGCGAACACCCGATGAAGCCGAACGCATCGCCGGTGAGATTCTGGGAATGGATATCAAAGGGCTGACCGTGCGCAAAGTCCTCGTGACCCAAGCCGTCGAAATTGCCTCCGAGGCCTATGTTGGAGTCGTGATCGACCGCGCCCTCAAACGTCCCGTCCTGATTGTCTCCGCCGCCGGCGGTATGGACATCGAGGAAGTCGCCAAGCGGTTTCCCGAGAAGATCGTGAAATTGCCGATCGACCCGCTCTTGGAGATCTACCCCTTCCATGCACGGCGTCTGGCATTCACCGTCTACGACGATCCCGCGGTTTCGAAGCAGGCCGCAGATATCATTGTCAAACTCGTGAAGGTCTTCTGGGCCAATGATTGCTCGCTGGTCGAGATCAATCCCCTCGTTGTCACGCCATCCGGCGAGGTGACTGCCGTTGATGCCAAGGTCAATTTCGATGATAACGCTGACTTTCGTCATCCTGAGTGGAATGCGTTGCTTGATTCCGAAGCCGAAGACCCGGCCGAACGCGAAGCCAAGGCCAATCATCTCTCGTTTGTCAAACTCGATGGCACGATCGGCTGTGTCGTCAATGGCGCCGGGCTGGCGATGGCGACCATGGATCTCGTGAAACGCTGCGGCGCCGAACCGGCCAACTTCCTCGACATCGGCGGATCATCCAACCCGGACAAGGTCATCGCCGCGATGCGCATCATCCTGCGCGACCACAACGTGCGTTCGATCCTGTTCAACATCTTCGGTGGGATCACCCGCTGCGACGATGTCGCGCAGGGCATTGTCAAAGCGGTCAACGAGTTGAAACCGAAAGTGCCAATTGTCGTGCGCCTGACCGGCACCAATGAGGCCAGGGCGCATGAGATTTTGGGCAAGGTGGGGCTGCCCGTGGCGCCGGGCATGGAAGAAGTCGTGAAGCGCGCCATCGAGCTGGCGGCCAAGGCCGCATAGGATTGACTGGCAGGGGCGTGCGGCGTGCGCCTTTCGATAACGGAACCAACGGAGATATTCCATGAGCATCCTGATTGACAAGAATACACGCCTCGTGGTCCAGGGCATCACGGGACGCGACGGATCATTTCACACACAGCAAATGCTGGACTACGGGACACGCGTGGTCGCCGGTGTCACTCCCGGCAAGGGGGGCGCGCGCGTGGCCGGCGTGCCGGTATTCGACACCATGGCCGAAGCGGTCCGTCAGACCGGGGCCAATACCTCCGTGCTCTATGTGCCCCCCGCCTTTGCCGTCGATGCCCTGCTGGAAGCCGCCGATGCCGGTGTGAATCTGGTTGTGTGCATCACCGAGGGAATCCCGGCCAACGATATGCTGCGCGTGGTCCGCTACTTCGAAGTCTGTGACGTGCGTCTTGTGGGTCCGAACTGCCCAGGCGTGATTGCGCCCGGCATTTGCAAAGTCGGCATCATGCCCGGCCAGATTCACGAGCGGGGATCCGTTGGCGTCGTCTCCCGCTCGGGCACGCTCACCTATGAAGTCGTGCATCACTTGACCAGCGCCGGCATCGGCCAGTCGACCTGCATCGGCATCGGCGGCGACCCGATCATCGGCACACGTTTCCTCGATGTCCTCGAAATGTTCGAGCGTGACCGCCAGACCGAGGCGGTCGTTCTCATCGGAGAGATCGGCGGCTCGGACGAGGAGATGGCCGCCGAATACATCCAGCGTCAAATGACCAAGCCGGTGGTCGCCTTCATCGCCGGGCGCACCGCCCCTCCGGGAAAGCGCATGGGGCATGCCGGCGCGATCATATCCGGGGGCTCGGGGACAGCAGCCGAAAAGATCGCCGCCTTCCGTGCCGCCGGCGTGGAAGTCGCCGATACGCCCGCCGAGATCGCCGCGTTGATCCAGGGTGAGCTGAAGAGCCGCACCCAGCGACGCCAGGCGCGCGTCATCGACATTCGGCCGAAAGCCGGCATGGCCGCGTCCACACCGTCGGGTGGCAAACTGCCGTCCAAGAGGACAATTCCCGTCAGGAAGGACAAGGGACTCCCCGCAAAGACGCGTCGCACAAAGTCCTCTCCGGGGCCGTCGAAGACAAAGGTCACCGGCCGCACTCCGGGGAAGTCCAGGCCCAAGCCAAAGACAACGAACAAGCGGCCGGCCCGTCCGAAAACCAAGGCGACAGTGCGCCCGGCGGTGAAGAAGCCGCGCCCCCGCTCGAAGACGCGGTAGGCGGCAGAGCATGCCAGCAGAAGCGATACAAGGGATGTCAATTGCCGTACTCGAAGAGATGAAGAATAAAGGTAGATTCGTAGGGGCGCACGGCGTGCGCCCTCTTTTTTAGCCCACAGTTTTCCCCATAGCGGTCATTGCGAGCGTAGCGAAGCAATCTCAGCATAGGAAGGACGACCCCTTGGAACGCACCCTGATGATCATCAAACCCGACGCCACTGAACGCAACCTCATCGGCGAAATCCTCCGGCGTGTCGAAAAGTCCGGCTTCACGATCCGCGCCTTGCAAATGCTGCGCCTGACCCCCGAACGCGCCCGCCAATTCTACGCCGTCCACGAGGGCAAACCATTCCTCGACTCACTATGCCGCTTCATGTCCTCCGGCTCCATCGTGCCGATGATCCTCGAAAAAGAAAACGCCGTCGCTGACCTGCGCGCCCTGATCGGCGCCACCGACCCCAAGAAAGCCGCCTGCGGCACTCTCCGCTGCGACCTCGCCTTGGATGTGGAGAAGAACTCGGTGCACGCGTCGGATTCAGTGGACAATGCGGCGAAGGAGATTGTGTTCTTCTTCCCGGAATCGAGATGAATTCAATGGACAGAATGGACAAAGTGGACATAGATCCGAGTCCCCTGTGTCCACTTTGTCCATGTCGTCCACCACGGTGAGCAGCGTCTCACCACCCCTCAATCCTCCCCGACCCCGTCGGTAGACATCAAAATGAAGTTTGTGAATGGACGGTCCGTAGGGGCGGGTCTGAGACCCACGCCTATATCGCGATGTGCCAAAGCCACGGTTTCACCGTCAAAATGCGTCAACGATCCGGCACACTCGCTTTATGTCCGCCCCGCGCGTGCCTATATTCACGGACGGGGAGACTTCGATGACCGACAACATTCCCATACGCTACGGCGACCGCACGCTCATGGCGCGCTTCCCGGCGGGATGCACCGTCGAGGTTGTCGGTCGCAGACCATCTGAGAACCCTGACGAAGTGGGAATACTATGCGACGCTCTGAACGATCCGTTGGCCGCGCTGCCCGTCGAGCACTTTCTCGCCGGAGCCCATCGGCCACTTGTTGTCGTCAATGACGCGACCCGTTCGACGCCGACGTCCCGGCTACTTGGCGTTATCCTGCCATCGCTTTCGCAATTGCCCAATTGGCGTGTCATCGTCGCCACCGGCCTGCACCGTGCCCCCTCCGATACGGAGATGCACGCCATCTTCGGAGACACGCTCGACCTTGTGCGGTCGCGTGTCCTCGTTCACAATGGCTACGACGATGCGTCGCTGGTCAGCATTCCCGCGGCTGGTGGTCCCGTCGAAGTGAACCGCGCGCTGGCAGATGCCGACCGTGTCATTGCTCTCAATTCGGTCGAGCCGCACTTCTTTGCGGGATATACGGGGGGACGCAAGTCCATCATCCCCGGTCTGGCCGGGCGCCGGACCATCGAGCGGTCCCATGCTGGCGCCGTCACGCTCGCAGCCGCGCCCCTGCGTGTGCATGGCAATCCGGTGCGCGAATTTATTCACAAGAATACAGCGTTCTTGGGGCCGGATCGTCTCTGGGCGCTCCAGGTCGTGCTCGACCGGGAAAACCGCATCGCGGCCGCCTTTGCCGGCGATATTGACAAAACCTTTGAGATGGCCTGCCATGCGGCACGAAAGTATTATGCCGTCGAACTGACACAGCGTTATGATATCATTCTGTCGGCGGTCCATCCGCCCTTGGACATCAATCTCTATCAGGCCTTCAAGGGCTGGGAACTGAGTCAGATCGCCGTACGCGACAACGGGGTCTTGATCTTTACGGCGCCGTGTCGGGAAGGGGTGGGGTCGCCGTTCTACAAGACGATGTGTGAAATGTTTCCCGATCAATCTCAATGGCCCGCCCTGGCGAACCGACCCTACACTCTGGGCTTGCACAAGTTTGTGCGCACGGCCCGCGCGACCTCACGGTACCACCTGATGGCGGTCACGGACATGCCGGCGGCGGAAGTGCGGCGTTACGGTTTCGAGGCGTATGCCAATCTCGACGACGCGATCCGAGATGCCGTCGCGCATGTGGAGACTCCCGCCAGGGTGCTGGTGGTCGAGGATGCCGCGGTCACGGCGCTGGATCTCGACACATCTGACGCATCATCGTCCTGAGGGATGCCGTGGTGAAGAATCTGTTTTTCTGATCATGGTGAAGTGAGAGAACACGAACGATACCGGGAAGGAGAGAAGCGATGCGAAAGAAAGTCACCGTTGTGGGCGCCGGGAATGTCGGTGCCGCCTGCGCGCAATACCTCGCCGAGGGCAATCTGTGTGATGTGACATTGATCGATGTTGTCGAAGGGATGCCGCAGGGGAAGGCGCTCGACCTCCTGCAGGCCGGTCCAGTGCGCGGGTACGATGTCCGGATCGAAGGCGCCAATGACTATGCCGCCGCGTCGGGATCATCGTTGGTTGTGGTCACCGCCGGCATTGCCCGCAAGCCGGGCATGAGCCGCGAGGATCTGCTCAACACCAACATCCAGATCATGGATTCCGTCATGGCCGGCATCAATGCCCATTGCCCGAACACAATGATCGTTGTCGTCTCCAATCCCCTCGACGTCATGACCTACCGCGCCTGGAAGAAATCCGGGATGACCAAGAACATGGTCTGCGGTCAGGCCGGCGTGCTCGATTCGATCCGCTTCCGCGCTTTTGTGGCCATGGAACTGGGATGCGCGATGTCCGAAACACAGGCGATGGTCCTGGGTGGTCACGGTGACTCGATGGTGCCGCTGCCCCGTTACACCACGGTGGCCGGCATCCCGATTACCGAGCTCATGTCCAAAGAACGCATCGACGCCATTGCCGCGCGCACGCGCGACGGTGGCGCCGAAATTGTCAAACTGCTGAAGACCGGATCGGCCTACTACGCTCCTGCGTCGGCGACCGTCAAGATGGTCGATGCGATTCTCAACGACCGGAAGACCATTCTGGCGGCTTCGGCCTACCTGGATGGCCAATACGGTCTGAAAGATGTCTTCATCGGCGTACCCGTGACCCTGGGCGCCAAGGGAGTCGAGAAGATTCACGAGTTGAAGCTCGAGAAAAGCGAGCTGGAAGCCCTGCAGAAATCCGCGGGTGTCTACAAGGGAATTATCGCCGGTCTGCCGAAGTAAACCAAGTTCTGTTCAGGCAAGGGGCTTTCAGCCCCTTGCCCTCCCGAAGCCACGGCGAAATAGCGAGGAACCAATCATGCCAACAGGAAAGACTGCTATTCCGAAGTTTTCCAAGCTCACGCCACCGGCTGACGGCACAGCGATTAAGATCGCCGGCGGCAAACTCGTCGTGCCGGACAACCCCATCATTCCCGTGATCGAGGGAGATGGCAGCGGCCGCGACATCATGAAGGCGACACGCCGCGTGGTCGACGCTGCTGTCCAGAAGTCATTCGCTGGCCAGAAACGTATCGTCTGGTTTGATGTCTATGCCGGCGAGAACGCCCTCCGGTTCTACGAGGACATTCTCCCGGCCGACACGATCAAGGCGATCAAGACATACTTGGTGGCGCTCAAGGGACCGCTAACCACGCCGGTCGGCGGCGGTTTCCGCAGTCTCAACGTGGCCATGCGTCAGACGATGAACCTCTATGCCTGTGTGCGTCCGGTGAAATACTACCCCGGTGTCCCCGCGCCGGTCACGCATCCGGAGAGGATGAACATCGTCATTTACCGTGAAAATACCGAAGATGTCTACTCCGGCATTGAATGGCCGAAAGGCAGCAAAGAGGCAAAGAGCCTCCTCAAGTTTCTCCACGACAAACTCAAAGTCAAAATCCGCTCCGATTCCGGCGTTGGCATCAAGCCCATGTCGGCGACGGGCACACAGCGTCTGATGCGCAAGGCCATCCAGTACGCCCTCGACCACAAACGTCCCTCGGTGACTCTCGTACACAAAGGCAACATCATGAAATACACCGAAGGCGCTTTTCGTGACTGGGGATATGCGCTGGCGAAGAAAGAATTCGGTGGCCAGACGATCACCGAGGCCGAGGTGACCGCCAAGTACAACGGCAAGGCGCCGGAAGGTTTGATCGTCATCAAGGACCGGATCGCCGACTCCATGTTCCAGCAGGTGCTGTTGCGCCCCGAAGAGTACGATGTCGTCGCCACACCTAACCTGAATGGCGACTACCTCTCCGACGCCTGCGCCGCACAGGTCGGCGGCTTGGGGATGGCCCCTGGCGCCAACATGGGCGATTTTATCGGATTGTTTGAAGCGACTCACGGCACCGCGCCAAAATACACCGACAAGGATATGCTCAACCCGGGATCTCTGATCCTCTCCTCGGTGATGATGCTGGAGTACATGGGCTGGCAGAAGGCGGGGGAGATGATTGAGGCCGCGCTGGCCAAGACCATCCGCGAGAAGATTGTCACCTACGACCTCGCGCGTCAGATGGAGGGCGCCCAGAAAGTTGGCACCGCCGCCTATGCGGACCGGATCATCCGCAATCTCTAAAGGCGAAAGATCACACGTTCACTTGTAGGGGCGCCCCCCCTGGGTTGCCCTTCTTGTTGTCGGCGCTCTCTCTCCCTCAGGTGCAGGGGCACACCCCTGTGTGTGCCCTCCACTTTCTTTTGTGCACGCGCGTCGATAACCAACGGATGCGGGCTTATTTTTCCGGGCAAAACGGGCGGAATCTGCATATATTGTCCGTTTGCGGATCCCGGGCTGATGCATCCCGTCCGCACTGAACAATCAGACGATGGAGAACTGACCGATGATTTCAACCAGCGATTTCCGCAAGGGCAGGAAGATCAAAATCGAGGGCGAACTCTGGGAGATCGTCGATTTTCAGAACGCGCGCACCGCGCAGCGACGCTCCAAAGTGACCACCAAACTGCGCAACATCAAGACCGGCCAGATGCTGGAGAGAATCTTCGCCTCGGGCGAGACCTTCGACGAGCCCGATTTCGAGCAGCGCTCGATGCAGTTCATGTACACCGATGGTTCGGAATGGCACTTTATGGACAACAAAACGTTCGAGCAGATTGCCCTGCGCGCCGAACAGACGGCCGGGTATGCCGATTTCCTCATGGAAAACTCCGACTACCGGATCTCGTTCTTCGAGGGCAACCCCATTTCGCTGGACCTGCCCAGTTCGGTGATCCTGGAAGTGGTGGAGTGCGAACCCGGCGTCAAAGGCGACTCGGTCTCCAACCTGACCAAGGGCGCCAAACTCGCCACGGGCCTTCAGGTCAAAGTCCCGCTCTTCATCAAAGTCGGCGACAAAGTGAAAGTCGATACGCGCACCAAGGAATACCTCGAACGCGCGGCCGGATAGCTGCAGCGGCGGCCCTTGGAGTGCGGCGACATGTCGCCGCATCCGGCGTACCGTGGCACGCCGGCTACTGCGCCATCCCTCCGACAGTCATCATCTGACCCGTGCCATTGACAGGTTGAACCACGCGAACCGTCATCGACACGCCGGGGTATCGCGACGCTTGCGCCACAACGCTAAGCCAATCACCACTGTAACCTTGGATCTCGAACCGATCACGTCGCTCCGGGCCGAATATCTGCCTTCCCTCCACGGTGCCACAGGCAACGAGAAGCCAGTACTCCACACTGGATGAGGACACCACCACCGCAGGATCGTCCAAGTAATGAATGAGTATTCCTGGTGCCCCCGGCGGCACGATCCGCAGCCAAAGTTCGTCGAGTTGGATTGTCGACGCGCAGGAGAGAATCCACCGGTCCCCCTCGCGTCTGGGATAGATCATCAACGTGTCTTTATAGGGCACCGAAAGACTGTCCCCGAGGGGATCTTCCCCAGTGATAGTCCGAATCATGACCCCCAAATCGGCACGGGTAAGAGGTTCGCCATTGCCATCGCAGTCGGTTGCTGCGATCTGCTCTGATGCCTTCTCCGGATCGAAGGCTGCGTATCCCACGGAAAAGTAATTCGAGAATATTTCAGCGTCGTGGACCTCATAGGCGATCCGGTTGAGATCAACGTCACCTCGCAGAGGACGCGAGGGGTCTTCGATCCGTATCCACCCGCCACGGAACTCGATTGCGGGCGAACGGCTGAACTGGGGACAGGTGATCGTGTCGTAGCCACTCATGTGGAGAATCTGCCCCAGCGTTGTGTCTGGTGCGTACAGCATCTCCCCATTTCCCGCGACCGGGGTCATTGTGTTGTCACGGCACGACTGGAGGCAGAAGCCGACGCGGGCAACCGTCCCCCGGGCGGCAAAGTCCCCCGATACAAAGAAGCTGAGTGTTGCCAGAACTCCCTCCGGGAAGTACTGCGGGGGATCAGGCGCCACACCATTATTGAGATCTCTCATGGCGATAACTCTTATTGATCGAAGACCGCATGAGGAACAGGGACTCGTGCTCATCGTTCGAAAAGTGAAGTACTCCCACTGGGAGATGGCGGGCCCCTTGTTGCATATCATAAAATCGAGGAATTCGTCATCATAACATGCGAGGAACTCGAACGCGCTGAGGGAGTCCAGTCTTGGACCATTCGCCTCTTCCGTCCGTGCTAGCCGAAGGTTGATCGTAACGTCGCTGCCCGGCAGGACGGCGATCGTATCGATGGAGATGATAGCGGCCGGCGTCGCCGCTTGCTTTGGCCCCGTCGATCCGGAGCAGCCAATCACAAGAACGACGACAGCGCAGAAGACAACCCTGTCTCTGAGTTTCCTCATGCAATCCCTCCATCGCTCCGGAGCCAAATGAATCGGAACGACTCGGTGTGACCTGCCCTTGTAATCAATATACCAGTTAGTCGTCTGATGTCAAGTCGTGCGTCTGACCTTGCAGAAAACAAGATACCCCCGCCCTGGATATCGCGCGGGCAGGGGCGCGAACAACCACGCTCGGGCAGCGTTGACGCGTGTTGTGCGCGAAAGGCGCAGTCAAGCCGTGATCAAAGATCCCCGTATACAAAAAAGCCATCCAACCGGGGCGGAAGGCCACCCTGTGGGAGTGACCTTATGGGCAAATCGGTCCCCCGGCGCTGCTATTCGGCCGGATCCGGCTTAGTTTCCTCCACCCAGTATCAGCGGCAAGCCATCCTTGGCGTTGCCGACCACCACAATCTTGCTGTTCGGTGAGCCGGCCAGCTTCTCGGTGGCCTCAATCCCCTTCCATTGCAAAAGCATCGGGTTGAGGCCGGTGGAGACAATCTTCTGAAAATCGGCGATTCCCTGCGCCTCAATCCGCTTGCGTTCGGCTTCCTGGCGCTCCCGGTCCAGTACGAACTTCATCTGCTGGGCGGCCTGCTCCGCGGCCAGCTTCTCGTTAATGGCGTCGGAGATGGGCTTGGGGAGGCCGACGTCACGGAAGATCACATTTTCGATTTCAATGAACTTGTCGGTCATCAGCAACCGCAGGGATGCCAGCAGCGCGATCGCCATGGAATCGCGTTTGCTGGAATACAGTTCCTCCGGTGTGTACCGTCCGGCGATGCGCCGTGCGTCTCCCCGGAGCGCTGGGGCGATGACCACATTGTAGTAGTCCGGCCCGATCGTGATTTGCAGCGAGTCCAGTTTGCTGATGATCGGCCGATACCAGAGGGAAATTTCGAGGTTGATGGTCGCCCCATCCGATGAAAGTACCGTCAGGACTTCCTGGTTTTCTGAGGTGCGTGTGTTGTAGAGGTATATGCTGTTCCACGGCAGATGCCATTGAAAACCTTCCGGGTAGATTCTCCCCATCTCGGTGCCATCGCCAAACGCGAAGTACTTGACTCCATGATACCCCGAGGGCACCTGTGTCCCGCAGCCGGCCAGCAGCAAGAGCGCCAGAATCATGGCGATCTTGGCGCCTTGGCGTGATGATGTGCGCGTCCTCAACATAACCCACCTCCTCAGTTCATATCTCCGCGTCCTGCGATCAACGGTCGCGTACTTGAGACCACGAGATACGTCATCACAAGCACAAGTCAACCAAAACCGGGGGCAGAGGCCCCTGTATGGTCAAATCATCTTGTGTCCTGTAAAATGGTACGGTGGGGGACGACCCTAAGGCAACCGCCCCGCACAGACTGTGCACGGGGCGGCAATTCGGACGCGCGTATCGGTTCTTGCGCTACCGCACTTTCTTTTTATGACGATCCTTGCGCAGACGTTTCTTCCGCTTGTGGGTTTTGATCTTTTGCTTTTTCCGTTTTTTCCCTGAGGGCATTCGTTCTCCCATCCGCGGCGCACCGGGAACGATGCGCGCGCTCCACTACCCGGTCACTGGTTGCTTGACAATCAGACTCTTGAACTCATTCGACGGCTTGAACACCGGCACCTTTCGGTCTGGCACCGGGACCTCTTCGCCTGTACGCGGATTGCGTGCCTTCCGCGCTTTGCGCAGTTTGACTTTGAAAGTGCCAAAACCCCGAATCTCAATGTTCTTGCCCAGTTCAAGACTCGACTTGACCGCCTCCAGAAAGGCGTCAACGGTCACGGCCACATCAGTGCGCGTCAGCCCGGTCTTCTCGGCGCATTGCTCCACCAAATCGGCCTTGGTCATCCTGACCTCCTTATTTCCCGCCCCAGCGGGCTATTCGTGAATGTACTGTTATCTCCATGCCACACAAGTAATCCGCCCAAGGCAGACGCCAAATGGCGCCGACGATTATCGGTACCGATACTGCAAAATCGGCGCCGTCGAACCCTCCGGGCCGCTGTATTCAGACAACCAGTCAATGAACGAACGGCCAAACAAGTCGAAGATGCTCGTCCGCCGGCGGGGGGCGATCCGCACCGTTTTCGGCGGTGTACTCATGCCCACCATCTCGGCCGCGTCATCGAGCGCTACCTGCAGATCACCGAGCTGATCCACCAGTTTCAATTCGAGCGCCTGACGGCCGGTGAAGATACGTCCGTCGGCAAATGCCCTCACAGAATCCTTCTCCAGACTGCGCCCCTTGGCGACCGCCTCGACAAACTGGTCATAGGTGTCGTTGATGACCGTCTGCAACGCCTCCGACTCTGGTTTGGTCATTGTGCGGGCGATGCTGCCGATGTCCTTGAATTCACCGCTCTTGACCACTTCGTAGCGGATGCCAATCTTCTCGAGCAGCTTCTCGACCGTCGGAAATTCGAAAATGACACCAATCGAACCAGTGAGTGTCCCCGGATTGGCGACAATCTTGTCGGCAGCGACAGCCACATAGAGACCGCCCGAAGCCGCCACGGAACCCATGGACACGACGACTTTTTTCCCTTTGTCGCGGACCCGCCCGACCGCGTTGTAGATTTCCTGGCTGGCCGCCACACCGCCGCCGGGGGAATCAATCCGCAGCACGATCGCCGGTACGGACTCATCGTCGGCAAAACGCTTGAGCTGGCCGACGATCTCCTCCGACGATGTGATCTGTCCCGTCAGTTCAACGATCGCAATACGCTTTCCGAAACCGCCGAACTCAACGCCATCCGAGCTGGACAGTCCCCAAAAGAAGACAAACGTCATCGCGGTGAATATCAAAAATGCGCCACCGATGATGATGCCAATGATCCAGTCGCGACGACGGTTCATTTCTTCTCAAGTAATCCGGATCACTACATGTTCTGTGGGATGCGGATGCGTTGTCCCGCCCGGAGATTCCGGGGGTTGATGTTGCTGTTTAGCGCCAGAAGCCGACGAAGCCCAACACCAAACCGGGCCGCCAATTCAGACATCGTATCGCCCCGGCGAATAGTGTACCAGGAGCCTCCCGAAGACTTGTCCGATGCAGGCCCCCGTCCGGGCATCGTGATGGTCTGTCCCGCAACCAGCTTTTCGGTCGCGCTCATGCCATTGGTCCGGCGGATCGCCGATGTTGTCGTCCCAAACTTCTTGGCCAGATCCCACAGGGTCTCGCCGCGCCGGACAGTGTAATCCTGACCTTTGGAGGCCGAGCGACGAGGGGTGGAGGCTGCGGGTACAGGGGCGTCGTCGGAGTCCGATGCGTCTGCATAGGTTCCGTTTCCTGTGGGAATAGTCAATGCCTGGCCCACCTGGAGACGGCTCTTGGTGCGCAATTTGTTGGTCCGGGCGATGGCCGTGATCGAAACGCTATACTGCTTCGCAATGTCGTCGAGTGTCTCGCCACGCCGGACCGTATGCTGCACCGACACCATCTGCTTCGATTCGGGCAACATCTGATAGGTCGCCGCAAACAGCTTGGCGGAGTTCGCCGGTACCCGCAAACGGTATGGCTTCATATCCGGCGGTGTCACTCCACGCCGCAGTTCGGGATTGAGATCCTCCAGTGTGCTCACATCACAATCGAGGGCCGCAGCAACGCCCTTCAACTCCAACGATTTCTCTGTTGCCACCCAGTCGAAGGCCAGCGGGAGGTCGGGTTCAACGCGAAAGCCGAACGTCGCCGGATCTTTGGCGATCATCAACGCCGCCATGAACAGGGGCACGTAGTTACTGGTTTGATCGTGCAACTTCAACTGCCAGAAATCATTGGTTCCCTGACGGGCAATCTGCCGTCCCACATGTCCCTCGCCGCCATTGTAGGCCGCCAAAGCCAGCGGCCACGAGCCAAACATGCCGTACAGGTCACGCAGGTACTGGCAGGCAGCATGGGTCGATTTCTCGAAATCACAACGCTCATCCACCCAGCGTGTCCGGTTCAGTCCGTATCGTCGCCCCGTCGAAGCGATGAACTGCCACGGGCCGGACGCGTGAGCGTATGAGTATGCACGGTTGTTGAATCCCGACTCGATGAGGGGAAGATATGCCACGTCCGTGGGCAAACCGTATGAGGCGACGATTTCTTTCATCATCGGCAGATAACGGCCGGACCGGCGCAGAAATGTCTCGAACGGCTCACGCGCAAGAGTCTGGAAATAAACAATGCAGTTGATGACCTCGTCGTTGTTCTCAACAGGGAAGTCGTATTGTACTTCGGCCTGTTCCTGATTTGGCGTGGGCAAGGCAACGGCAACTTTCGTGGTGTCCTCATTGTCGTCTGAGTCGGCTGCGGGTTCCCCCGTGTTGAATTGCAGCAGGAAAGCCGAAATCGACGCATCGGGGTCCAATTCGCCAACCGCATCCAACGTGAATCGGTAATCATGCGCGATCTCACGCAAGAGTCGGGTGAACTGGACCTGCAGCCGAACTTCTTCGCTGTCAGTAGGCGAAGGGTTGCTGTCGGGAGATGGCTCCAAGTCCAACTCCGCCAGTATCGTTGTCGCCTGCTCGAATGCCAACTGCGCGTCATGCCACCGTCCATCATTATTGGCCGCGACCCCCGTCGCATATAGCGCTTCCGCTTCGGCGAGTCTGCCACGGATGTAACTATTAACTGCCGAAGCCGTTAGGCTCGAAACGTCGGAAACTGTCTGGGGATCACGTGACGCTGTCGCGTCCGAGGATGGACCGCTGAACCCGGATTGACCGGGCGCAGATTCTGGATGTTGCGAAATTGCCGTGCCTTGGCCGCGATGTGCCGACCCAAAACATCCCGCGAGTGACACTGACAGCGTCACCACAAGAATCAGTACCAATGCCTTCCTGATGGCTGTCAAGTCCGGCCTCCTTACACTAAGCGAATGCGCACCCAGCCCTTACATTACTTATTTCGACCACGCGCCGCACCCAGTATAGGTTTTTTCCAACTCCCAGCTCACTTCGCTTCACTCCGTGGTGGAGGGAGCGAACTCTCCCAACCCACGTAAGTTACAGTCTTTTAACCATTTTTGCCTTCGGCTGTCAAGCAATTTTCTGGCTAAAACTGGTTTCTTCGACCATCGCCACATGTCTTAAGCCATTAAACGTCATTGGATTGGTTTGCTGTCCCCCGGCCGGAGCCGAGAAAGTCGGTTGTCTGCCACGGCATGACAGTGCTCTCGATCCGGTCATCCCCTCCGCCATATTCCAATAAGTCGTTGTACGACATCATCTTCTATCGTTATCTGTTGGGCATAGTCGCGGTGTCTGAACCAGGTCAGTTGGCGTTTGGCGTATTGACGTGTGTGGTTGATGATTTTTTCGACCATGAGATCTCTGCTGATCTTGTTTTCGAGATATTCCATCGTTTCTACATACCCAACAGTCGCCATCCCCGGCGATCCATGGCCGTATCCGTTTCTCATAAGCTGTTCTGTCTCTTCGACCAGACCGTCATGGATCATATTCTTTGTACGTTCCGCTATCCGCCGATGCAGCTCCTCGCGTGGATGCCCGGCTTCATATACCAATACCCGCTTGGGGAATTTCTCTGCCACAGAATCTGTCAGCCACTCACGCAAGGGACGGCCTGTCTGGCGAAGCACCTCTGCTGCCCTCAGCAGACGGGTCTTGTCGGTCGGAGCGATCTGAGCCGCTCCGATTGGATCTTGTTCACGCAGCTCCAGATAGATGCTCTCCCATCCATCTTGTCCAGCTTTCTCCAAGACATCTCGGCGTGTCTCTGGGGTAATTGAGGGAAGGTCAGCTAAGCCATTGATGAACGCATCGAGGTAAAATCCCGTCCCGCCCACGAGGATAACCGGCTCGCCGCGAGCCACGCGCTCGGTTACGATGGCACGGGCACGGAGCGCGTACTCGGCCGCTGAAAATGTCTGGTCGGGATTGACGCAGTCAATCATCCCAAAGTTGTATTTCTCCTGGATTGTGGCCGATGGCTTGGCCGTGCCGATATCCATGCCCCGGTAGATCTTGCGCGAGTCAACCGAGACGAGCGATGCTCCCGACACAGCCGCGATCTCTTGGGCGATGATATTCTTCCCGCTGGCCGTTGCGCCGACAATCGCGAGGACAGGTCTTCCGGTATCCATCATCTGCATCTGCCGAAATCGCCCGCGACGGGCAGGCGACTCTGGCTGGCATGATACCTTACACAGCGTTGGTTTACCACGCTCAGATACATCATTTTCCGGGCAGGAACATCGAATCGGTTGTCTGCCAGCATGAATCCACTCTTTATTGCTCCCCGGCTAACGAAATGTCGACCCCGATACAGGAGCAGTCATTGAACCCCGGCGCGGACCAAGAGCCCCTGACCCCGATGATGCGGCAGTACGCCGCCATCAAGGCGCAATATCCCGGGCATCTGGTTTTCTATCGGATGGGGGATTTCTACGAGATGTTCGGGGACGATGCCGTTGAGGGGGCAAGGATTCTGGGTATCACCCTGACGAAGCGTCCGTGCGGGAAGGACGGCGAGATTCCCTTAGCCGGAGTTCCTCACCATGCCGCCGACCGTTACCTCGCAAAGTTGGCCGAAGCCGGGAAGCGGGTTGTGGTCTGCGAGCAGATGGAAGATCCCCAACTCGCCAAGGGTGTGGTGAAGCGTGACGTGATCGAAATCATCACACCCGGAACCGTCATGCTGACCGCGGCGTTGGACGACCAAATCTCCCCCAAGATCGCCGCTGTGATGGGACCCGATGATGACGGACTATTCGGCGTGGCCGTGGCCGAGGTCACGACCGGGCAGTTCGGCGTCGAAGTTTGCGGTCCCGAATCCCTCCTCGAATTGTTGCGCACTGCCGCACCGCGGGAAATTCTCATTCCCCAGGACGCCGATCGCCCCTTGGGTGGTCTGGTCGAAGACCAGACACGTCTGACCAGCTGGCCGGACTGGCGCTTCTCCAGCGATGAAGCGCTCCGCCAGTTGAAATCACACTTCGGCGTCACTGATCTCGCCGGCGTCGGTTTCGCGGATAACGGCCGGCAACTCCGTCTTGCCGCGGTTTCCGCCGCCGGTGCGCTCCTGGCCTACCTCAAGGAAATGAAACGCGCACCGCTCGGTCACATCGTGCGCGTTGGCCGCCTCTTGGACAGCGCCACCATGGCGTTGGATGAATCGACGGCCGCCAATTTGGATGTGATCACCCGGCCCGGAATCAGCGCACCGTCACTGTACACGGTCCTCGACCGTTGCTCAACGTCGATGGGACGGCGTCTGTTGCGCTTCTGGCTGACCAACCCCCTGACAGATCGCCCTCAGATCGAGCAGCGTCTCGATTGTGTGCAGGCGCTGGTGCAAGACCGCGTGACCTTAAACCAGTTGTCCGACACGCTCAAGGGCATCTTTGACTTGGAACGGTTCGTCGGGCGGCTGGGCGCCGAGCGCATCACGCCGCGGGACCTGGCCGGTGTGCGTGAGGCCCTGACGCGGTGGCCCCGTGTCGTTGCCTTGCTGGACGGCACGCCGCTGCTAACCCCCGATGATCCTGTCCCCGAACATCTCGAACCGATCCGCGACGAATTGGCACGCGCCATTGTCGATGAACCGCCTCTGAACGCCGTGGAGGGAGGAATCTTCCGTCGTGGGTACTCGGCGGAGCTTGACTCCCTGTACGAGGGCGCCGCCGAGGCGCGCACCTGGATCGCCGGCCTGCAGGCCGCCTTGCGTGCCGAGACGGAGATTGCCTCGCTCAAAGTCGGCTACAACAAGGTCTTCAACTACTACATCGAAGTGCCGCGCACCCACAGCGCTCAAGTTCCGCCGGAGTGGACGCGCAAGCAAACACTGGTCTCGGCCGAACGCTACATCACCGCCGAGTTAAAGGAGAAAGAGGAGATTGTTCTCAACGCGGACGAACGGGCGGCAGCGGTGGAACAGCGTCTCTTCGGCGAGTTGCGCGACCGGCTCACCCAGTCGGTTGATCTGCTGGGCAGTCTCGCGCGCAGTCTGGCGCGGCTGGATGTGCTCGCGTCATTCGCCAAGGCGGCGCTCGCCCACGGGTATGTCCGGCCCCAGCTCACCGACGATCGTGCGTTGGCCATTCGCGGCGGCCGTCACCCGGTGTTGGAGACCATCAACCCTGCCGGTCAGTTTGTCCCCAACGACACCGTCTTCGGCGACACGAATGGCTGGCTGCAGGTCCTGACCGGTCCCAACATGGCGGGGAAATCAACCTATCTGCGTCAGGTTGGCTTGATCGTTATCATGGCACAGGCGGGTTCTTTTGTCCCCGCGAACAAGGCCATGATCGGTGTCGCTGACCGCATTTTCACACGGGTTGGCGCCAACGATGACCTCACCCGGAACCGCTCAACCTTTATGGTCGAGATGACGGAGACCGCGCGGATTCTCACGGGCGCAACAGCGCGATCATTGATTCTCTTTGATGAAGTGGGACGCGGCACCTCCACGTACGACGGCGTGGCCATTGCCTGGGCTATTGCCGAGCATCTCGCCTCTGATCCGTCACGCTGCCCGCGCACGCTTTTTGCCACACACTACCACGAACTGACGGCGCTCGCCGGGCGGCTTCCCGCGGTCGAGAACTACCAATTGGCGGTGAGGGAGAAGGATGGCCGGATCGCCTTCATCTTCCACGTCAAACCCGGCGCCTGTGATGACTCCTTTGGCATCCACGTCGCCAAGATGGCGGGTGTTCCCCAGCGCGTCGTCACCCGTGCGAATGAAATTCTCGCCGCGCTTGAGTCGGGGACATTCGATCCCCTGCGCGAGCACGCTATCGGAACGAGAGCCGCCGGCCTCGAACGGCAACGGCGGCTGGCGGCATCGGCTCAGCAGGAGAACCTGTTTTCCGCACGGGAGCGCGCGACTGTCAGCGAACTCTCCGGCCTCAAACCCGAACACATGACGCCGATCGAGGCGCTCGCCAAGCTGGATGAGTTGATCAAACGGTTGCGGCCGGAGAAGGGCGAGTGATGCACGACATGACGCCGCGCCCCCGCACCATCGTCATTCTCCCCGAACATCTGATCGATCAGATCGCGGCCGGCGAGGTCATCGAGCGCCCGGCGTCTGTGATCAAAGAACTGATAGAGAATGCGCTCGATGCCTGTGCGACTCAGATTGACATTGAAATCGAAGAAGCAGGCGCTGGCCTCATCCGCGTCGTCGATAATGGTCTGGGACTGAGCCCGGAGGATGTCGGCTTTTGCGTGTTGCGCCACGCCACCTCGAAGATCACCCATCTGGACGATCTGTCATCGTTGCTCACCTATGGCTTCCGTGGCGAGGCCCTCGCCTCGATCGCCGCCGTATCGCATCTGGAAATCATCTCCCGTCGGCGTGACCATGAGGCGGCGACGTTGATGTTCTGGGAGGGGGGTACAAAGAGTGAAGAGCGGGAGGTGGGGGCCGCTGTCGGCACCGCCATCACCGTCCGCCATCTTTTCTTCAATACCCCGGCCCGGCGCGAATTCATGCGCACCCCGTCCACCGAGACCAAACACTTGGTCGAAACGGTGACCGATTTCGCTTGTGTGCATCCCGGGACCGGTTTCTCGTTGTCCGTTGACGGCCGTCCCACGCTCCAGGCGTCGCCAGCGCCCACGATGCGTGATCGCCTGTCCGATCTGTTCGGCGCCAGCCTGACGTCCCTTCTGCTGGAGTTCTCCGGCGGCGATGCCGAACTGAAAGTCTCCGGATTCGCGGGAAAACCCGAATTGTCGCGCGCCAATCGCGACCGGATTCTGACCTATGTCAACAACAGACGCGTGACCGTTCTGTCCCTCGCGCATGCCGCCACAGCCGCCTATGGCGAGACCATCCCGCGCGGGCGATTCCCCTTCGCCATCGTCTGTGTGCAGATCAACCCGCACAAGGTGGATGTCAACGTTCATCCCACCAAGCGCGAAGTGCGCTTTGCCCGCGATCGCGCCGTGTACGACCTCACCTACTACACGATCAACAAGACGATCTTCTCCTCGCCACGAACGTCTCCGGTCTTAGAGGCGAAGGATTCATACATGTCAGCGCCGGGGGAGAAGGCGGCCTGGCTGCCATTCGGAACGATCCCATCCGTGACCCGATTCGATGAACAAGCCGTGACGCGGCCACCGGTCCACCCTGCACCGGACGCGGTCGGTGCGACAGGTGCGCCGGGTGCGGATTCGGCGATGCCTGCCGTGGACAATTCTCGGCCGAACGAAGAGGCGCTGGCTCCCGCACAAACCGGAGAGAAAGCCGCCGGCGATGCCCTCGCAAGTTCCCCCCGTGAAGATGCTGTCCCGGACGCCGGTCTTCGCCGCGGGCCAGCGGTGGCCGATGGCGTCAGCAATCTCTGGCAATTCCGTGATCTGTATATTGTCGCCGAGGTTGGCGAGGAACTGTGGATAATCGATCAGCACACCGCCCACGAGCGTGTGCTCTATGAAGAAATTCTCTCCCGCGCGCAGCGCAAGAAAGCGGAGACCCAACGCCTGCTCTTCCCCGAGTCGATCGACCTGGAAGCATGGGAGTGGGAGATGTTCGGCGTCGCCAACCCGGTCTTGGCGTCGCTTGGTTTTGAGGTGCGTCCGTTCGGCGCGCGCACGGTCCTGTTGGAGGGGGTCCCCACGGGTCTGCGACTGCGCAACCCGGTGGTTCTCTTTCGCCGCGTGTTAGAGGATATCGAGATCGCCCAGCGTGCTGGAGCCGACCTCACCCGCGCGGCGGCCGCCTCCGCCGCCTGCCGCTCGGCGGTGATGTCGGGCGATCGCCTCAAACTGGAGGAAATGCAAGCGCTCTTTGCCCGTCTGATGCACACGGAAAACCCGTTCTCCTGCCCGCATGGCCGTCCGACAATGGTAAAGATCCCCATCGTCGATTTCGACAAGAAGTTCTGCCGGGCGTGAGCGACTGATCCTCGCAAGAGTGATGTCTTCCATAGAAAGGCGGGATCACAAGCCAGAGTCCGGTAGGGACGGGTCTCAGACCCGTCCCCGGCCGTGGCAGGGCGGGTCTGAAACCCGCGTGTGCCACTGACTTCAGAGCTTGCTGAAAAACCGGGCAGACAAGAGTGTCTGCCCCACTCCCGGTTATGGAAGTTCTTGTCGCTCAGTGGCGCGGACACTCCTGTCCGCGCATCCGGAAAGCGAAACCGAGGTTTTTGAACAGGCCCCATCGTCTGGGTCACCCGGCGCAACTGTCAGCATCCAAGAGATTGCATGTCTTTTCATTGCATTCTTCTGCAAATCTATTACTCCTACTTGAGGACAACCATTTTTCTTGACAGCAGACCGTCCCGAGTACGAAGTGAGTAGAAATAGACCCCTGTCGGGACAGGTTGATCCCGGCCGTCTGTCGCGTCCCAAGAGACATGGACCTGGCCGGCGCCATTGTTACCGGAGAACGTACGCACCGTCTGGCCGGTGATGTTGTACACTTGCAGCGTCCAATCCGACGCGTCCTTCAAGTTGAACGAAATGACCGTTCCAGCATTGAAGGGGTTCGGATAGTTCTGCAACAGAGCGTACGACTGCGGGAGCGGGTTGGTCTTGGCGCTGGTGGCGCTCAACAGAGCGCCGCTGGCATCGGACATTTCAACACTGACCAGCTCGATTGTGCCTTCGCCCGAAATCGGGAGAGACAGGATCTCGCTGACACCAGCGTTAATCCGCGCACCCCTGACAGACATCGAGGGCACAACCAGAACACGCGCTTCGCCGCGGTCAGCCTTCGTCATGACGGCCATCTGCGACGCCGCGCTGGACAACGCCGCATCGCCGACAGTCAAGCCGGAATAGCGGAATGTGAGCACCGCGCCGCCCAGATCGACGGACGAGTTGGCCGTCACCGTGACACGGTCAGCACCAACGCTGACAATCGCGTTGGCCTGTCCGGACGACGGGGACATCTTCGGATTGCCACACAGTGGGCACGGCTGGGCGTAGCCCGTGATGATGCGGATCAAGTAGACCAGGTCCGCCACCGTCAGAACGACACCGTCGTCGTTCACGTCGCTCGCGAGAATCTGCAGATTCGGGTCCGTCTCGAAGGCGCCGATGCCCCCGATGAAGTAGTTGCTGTAGGTCACTGCATCGGCAATCGTGTTGGCAACGCCGTCGAGATTCAGGTCACCCTGATATGATGGACACGTGCAGCTGCCGTCGTCGTACACGACCCAAACCGTGTCGTCAGCCCAGTTCCAGTCCCAATCAGTGGCCGAAACCGTGATTTTGTATTTCGTGTAAGGAGTGAGGTAGAGAGTCTTGATCTCCCAGTCGATGCCACCGTTGACCTCGTCATAGCTGTTCGTTGCCCAGTAGTAATAGTCCGACTGACTGGAGACAGAAGCATCATAAACATAGGAGAACCCGGTGTTGACGACATTCTCGTACTGCGACGCCTGGCGCGGCAGAAACGAGAACCATGGCCCAAGCACCGGATCGGTGGGAAGGGGGTTGATCCCATAAGGATCCCTCACGTCGACCCCAGCATTCCAGAGACCGGCCTTGTTGCTCAGGCGGTTCGGGAGCGTGTCATAGGCGTGGACACGCAGGTCGAAATCAGATGTCACAATCCAGGGATTGCTCTCTGTCCCCTGCCCGGTCGTTATCCTTGTCCCGCTGCCTGTATAGGCCGCTACGTCCTCGATGCGCGCACCGCTGGTGTCTGTCCAAGGGCAGAGCCAAAGGAGAGGATTGTACCTGATCCACGATCCATTGCTGGGGTGCCACCAGTTTTCCTCGTAATGGAGGTGCTGCGGGATCCCTGTGATATTCGCCACGCGGCAGATAGGCAATTGGACTGGCCACTTCCACCTGCCCGAGAGGGAGTCGTAATAGCGGCCCAGCGCGGAGGGGTTCCAGACGATTTCATCGTTGACCTTAAGGGTGTCCCAAAAACCCACATAAGGATCCACGTGCAGGTAACGATAGTACGTCTTCTCCCCCGTGGTCCAGCGTACTCGGATCCCGACTTCATGATTGTTGTAGTCTACAAGATCCACGAAGACGAAGTCCTGGAGCACCGAATAGACTGGATCCCCCGCACCGATTGCGACATCCACGCCGCCATGATAGTGCCCGCCACCACTGGGCCTGAACTCTCCGAGTACTGCAGAAACGGTTGGCTGTACGTAGCCGCATCCGAATTCCGTGGAGAAAAGCGGATTCTCCGAGGGCCAGCGGTGATCGAACAACGTTGGAAGAACCGGAGTAACGGGGTTGTACACCGCCTCTGGCGATGGCGATGACACTCCCGGTGCAAGGCAGTAAGCGATAATGAAGAGTAGCCGGACTCCAATCGCCCGAACAAGCTTTGTCATGATCTGTTCCTCCGAAGGAGTACTAATCCAATTGACCTGCTCATCATTCAGATCACTTGGTCCCATTCGACCACCTGACAACCACCGAACCCCGGCTTGTCTCGACGCGCAGGCTATCCCCGGCGAAGCTTCGGAAGCCGATGCTTGGCGCACCCTCCACGACGGCCGATGGAAAGGCCAACTCGTTATCCAGATGCCCCGCTGCATCCCAGATCCTCAAGGTCCGGGTGCCTGGCGCGCCGCTGGCCAACGACACGAGGTGTCGGTCACGGGTAAAATACAGCACAGATCCACCTGATTTGGTTGAGTCCTGCCAGATCATCCGGCCATCAACAGTCCACACGGACGTGCGTTTGTCCGACGCGACCGCCACCCTCGGCGGGTTCTCACCCGATATCGTGACAAGACGGGGATACTCCGACTGGCTCGGCATATTGATCGATCCCAAGAGGTGCCCCGCTAGATCGTAGACAGCAACTCCATTGTACGTTGTTTCTGAGATGGGGCTGGTCGGGGAAGGTCCCGGTGAAAGACCTTTACCAGGTGCCCTCTCTCTAGGCCTGCTCGCCGCACCGTGTCCTCTCATGCGGTGATCGCGTGTCGACTCCCCTCCAGGCCTGCCCCCCACCCCCTCCTGTGTCCCAACTGCAGGCTTGGCTGGAATCGCGGACTTCGATTCCCCGATAGCGACATAAAGGCCGCTGTCCGCGAGGGCAGCGCAGAGAAAGGTTCGTTCGGAATCAGGGAGGGGAAAGGATCCCAGAATCCCGCCGTTCACCGAGATCGCAGTGACGCGCTCGTGTCCCACGAGCGCGAATGCCTCACCGTCAGGTGATTGGATGATCTGCTTGCCACTCGTTTCTCGAACGGTTAGCAGCGGCCTTGCGCCAACTTCGAGGTTGTAAAGCCTGATGTCCGTTGAGAAGGGTGACGAGGTAACGAACGCCGTGTGTGTCGTTGACAGATAGTTTGCGTAGCCAACCGTATCTTCCCAAATCACCTTCCCTGTTGAGTCGACAAATCTGCCGTACAGCCAGCCCTCATCCTTCTCGTCGCCGGACCCGGAAGTTTCGAGCGCCCAACGGCCGTCAGCCGTTTCTGTGCGTTCGACGTCCGCTGCGGTTCTTTGCCGTCCGTCTTTGAACGCTGGCCAGATACTCGTCGATGTCGTCTTCCTCATCCGGACGGAGGAAATCTCGTACGTCCGCGTGCCCCCGATAGCCAGCCCGCTGAAGACGAGCCAGACGGCCAAGGCGGCCCCGATCACGGGGATGACCGGGTGCACCGGCCTGCACCGACCCGGCCGCGGATCGAAGTTTCCTGAAGATCGTGACCGAATCTTGCCCATAGGACCTCCTCCTTCGATGGCAGTAGAGCGAGCATCAGCAACGATTGCTGACGACGGCTCCCTTTTCAGGTGTGGAATCTCCACATGTCCTTGCGCCCCGTCTCCGGGCGACGACACAAAGTGAGCATAAGGTGCGCTTAGGGGGGGGAGACTTGTCAAGCGTTTTGGGACAAATTTCTTTTCACAGAAGCGTAGGTCAGGAGCCTTGTTCTCCTGAGCGGGGAAGACCCACGAACCCGTCCGGGCCTTCGTCACGGGCACCATGTCCCCCACGGCCGCCCGACCATGGTGAAAATCCCCATCGTCGATTTCGACAAGAAGTTCTGCCGGGCGTAGGAGTGAGACAGAGTCCCAATCTATTTGCCGAGTATCATCTTCACCGCCACCACAAGCAGCACGACCCCGAATATCCGCCGCAAGAGATCGTTGGAAAGACCGACAGCCACTTTGGCGCCGAAATAACCGCCGATGATGAATCCCAGACAGACGAAAGCGGCGATCCGGAGGCGGGTGGCCGTGGGATGATCGGAACGATGCCCACAGCCAAGGGGCCTGTTGAAAAAGGCCGGACAAGAGTGTCCGGCCTGCCGATATTTGCATTTATTGGTAGGGCGGACACTCCTGTCCGCCCCTTTTTTGGTGCACGATGAGCTTTTTCAACAGGCCCCCAAGCTGCGGGGGCACCAGACGCACAACCCGAACTCAAACGGGGTTTTTCAACAAGCGCTGAGGTCCGTGGTGCACAGACTCTCAGTATCCTCCGGAGTCATGGGCATCCTGTGAATGAACCGCCCCCAACAAAAAACCCCGCCTTGGCCGACGGGGTTTCTTGTTGTGCTTGGTCGATGACTGGACTACTTCAGCAGTGTCATCTTCTTGGTCGCGACGAAATTGTCGGCTTGGATCCGGTAGAAATAAATCCCCGACGCCACCGTCGAACCGTGGTTGTCCGTGCCATCCCATGTTTCCTGATAGGCGCCGGCTTCACGATACCCGTTCACCAGCGTGTTCACGCTCTGGCCGAGGATATTGTAAATCGTCAGGCTCACGTTTCCTGACGTCGGCAACGCATAGGCGATCTGGGTGGATGGGTTGAATGGATTCGGATAGTTCTGCAAGAGCGCGTACTTCGTCGGTACGGGCGAAGCGTTCGCCGCCGTCACGGAAACCGTGACCTTGTCGAAAACCGGCGTGGTCGAACGCACGTGCGGAACACCGTTGACCCATTCATTGTAGACCCACATTAACCGGTGGGACGGGCGATTCATTGTCGTCGCCTCAATGTCAAATGACGCCATCGTCGGATCGCTGACTTCGAACACCAGGTCGGCAATTGCGCCATTCCCCGCGTCGATCTCACGCTTCGACGCACTGAACGCCATCGGAATCACGGCGATGATGACCGTCTTGTTGTCGTTGTCGATCTTGGCGATCTTCACGTCCGCGCTGCTGAAACGCGAATTGAAGTTCACCGCTTGAAGTGTGATGCCGTCGCCTGGCTGCCCAAATCGCAACGGAATATCAACCGCTGCCAGGGCCTTCAGGTTCGACATGTTGATGGGGACCGTAATCGACAGGGAATTGGTATTCCCTGCCGAGGCCGCCAGTGACGGCGTGCCTACGCTCAGAGCATCCATACTCGCCGGTCCCGATGCCGACATTACCATTGTCGGCGCCAGCGCTACCATGACCACGATCAGGCATTTGCCTAAACGCATCATCTTGCCACCCCCGTTCGGGTTAGTGTTGGTTTGAACATCCTGTCCGTTCCTCTCTCCGTCAAAAGATTTGCGCCAAACAAATCTCACCACGGTCAAATCCAGCGCGGTGAAGGGCTGACGTGCGAGGTCAAATACTTTCTTAACCCAAGGTGTCCGTGGATCGTGAGGGCGATCCCTTTGATTCCATGCTAAAATAGCCCACTGGCCCGCCTTTTGTCAAGCAAAAAAGACGGCAAAATCTGGTTGAAACCTTGTGCGGAATGGATTCGATACGCCCTCCCATGGTTTGAGGTTAGACGGTGGCCCTCCATGGCCACTCGTTTGTTGCCACTGTTAGTTGGTCCAACCCAACTTTTGCCGGGCTTTGGTGGTCATGCGTTCCGGGGTCCATGGCGGATCCCAGACCACATTCACCGACACATTCCCGATACCTTGCAATTCTTCCAACCTCGTCTTGGCGTCCAACGACATCTGCTGATGCATCGGACAGCCCTGCGCCGTCAACGTCATGTCAACTGACACATTATCTTTGCCGTCGATCCGGACATCATAGATCAGCCCCAGATCGACTATCGAGACCATTGGTATTTCCGGGTCATAGCACCCATTCAGTTTGTCCAAGACCATTTCCTTCGTAATCATCCATGCCCTCACAGTCTACTACTCGCGACCCAAGAATTCGTTCCCGACCTTATTTGACCAAAATCCGAAATGGTGGGTGTAAGGCCCCCACCCTACTTATTGTTATGTCGCTTGCCGGCGACGACGAAAAGAACCAGCGCCAGCCCCACAAAAGGAATCAGCGCCCACAGGTCATTCCCCGCCATGCCTCCCAACCATGCCGACTTGTCCCAAGCGGCATCCCAGCTGAACCCCTGCACCAACGCCTGCCCCAGCCCCGCAATGGCTCCCCCGGCGATTAACCCGCTCGAAAGCAACACGCCTGGCGAGAACTCGGCCTCTTCCGACTTGCCCTTGTTTCTCTTGTCCACGTAATGGCGGATCATACCGCCCACGAAAATCGGTGTCGATGTGGAAATGGGCAGATAACAGCCGACCGCAAAGGGGAGCGACGAAACCCCAACCAGTTCCATCATCAACGCCAACGCCACGCCAACCAAGACCAATGCCCACGGCAGTTTATGGGTGAGAATCCCATCGATGATCAGGCTGAACAACCGTGCCTTTGGCGCGTCGAACTTGGTCACCGGGACCAACTTGTGTGTGATGTGGCCGGTACTGTCCACAAGGTAACGCCCCGACGAAATACCACCTTGTGAAGATCCCAGCGTGAAAATCTTGGCAGGGCCGGCCACGGTCAGTAACGTAGGCGTCGAATCCGGCAGCGCGCCGGCATTGAACGTGGCATAATCCGCGCCGGACACCGGTTCCTGACGTTCCACATCGGTGCCGCAGACGCCCGGGTCAATCAGATAGACGATCTTGCCGTTTTCATCGACCAAGTAGCGGCCTGTTGGAACACCGTTGGTCAGTTCCGGCACCGAAATCTTCCGGTAAGACTTTCCCTCGTGCTGGACCATGCCCGCGCCCGTGAGAACACTTGCCGTGAACTGTGGGTACTGGCGGGCCGAGTATGTGGTCTTCGACTGATTGAGAAACAAGACGGTCCAGCCAATGACCAGTGCGCTGGTCACAACGCCAACCAAGATACCGAGCTGCTGACGTGACGGCGTGGCTCCGACCAGGAAGCCGGTCTTCAAATCCTGCGAGATGGTCCCGCCATTCGAGGCGGCCACCGCGACAATTGCGGCTGTTGTCAGCGCCATCGCCCGGAAAGAGATTCCCGTCCAGCCGACGGCCAGAAAAAGCAGGCACGTGATCAGCAGCGTGGCGACGGTCATCCCCGATATCGGGTTCGACGATGAGCCGATCTCGCCCGTAATGCGGCTGGACACCGTCACGAAGAAAAACCCGAACAGGACAATCAACACCGCCGAGAGCAGGTTGATGTTCAGGATCGGAGCGACCCAGATACCGATGATCAGCGCGAAGATGCCGCCGAGTACCCAGGTCAGCGGAATGTCCCGCTCGGTCCGGATGACCGCCTGCGCCGGTCCGCCTTTGCGCGCGGCCCGGAGCGACCCCACACCGCGCTTGAACGCTCCGACTATCGAGGGAATCGAACGAACCAAGCTGATGATTCCGCCCGTGGCCACCGCACCCGCGCCGATGTACAGCACATAGGCGTTGCGCACCTCGCCCGGACTCATGTCACGGATCAGCTTTGTGGCCGGGAAAATGACCGTGTTGAGCGCGTCGCCAAAGGCGTGGATAATCGGAATGAGAACGATAAACGCCAGCGAGCCGCCGGCCATCATGTTGGCCGATGTCTTGGGACCGATGATATATCCCACCCCCAAAAGCGGGGGGGAGACTTCGGCCGAAATCGACGCGCCCTTGAAAAAGCGAATCGTCCAGTCCGACGTGTCTTTCCAGAAACGTGTGATCAAATTGAAAAACGCATACGAAAAGCCGAGGATGGCGCCCAGGAAAACCGTCTTCGCCGTCGTGCCGCCCTTTTCGCCTACAATCAGCACGTCCGCACAGGCCGTTCCCTCGGGGTACGTCAACTTCCCATGCTCTTGCACGATCAGCCCCTGGCGCAGCGGGATCATCATCAGGACGCCGAGGATGCCGCCAAGAAGTCCGACCAGTAGCACGCGCAAGAACTCCAAGTCCTGACCCATGAGCAGGAGTGATGGCAGGGTAAAGGCGATCCCCGCCGCAATCGATTCGCCCGCCGAACCGACCGTCTGCACCATGTTGTTTTCCAGAATCGTGGCGCGGCCAAACGCCCGGAAAATCGTGATGCTCAGCACCGCGATGGGAATGCTGGCCGAGACGGTCAGCCCCACCTTGAGGGCCAGGTACACCGACGACGCCGCAAAGGCGATTCCCAGCACAGATCCCAGCGCCAGCCCCTTGAGCGTGAACTCGGTAATGGACTCGCTCGGGGCGATATGTGGTTTGAAGTGGGTGTCACTCATGGGGAGAGTGTAAAAGCGCCTCGCGCCTCAGACAAGCAAAAACTTGCCAATTGCGCCCACGCCACGGCCGAGCAGAATTGTCCCCGAGGGTCGAGATCGTTGCCCTTGGTTCAGACTCTTACTACAGGTGGAGATTGTTGCCCTTGGTTCAGATTCTTGCTACGGCGGGTGGCCGGTATGCTCCAGGAACGTGACTGTGTGGCAGCGATCTCTGATCGCTG
>JAVHPP010000139.1:0-1771 GCA_036170655.1 Candidatus Zixiibacteriota bacterium | reverse complement strand
GCCGTGGATGCCGTGCACAAACATCTGTACGTCGGCTACCGGAATCGTCCCATCCTCGAGGTCTTCTGTCTGCCCTGAGGGGCGGGGTTTGTCCCCTGTGACCTGCGAGTATCAACGGTCATGACTTGGCCCAGTTGACCTTTCAGGTGGGATCCATCCCCGCCGCGTCGCGGTCCAGGAACCATTCGATGATGCCGTCGTGCGGCTCGATTCGGGCGGCCGGGTGGCGGTTTTCCCATGGAGGGGAGATTGTCTTGGCGACGATCTCTGCCTTATCAGTTCCGGTGACGAGGAATATGACGTGATGAGCGGCATTGATCGCCCGGGGCGTGATGCTGACCCGCTCAGCGCCGAGTTGTGGCACATAACCAGCCCACACCCAGCGGTATGCAAGTTCATCCATCGGGCCTTCGGGGAACCACGACGCCGTATGGCCGTCGGCGCCGATTCCCAGGAGAACGAGATCGAAGGGGGAGGCGGCCACCCCGGCGCTCTCACGGAGCGTGGCATCGTAGGTCTCTGCCGCCTCTTCGGGGTTCAGCAACCCTGTTGGGATGGGGTGAATGCGGGATGCGGCTACATGGACACGGTTCAGCAACGCCCGTTGTGCCATGCGATAGTTCGACAGAGGATTGTCAGGGGGAACCCAGCGTTCGTCACCCCAGAACCATTCGATCTGGTCCCAAGGGATGACGTTTCGGAACTCTGGTTCGGCCAGACGTTCGTAGAGCAGTTGTGGTGTGCGTCCCCCGCTGAGGGCCACCCGGAATGAACCGGATTGGCTCACCGCGGCTTGCGCCAGTTGCACGAACCGTGCCGCCACCCGATCGGCCAGTTCCGAAACATCGCGACAGATGTTGACGACAGGTTTTTCGATTTGCCCCGCGCGTGTCTGCTGGATCTGTGATGCCGCATCCATGGAGGTGAGGAAAACCGGGTCAGGGTGGCTGCCGTGCAGTTCTTCGATCAAGCTCAATGGCCAGCTCTGGGACTCCCAGTGAGATTCACTTGTGTCCGCCGTCCCGATCCCGGGCAAATCGATTCTGGCCCCGGCGGCGTTGTCCGAACACCATGTGACGAAAGGGTTGGCCGCCTCCGAAAAGGAGAGGCGCGCTATGCGACCTGATGGGCGGCGGCAGTCCAACCGTCCGTTCGCCGTTTTGCCTATGAGTGACCAGCCGAGACGCGAGACCAGCCACCCTGCCAATAGCACATCGAGTGGGGGCGGGATGCCGCCGATGGTAATCTCGAGATTATCATCGCGCCCCGCCATTTCCCGTACGTCATTCTGGTCAAACCAGTGGGCGATCGCGCGTCGTATGCCGGTCAGGCGGGCCCAGTTGGCATCGATCCATCGTGTCCGCGAGGCACGGCATCCACGGCAGTCCCAGTACAGTAGTTCCGGTACGACTGTGAATGCCTTGAGGTCTGTAACCACCAAGTCCGCCCAGTGGAGGGCCCGATCAAAAACGGTCCGGCAGGTTTCCGGGGAAATGGCAAAAGCGATAACGGTCGCGATCCGACCCACGAGGAGTGCACGCATGGCGCTTGTCAGTTGGTCCTCATGCCCGGGCGGGCAGGTCAGCGTGATCTTCTCCCAGCAGACGACGCCCGATCCCGAGGGATTCTTCCGGCACGAGGCGGCCAGCCGCGCGCTCAGATTGGGTGCGGCCGGATCGACAAGGGCCAGTTGAACACGGCTGGGGTGATAGGAGGCAAAGTTCGACGCGAACGATTCCAGGATCGCCTGATCACCCACCTGACCTACGAC
>JAVHPP010000138.1:0-8320 GCA_036170655.1 Candidatus Zixiibacteriota bacterium | reverse complement strand
GTTCGGGCAGGCAGTCGACCTGAGTGATCTCAGGCTTGTCCGAGCAATCAGCAGCAGCGTGGCCCAGTACGTGACGGTCATGACATTCGTCAAAGAGTTGCGCAAAGTCGTGATCGACGAGTTGCAACCCCAGCTTCTGCATCCTGGGCGAGCGCTATCACAGACGCCGTCTTTCCCGTGGTCTCGGCCAACACTCAAGGCCACGAAGTGTGTCTTAGACAGAGTGCCATGCGACAACGATTTCGAAGTGGAGTTTGCCCGGTTTCTTGAGAAAGCCGATGACGTTGTCCGCTTCGCAAAGCTGCCACCGAGATTCGGATTCGCGATTGAGTACACCGACAGCTTCGGAAATCTGCGTTACTACGAGCCGGATTTCGTCGCGGTGGATCGCGAGAGTAGGCACTTCTTGATCGAAACGAAGGGCATTGAAGATATCAACGTCGCGCACAAGGATCGCGCCGCAACCCTTTGGTGCCAAAACGCGAGCACACTCACGCGTACGGCGTGGTCATACATGAAAGTTGGCCAAAAGGACTTCGAAGACCTGCGTCCATCAGAGTTGAGTGAATTGGCAGTCCTCTGGAAGGAAACCAGTAGTTCTTCGATTCTTTAGAGTGCTCGCGTCTCTGCCCCCCTCGCGCAACCCCCCATCCCCCTTCAAGATCGAAGCAAATGACAATTCCTGTGGGAATCGTCATTGCAGAACGTTATAATTCGATTTGAGACTCCGCTGCCACTCGCCAATGGGCGGATGGAGCGGGGGAGACGGGGAGACTTGTGGTGTTGAAAGGCACAGTGAAGGTCCGTCTGAAGGACGGTGTCTTGGACCCGCAGGGGCAGACGATCCGTCGCGCCCTGGCGCAGATGGGTTACGACTGGGTCCGGAATGTGCGGACCGGGCGGACATTTGAAGTCGAAATCGAGGCGGAGGATGCGCTGTCTGCACGAGGACGGCTGGAGGAAATCTCCAGCAAGCTTTTGGCCAATCCAGTGATTGAGAGTTTCCAGGTGGAGGTGCGATCATGAGATTCGGCGTCGTGACATTTCCCGGTTCGAACTGCGACTATGATGCCTACGCCGCTCTGCGCCATGTGTTGTGCACTCCGGTGGAATTCCTCTGGCATGCCGACCCTGATCTGAAGGATGTCGATTGCGTCATCCTGCCCGGCGGATTCTCGTTCGGCGACTACTTGCGCGCCGGGGCGATTGCGCGCTTTTCCCCCGTTATGGGATCAGTGATCAAGTTCGCCGAGACCGGCGGATTGGTCTGGGGTATCTGCAACGGGTTCCAGATTCTTCTCGAAGCGGGATTGCTGCCGGGCGCGATGCTGCGCAACAGCACGATGCGTTTCGCCTGCCAGTGGGTGCGCTTGAGTGTCGAATCGACGCGGACGCCGTTCACCCGTTCCTGTTCTCCCGGACAGATTCTGCGCATCCCCATCGCGCACGCCGAGGGGGACTACTACGCGGATGACGACGTCATCGACGAATTGGAGAATGGCGGGCAGGTTGTTTTTCGCTATGTGAACAGCAGGGGGGAGGCCGACGAGTCCTCTAACCCCAACGGTTCGCGCCACAACATCGCCGGGATCATGAACCGGGAGGGGAATGTGCTCGGCATGATGCCTCACCCCGAGCGCGCGGTCGAGACGATCCTGGGCAGCGCGGATGGTCTCGTGCTTTTCCGGTCGCTTCTGGGAACGACCGCCAGCGGGATGGGCACCCCGGCCAAGACACGTGTCGCCACACAGCGGGGAGCGCAAGTGTGAAGCGTCAGGAACTCACTTTCCTGATTGTGGGCATGATTCTGGCGGCCGCCGCAGGAGGCCTGATCGGGGACTTGGGAGGATCGTTCCTGCCCGACGGGGCCATCAAGACGCTGTTTCAGAAAAGCGTGGAAATCGGTATCGGACGCACAGTTGACACCGCCCCAGTTGAGCCGCTGAGTCTCAACCTGTACGCGATTACCCTCGTATTGGGATTCACCCTCCGTATTAACTTTGTCAGTGTGCTTTTTGTCTTGTTGCTGTTTGTGTATTTTCGCTGGTGGTACTTGTGATCGGATTTTTGCACAGGAATTTGGTAGGGGCACGGCTTGCCGTGCCCTGCCCGTCCCCCAACGCGGTGTACTTGCCGAGGCGGGCACGGCAAGCCGTGCCCCTACGCTCGTGGTGTGGTCTTTAGAGGCGCTTCATTTTTCGGGGTTGTAAGCGTAATGAGAACATGATGGGCGGGCTGGGCGTACAGGAACTCCTGTTGATCTTCCTGGTGGTCCTGCTGCTTTTTGGGTCAAAGCGAATCCCCGACATCGCGCGCGGTTTGGGGAAAGGGATCGCGGAATTCAAGAGGGCGATGCAGGAAACCAAAGACGAACTCAGCCGGTCGATTGATGAAGCGGACCAGCCCCGCAAGATTCCGGCACAGCCCACTCCGAGCCAGCCGCGTGCGGGTTTGCCGCCACCGGTAGTGAGCGACCAGTCGTTGGAATCTCCACAGAAAACCGCGACCGGAGACAGGACCGACCATGTTCAATGAGACCGATATTGACCGGATCGCGGCGTGCCTGCAGCCGGAATCGCGCACGTTCGAGACCGACCACCACCGTTTGAAACTGGTCAACGCCAGGGACCGTCGCATGCTGGTCATGGAGTTATACCCCGAGGTGCGACTGGGACGCAACTTGGGATCGATGGTCGTGGTCTACACAATGGGCGGGCATCTCCAACTCCACAACTGCACCGGTTTCGTCGCGTCCGACGAGTTGGGCGAAGTGACCTTCGTGGGAGAATCCGCCGGGCGGCTATCCGGTCTTGTTGTCGAGCGCGAGGCCGCCTGTTCGCTGTATGCCAATGTCACGCGGGATTTGATCTCCGGCGACTTCACCAAACTCGGAGTGGAAGTCATGCTCTCCGGCGTGGCGCTGTCGCTCACGGAAGGCCTGCTGAAGAAGACCGACGGCGAGAATTAGCCGCACTAACCATCTCGAATTGATTGAACCTTGGGCGTTGATTGGGAGCACCGACCTGCGTGCGCCCCGAAAGCGACGGCAAGCCGTCGCACTCAGAGGTGTGCATCGTGTCTTTGGGTTTGGAGTGCGCAGGCTTGCCTGCGCTATCGATTTCACGTGTTCGGTCAAATCCGGAACGATTTTGTCGTCATCTCCTCGACGAATGCCTTGAGGTCGTTGGCCATCTCGTCGGCCGACTGATACCGTTCGAGAGGATCTTTCGCCAGCGCCTTCTTGATCACGACGTCAAAAATGCCGGGGATGTTTTCGTCCACCGTCGATGGGGCCGCCGGGGTGGTCTGGGTGATGGAATAGATCAGCGCGGTGATGTTGTCGCCGACAAAAGGACGTTTGTGTGTGAGCAACTCGTAGGCGACGACGCCGAGGCTGAAGATGTCGCAACGCCGGTCGATGGGGCCGCCGCGCAACTGTTCGGGGGCGATGTAATGCGGTGTCCCCAGGGCGATGCCGGTCTGGGTCATGGACATCGATGGGGAATTGAAGCGCGCGATGCCGAAATCGGTGACCTTGATCTTGAAGTTGTCCAGCACCATGATATTGGCCGGTTTGATATCGCGATGGACAATGCCCGCGTTGTGCGCGTATTCCAACGCGGCGCACACCTGCATGAGAATGCGGGCCGCGATGCGGTAGTTGAGCTGAACCTTCTTGCGAACCACTTGCTCCAGCGTATACCCCTCCAGATACTCCATGGCGATATAGCGGAGATCGCCGTCTGCCCCGACGTCGTAGATCGTGACGATATTCGGATGCGACAACTTGCCGGCGGCCTTGGCTTCGCGGACAAGGCGTTCCCGCAGTTCTTCGGCGGCGGGCGCATCGCCGATGCCCGCGCGGATCGTTTTCAGCGCCACGAGGCGGTCGATGGCCGGATCTTTTCCCTTGTAGACCGTTCCCATCGCGCCCTGACCAAGCACACCGAGGATTTCGTAGCGTCCGAGCCGTTTCAGATCGGTTGATTCGGCTCCGGCTGCTGTCGGCACGTCCCTGCCATCGCTGGTATCGAGATCCGCGCCCAGCGGCGCGGGACTTGCATTCATTAGGTCCCGTGGACCTTCTTCGACGCTGAACGTCGACTCATTGCGGCCCGATACAATGTCCATCGTCTCGGGCGCCGGAACGGCTGATTGGCCTGTTACATCATTCAGATCAGTGGGTATTGCGCCGGTCTCGATGACCATCGTTCTCTCCAAACCATCGATGACCGCTGCCGGACCACCATCCGACAACATCCGAACCGGCACGCCATCTTCATCGACAGTTACATTGCCGCGCAACGAACGCGCGGCGGTGCGCGCCTTCATGGCGGGAACCGGCGCGGAACCTGGAGTGGGGGCGCCGATGGCATGCCGTTTCCGTGGATTGACCGCCACAGATTCTGTCGCGCCGACCTTGATGACCGGGGAGAAGAGCAGGAACAGGAGTATCTCCAGAGATGGGTAGAGCGTCTTTGTGATCAGCTTGAATGAGTTGTAGAGAATGAAATTCAAATCGAGGAACAGGAATGCCACCACGAGGAGAATCACCACACGGTACATGAGCACGACGCGCGGCAGGACGACGGCGCAGAAGGCGGCAATGACCGCGAGGATCAAGAGATCGATGACCGTCGACATGGTGACGGTGGTGATATAGCGTCCGTCCAAGATGTTTGCCGTGACCGTCGCAATCTTTTCCGTCCGTGGCATGGCCGGCGAAGCGGGAGTGCTCAGCGTTGTGCCATAGCCGGATGCCGTCACACCGACGATGACGATCTTGCCGCTGAGATCCTTTTTGTCCGACTGGCCTTCCAGGATGTCCGCTGCCGACACGGATTTGAACGTTCCTGCGCCCCCCCGGTAGTCGATCAACAGAAGTCCGTCATCGTTGCACGGAACCACCATCGGTCCCATGACGATACCCTTGTCGGGGACGAGCTTGACCTGTGTTCGCAGAATCCCCCGGGCGCAACGGGCCAGTTGCAGCGCCATCGATGGGTAGTATTCGCCTTCAAAGTGGACGACCAGAGGGTCCCGACGGACCTTCGCATCGAGATCTTGCCATGTGTTCGTCTGTCCCAATCCCCAGGCGGCCCGGCAGGCCGCATCGTAGGGGTACGCGACATGCCGCGCCTGCGGATATGGGTGGTCCATCAGCATGATGGCGTCGTCTGTCGTGACGTAACTCGACTTCAGGATGTAGTCCGGCGTAGGCTGTGTGCTTGTTCCCGGTGTGCCGAGCGTGAATCGCATGGGAAGAACCACGTTCGCGGCGTGGGCAATCATATCGGACAGGAGTTTGTTGCCAGCCGGATCGGTGGTTGCGTCGGCCGACAGTTCGAAATCCAAGCCGATAGCGCGTGGCTGGTATTCGGCAAGCATCCCCACCAGATACCCGACACGTTCCGCATTCCAGGGCCATTTGCCGAGCTTCTTGACGGCCTGATCGTCGATGGTTACGACCACAACATCGGGCGACGGCTGCGGATGGCGGCCTAAGGACACCATCAGATCCTGGATGCCCAGTTCCCACGTGGCCAGTGCGCGATGGTCACCGAGGTAGAGTGCGACGGTCAGCAGGCAGATCAGCCCGGACAGCAAGTATGTTCCAGAGCGTTGCAGACGCTTGCTGGTGAAGCGAAAATCGAGCCCTCCGAGGAGTCTCTTCACGGCGCTGTCCTGTCTTCTCAATGATTTCCCCACGCCAAACACGTCATCAACCAGCAGTTGGGACACCGGCAACGAAACGGAACACCGACCGCCCGATCTGAAGCAGGTCACCATTCTTCAACGTGGCCTTCTCGACCGCTTCGCCATTCAGACGTGTCTTGCCGCGTGAGCCGACTGTCGTCACCACGTATTGCCCGTTCTCAGGTGAGATCTTGGCCTGGATATCAGGGATGAACCAGCCCTTGATCTTGACGTTTACGTATGGGGCCTTCCCGAAGGTCAACGAGGTAGGCCCCAAAGCGATCTCGGGTGGCTCAGTTCCTTCTTCGCCCAAGAGAACAGCCCGTCCGCCTGCGCGGTGGGCCACCTCACGATAATGCTTGTCGGATGCCAGGATCTCTCGCTGTTTCTTGGTTTGCAGGGTCATGGTCCCGTCGAGGTCAGTAACGCGTGTCTCGTGCGGGGTCTCAGTGTGGAACACCAGCGAATACTTGCCGATGGTGATCGTGTCGTTGTCTTGGAGGAGATCCTCTTCGACGCGGCGGTCATTCACAAAAGTCCCGTTGAGCGACTCGTTGTCGATAATGACGGTGTTCTGCGGGTTGATCTCGATGATGGCGTGCTTGCGTGACACCCCGCGGTTTTCCAGGACGATGTCATTGTCGGACGTGCGGCCGATGGAGATGCGCCGCTTCTCGGTAATGACCCGTTCGATGACCTTGTCTTCGTACCGCACTACGATTTCCGCCATGACATCCTCCGGTGTAGCGTATGACTCAGGGCCGTCGTTTCCTTTGCCCCACGATTTGCGAGAACCCGTTGCGCCGGAACGGAGACCGTGGGGTCGGCATTGCGGCGTCAACAGCTGACACCTATATTTTCGTCATGCGGATCGGAAACTTAATGATCGAAGGACAGGCGGTCTTGGCGCCGATGGCTGGTGTCACGGACATCGTCTTTCGGCGTCTATGCCGCCGATTCGGCGCCGCCATCGTGTACTCCGAGTTTCTATCGAGCGATGGACTCGTCCTTAATTCGATGAATCAGGAGCACAAGTTGATGCTCGCGGATGATGAGCATCCTGTTGCCTACCAATTGTTTGGATCGCGGATCGAGACGTTCGGTGCCGCCGCGAAACAGTTGGCCGAACACCACCCGGACATTATCGATCTCAATTTTGGCTGCCCCGTTAAGAAGGTGGTGGGCAAAAACGGCGGGGCGGCGGTTCTCAAGGACTTGGAGTTGATGGGCAACATTATCGGCGAGACCTGCGCGGCAGTGGCGTTGCCGGTCACCGTGAAAATGAGAGCCGGATGGGACCATGACCATCTGGTTTATCTTGAAGCAGCGCAGATGGCCGCTGCACGAGGGGCGCAGGCCATTACGCTCCACGCCCGGACCCGGATCGACGGGTACGAGGCCGCAGCGCACTGGGATTACATTGCCGATCTCAAACGTCTGCTGTCGGTGCCACTGATTGGAAACGGCGATGTCGACTCCCCCGAAGGGGCCAAAGCCATGCTGGACAAGACGGGTTGCGATGCGGTCATGGTGGGACGCGCCGCGCTGGGGCGCCCTTGGATTTTCGCTCAAATCAACCACTATCTGGACACTGGCCAACTGCTTCCCGAGCCTTCTGTCGCAGACCGCTTGTGTGTGGCCTGGAGACACTTGACAGACAAGCTGGCGGCGACGAGCCACGAGTCTTCCACTGTTCGCATGATGCGCAAGCAGCTGGCCGCGTACATTACAGGTTTGCCGGACGGCCATGCGCTCCGGGTCCAACTCATGTCCGCGGACGAGGCTGCCCAGATCCGCGACTCGTTCACATCGTACCTGTCTCTCCACCCCGAACTTCTGTGCCACGCGCATGATGGGTGGATCGAAGATTATCTGCCACTGGACCGCGGGTGGCTGCCGCGCGAAGCGGCGGTCGTTTGACTTCCATGCGAACTCTCTACTTTGATGGCGAAGCCGGAGCGGCGGGGGACATGATCCTCGGCGCGTTGATTGGCCTCGGGTTGGATCATGAACGCCTATCCCGTGTGCTTCTTCCGGTTGCTGGGGCCGAATTCACTCTCGGTGTCGAACAAGTTTCGATCCATGGTGTCGCGGCAAATCGTGTCACCGTGGAAGTCGCCTCCGAGCCGCACCATCGTACGCTGAATGATGTCGAAGCGCTTTTGGACCGGGGCGCTCTCTCCAGTGCGGTTCTTGGCAGGGTGAAAGCAGTTTTCCGGCGGCTGGCGGACGCGGAGGCACGCATCCATCGTTCGACACCGGAGCGAGTGCATTTCCATGAGGTGGGAGCTACAGACGCGATCATTGACATTGTGGGTGCTTGCTGGGGATTCGAGCAGTTGCGGATCGAGGCGATCCTTTGCGCGCCACTAGTACTGGGCTCGGGGTTGGGACGATCGGCACACGGCCCCATTATCTATCCCGCTCCGGCGGTCTTGGAGATCCTGCGCGGTCGGCCAGTCCGATTTGAGCAAGGTCTCGGCGAGACGACTACCCCGACCGGTGCGGCCATTCTGGCGGAGGTTGCTCAGTTCGTTGACGACGCAATGCTGACGCCGGAAGCGGTCGGCTATGGCGCTGGCCATCGTGAAATTGACGACCGTCCCAATCTTCTTCGCGTCAC
>JAVHPP010000137.1:0-8323 GCA_036170655.1 Candidatus Zixiibacteriota bacterium | reverse complement strand
CCGAGCCTTTTTCCGCCTTCCGCCCGAGAGGCTCGGCAGGAGCCTCGCCCTCCCCTTTGGAAAACGCGTCCCCATTTCCCGAATCGGGGTTTTTCAACACGCACTCTTCCTGTGTGGCATCCTTGGCGATCCCGGTCACAATTCCCGGCTCACAGAGGGCGCCATTCTGGTAAAAAGACAATTGCAAAGAACACTTGACAGGCCCCCCTCTGCGGTATCTTATGGTCGCATTGTGTGTCATTGCCCGGACACGGGGAGCAAGGACATGGGGAAGGTTCCGCAGTTGGGAAAGAATGCCGTCGTCAGCCGGAGGGTGATAACGAGGGGGATTCTCGTGACGCTGGGCATTGGCGTCGCGCTCCTGGCCGGTGGGCGCTTCGGGACGATGTACGGGGCGGAGAAGAACGAGGTGCGCCGTCAGGCCGTTCCCGACGGTCTGCAAGAGTATCTCGAACACAACATTGAGAAGATCGCTGTCGGCCAACCCTTCCCCTACCTGGTCGTCATCGGGCATCGTGTTTTGGTCACCCATGTATTCTTCGACTTGGACAGTGCCAGTATTGTCAAATGAGATGTCGGTGGGGTTCTGTCATGTCACGAGGATGTTCTCTTGCCATTATGATAAACGGCCTGACCGCAGCGATCCTCTCGCTGATCTGCGGGCAGGCATGCCCGTCGTCTTTAGCAGACCACCGCCTGAAGACCCTCGACGTCGGCGACATTCGGGCGCTCGTCGGCGGTTTTGGGTGGGTCCTTGAAATCGAATTCCCCAAAGGCAGTAACCATACCTACGGACAGTGCGGGTCCGCCTTCGCATGTGTGCGTGGTACAGACACAATCGCACCAGCTTGGACAGGTGAGCGTGTTTCGACGGGAGAGGCCTTCACATTTGGTACAATCAGAGAATCGTCGTCACTCAAGACCAGCCAATACTATGATCCTGCAGCACGCGCGGTGCAACAAATTTATGCTGTCACGTACGACACGGGACTCGTAGAACGTCCCGGTGTTGATCCCATTGATCTTCGGCCTGCAATATCGATTGGGCTGGAGATTCACGCGACAAGCTACGCGTGGTCTGACGGTTTCGCCAAACGCTTCATCCTGGTGGACACTTGGTTCAAGAACATCTCCGGCCAGACGCTTCAAAGTGCGGTTCTGCTCCAATCCGGCGACGTCCTGCGTTTCGTGGGACCTTGCTGGCCCCCACGTTGGGGGTCTTGCAGCGGCGTCCCACCCGAGCAGGCCGGCGACATATGCGGTCTCTTGCAGACGGTTCCGGGCATCGTCCCAAGTACGCTCGACACCATGAATCTGGCCTGGTCTGCCGGCAATGACGGTGATCCCGATTCCAATGGCTACACATTCACCAAAGCAAGTGAAACCGCGGTTCTGGGTGTAAGGATTCTGCGGGTCCCGACTGGCGGACGATTCTCGTATAACTGGTGGACACAGGATCCCCCATCGTTTTGGAGTGCTGCAGAGCGGACTTGGGGTCCTCGCCTCGCAGAGAACAAGTTCGTGTATGGCGGGTTTGTCGGCGCACCGGAGGGAAGTCGCGGGACCTATCGGATCGCCACAAATGGCGAGGTCGACTATGATCAGATGTACAGCGCGATTGACTACCGCCCTTACGGGTGGGCAGCCCCGCCATCGGATCCCCGCTGGACGCGGGACATTGCCGGTGGCACGACGGCCTACTATATGTTGTCCTATGGTCCCCTACCGGACATCGCCCCCGGCGATTCGGTGCCGTTCACGGTGGCAGTCATCGCGGGGGCCGACTTCCACCGCAGCCCGCGCAACTTTGCCGAGAACTTCGATCCGGCCGACCCGAGAAAGTATCGCGCCGGGCTGGACTTTTCCGATCTGATCACCAATGCGCGCTGGGCCGACTGGGTGTTCGACAATCCCGGCGTCGATACCGACCACGACGGGAACCGTGGCCGCGCCTACCTCGTCAATTGCGATGCGGTGGACACTGTGCGCGTCGATACGGTGATCACCGGCGCCAATCCGCCGGAGACCACGCTGGTGCCGGTCACCCTTGCCAGCGGGTGCGATTCGGTGTTCTACAAGGGAGACGGGGTACCCGACTTCCGGGGGCCGCAGGCGCCGCCGCCGCCGGTGTTCCAACTCACGAGCATCCCGGGGAAGGTGATTCTGCGCTGGAATGGGGCTTTCACCGAACTGGAGCGCGACCCAATGACCCGCAAGCGCGACTTCGAGGGGTACAAAGTGTATGCGGGACGTCTCGATCAGGATGACCAGTACTCGCTGATCGCCAGTTGGGACAGGGGGGACTTCAAACGCTTTGCCTACCGCGCCGACAGCAACGACTGGCGTCAAATATCCGATCCGCTGCCGCCGGAGCAGTGGCGGCAGATTCTCAACGATCCCGGATTCGATCCGCTCAACTACGCGACCGCCTCGCTGACGGGCGCCTATCCGGACTCGGCCTTGGACACGACGCGCAACGTGCGCGGGGACATCATCTGGATCGGGTACCGGGAGCGGTACTCATATTGGCTGCCGCAGGACTACAACCGGACCAACCAGTACGTGGAGAACGGCCGTGTGGAAGACAACCCGATCCAGCAGGTCAAGGTCAGGGACACGGTGATCGACAACAAAGTCCTGACCTAGATGTATGAGATCACGATCGACAATCTGCAATACTCGGTGCCCTTGTACTTTGCGGTCACGGCGTCCGACTTTGGCGACTACGAGAAGGCGCTGGACCCGCTCGAATCGCTGCCCACCAACGACAGCCAGTATGGCCACCCGATCTACTCAGCGGATGTCGTCATCGATTCGGGTCTGAAGGTCGGCGTATATCCCAATCCCTACAAGATCAGTTACAATGACGTCAATGGCAATCCAACGAATTACTATGCCGAGGGGTACGAGGCGGTGGGCAAAGATGAGTTCACCGAGCACGACCGCCGCATCCATTTCATCAACCTGCCCGACACAGCGACGATCTCGATCTATTCTCTCGACGGCGATCTGATCCGCACGATCCACCATCCGGACAAGTTCCTGACGACCTATTCCTCGTCGGCAGGTTGGGACTTGGTGTCGCGCAACGCGCAGGCCGTGGTTTCCGGCATTTACATCTACCAAGTCACCTCGCGTCTGGGGACGCAGGTCGGGAAAATCGTGATTATCAAGTAGGCGTTCTCATACACCGCCAGAGACAACTCTGCGCCGTCTGACGACGTACAAGACCCCGGCGGCGAGGTAGACAATCACAACGGGCCAGAGAATCAGACGCGCGTATGGCTGACAGTCAAAGGCATAGAAAGCAAGTGTGATCCCCCATGCCAGCGCGGCATACCGCCCAAAGTCGATTGACGACGGCACAACGCGCACACGCCGGTAGACGATCCAGCCGGCCGCCACCAGACCGAGATCGCGCGCGACCGTTAGCGCCAGCGCAGCAACCGGCAACGATCGGTGCATGACACAGAACACACTGACCACGGCGGCCACAATCTTGTCGCCCACTGGATCGAGGATCTTTCCCCATTCGCTGATCTGATGCCAACGCCGCGCCAGGTAGCCATCCAGCACATCGGAGGCAATCCCGTACACAACCAATCCTCCACCCCACCACCAGAGCGTACGATCGGCCGAGGACATCAGCATCCACCACACCGGCAATAGCCCCACACGCGACATCGACAGCACGTTGGGAATGGTCCAGAAGCGCAGCGACGCCTCCGTTCTCATGCCGTGAATATCCGGCAACAGAGGAAGGAGGTCAAGGGACAGTGGTCACGCGATCGGCGGCGATCGGCGGAGTGTTCGATTGTCATCTACTAACCCCGCGCTTCAGCGCGGGGTGGCCGACCCACCTGCTCGCTCTAAAGCCGCTGAAGCGGCTGAGAATAGAGGGAGAGCGTCCCCAATCACCCCGCTGAAGCGGGGTGTTAGAAGAAGGCTGAAGCGGGGCGCCACAGAACGCTGAAACGGGACACTGCAGGAGGCCCGAAGCGGTCGCCACGGAACGCTGAAACTGGACGCCACAGAAGGCTGAAACCGGGGTCTTTAAGGAAGGTCCACGACAGCCGGGGCGTGATATCGTTCCTCGATGATGACCAGACCTGCCGGTCACGGCTTACTGCTTGAAGAAAAGCAACACCGTATCTCCCGTCGAGACGCGGTGCGCTGAAACCGCTTTGGGGACCATCTGACCATTGACCTTGTAGAGCCAGTTCCCGCCATCGCCATTGCGACGCGGTCCAACCCGCGTGATGAGCGTGCCGAACGGATAATTCCTGACTTCGAGATCGATTCCTCCCTGTGCACAGGACTTCTGCAGCCAATCCAGCACGAGCGCCGAGTCGGCATTGGACGCCGCAAATGTGTCGGCCGAATCGGGCGCATAGGCAATGATCAGGGCACCATTCCCGGCCGGACGGTTGTGTGCCCCGCGAGCCGCGTCGCGGGAATGGCAACCGCCGAAGATCAGGACCAGCAGGAGCGTTACACACAGAAGCTGCGCGCAAGTCCAACGAGAGAGGATATTCATGGTCAGCACCCCCAGTGCAGGAAGGCGCCTGCCCCGCTGAATGCCGCGTCGATGATCGCGACAATGTCAAGGATGTCCACCGCGCAGTCGGAGTTGACATCAGCCGAGCCCAGACGTACGGGAGGGGCGCCCCCATTGAAGACAAAGTCGATCGCGGCGACCACATCAAGGACATCGAGCGCGCCGTCTTCGTTCAGATCGCCGGGGACACGGTTTGTGATGTACACGGCTGATACGGGGCCGTCACCCACCTGCCATGCTCTCACCACTGTCCCATTGAGACGGTGTTCAACAACCGAGTCGGCATCGAAGCACAAGGCATAAACGCCGCCTTCGAGCCGTGGCAGCACAGCAGTCACACCGCGCGCGGAATGCCACGGATTCGCGGAGTTGTTGAGTACCGCGTGCGTGTGCGCATCGTAGCGATAGACCTGCCCCGAATCGGCCCAACCCCCGGCCGCCACATAGGCCATGTTATCGCGATCGATCGCCAGGTCGCCGGGAGCGCTACCCAGAGGGATGGAATCGGTCACAGTAATGGCGGCCGGGTTGAGCACATAGACGATCCCTGTATGCGACGCATAGTCACCCGTGCAGAGAACATGCAATTCGCCATCCGGCGAAAACGCCAGCGACTGGGGATTGAAGCCAACCGGCACGGTCGCAACAACGGCCCGCGTCACCGGATTCACGACGCTGACCGTCCCCGGTTCAAAGGTGAACGTGTTGAAATTGAAGCCGCTGTTGGCGACCCACAGTTTCCCATCAGCCATTGCCAGACCCTCCGGACTCGTGCCGACATGGGCACGACCCAGCTCAGTTCCGGAAACATAATTCACGAACGCGACATCGTTGGCCAAAAGAAGGCTGACGGCACACAGCGTATCATTGATGGCGACCACGTCCCAGGGATTCTCCCCATCAGGGAATGTAACCGTTCGTAGCCGGACCATCGTATTGGGGTCAATGACCCAGAGATCGTCCGAGGTGGAATTGACCACCAGGATCGCCGACGTCGCCATGCGAATGCGGTTGGGCACCAATCCCAAGGTCAGGACATTCGGCACAATCGAATCGCCGGCCCGGTCAATCAGGGTCATGGTTTCGGCAAGATTGTTAATCAGGAGCAGACGGTCGGTGTCCTGCACCGCGTGCGCGGGCGCAGAACCAATGACGGTGAGAACCGCGACCGAGCAGACAATCAGATTGTACAGATGCCTCGCGTGAACGAACATTTCATCCTCCTTGTGAAATTGTAAATGTCATGGTTCGACTAACTTGGTTTCGCCTCTGAATCTGGCCCATCAGGAGTGGCCACTTTCTTCGTCCCGTCAGAACTGCACAGTCATCTCGGCCGACCAGGCGCGTCCCGGCGATGGATAGCGGACCAGCAGGTCGACGCGCGTGTTGGTGATGTTGTCCACGCGCAGTCCTGCCTGCATCGCCGGCTTGCGGCGCCGTACTGCCGCTCGAACAAAACCGTCAATGACACCATAGGGGCGCACCTGCTTGTTCCTGTTATTCTGCCGCAGAATCTCGCGTGCCGAAATCCATCGGCCGGAAACGCGCCCGCTCCAGCGCCCAAGCGACGCGTCGAGAGACAATTCATGAGTGTGACGGGGCGTCATCACGAGAACCATGCCATCGTGATTGAGCTCACCGCTGCGGTCATACGCGCCGGTAAAGACATGCGAGTAGTCAGCGCTGATCGCGCCGCGGAACGCCGCGACCGCCAGGTGGTCTTCCCGTCCAAATACATAAGCCCTCGCGACATTTCGGGGCTGGAAACGCCCCATGAAATCGCGCTCCCACGTAATAATGTCCCGGACATGACGCACGAAGTACCGGCTGTCGGCCGTGATGCCCCAGCGCCGGAACACAGCCGCGAGATCCCACTCGGAGGCACGTTCGGGCCGCAGATCGGGATTGCCGACGCTGAACGCGTCGGCCTTCCAGAACAGGGAAGTCAACAAGGGACGCCGGAAGGAGCGGCCCCAGCCACTGCGAACTGACAGACCGAACGGCAGCGAACCGGCAAGGTCGATGCGCGGCGAATAGGCAGGCGGGAATCGGTTGTCGCCATCGAGCGCCGACGAAAGCGCCAGCGTCATCGCACACGGGCCGAGACCTGCTGTTCTCCTGGCTGCGCCACGCAGCGCGAACTCTTGACGGTGACGGACACCAAATGCCAGGTTCGGACGCTGGTAATCCCGCCCTTCCAGTCGTCGGGAGACGAATTCCGCAAAGAGCTGCCCCACAGCCTTCAGGATGGTGCGTTGCCCACGCAGCCGTGCGCCGAGGAAACGCTCACGCATCTCCGCGTTAAACGGGACCGGCCGCGTGGAACGGAGACGATCGTCGCCGCTCTCGTACCAGAGCGAGACACCCAAGATGGAGCCGGGATGAGTGGTGTGTTCCCAAACACCTTGAGCGCGCACGCGTGTGTTCTCGTTCGCGGCGCCGGGATACAACTGCTCGAGCGCACCGGGAGCCCCGACTTTGGATCGGTGGACAAAGGCGGAGACGTGCCATGCCTGCACAGTCGTGGGTGAGAGCCCCAAGAATCCCCGCCAGCCATTGATGCCGACACCCTGCCGTACCGCCGTGCTATCGCCATCGGGATAGGTGAAACGACTGCCGCGTCCATACTTCTCCAGCGTGAGATGCGGGATGAACTGGAGAATCGCGGGCGCGACTGTCACCACCCCACGGTACGTTCCAAAGGACCCGTCGGAGAATTCGGCCCGCTGCTGCCCCTCGGAAGCGTCAGAACGCGTCCGCAGGTTGACGGCACCGCCGATGGCCGCATCCCCGACTCCGGCGGACTGCGACCCCGGCGTCACTTCAATTGAGGCGACTGCTGCAAGGGGAATGACATCGAGATTGACTGCCCCATTTGCTCCAATCGCCAGAGGGAGGCCATCCAGCAGAACGGCGACACGTTCCGGGGAGGCGCCGCCCACGGATACACGCGTGCCCCCTGGCGATTCGCTGGAACCGTACACGCGCACACCGGGAATCGCATCGAGAGCATCGGCCAGCGTGCGGTGGCCGGCACGTGCGATCTGTTCGCTCGTGTACCGTCTGGTTCCCGTCTCCCGTTGCAGCGATACTGACGTATGCTCGACTTGTTGTGCCGGAAGCGGAACTGGTGACGGCGACAACGCGATACGAATCCGCCGCTCGAACCCCTCGACCACTTCGGCAAGGACCGGAGCCGAGGGGAAATATCCGATGCGCCGAACATCGACCTGCCAGCGACCAGTCGGCACCGAACAGAGTTCAAAGCAGCCGCTTGCTGTCGTGCGGGTGGCGAACGCGGTTCCGATCACGCGGACGAGAGCATCCTCAACCGGACTGCCAGTGATAGAGTCATAGACGATCCCCGTGATCGATCGTTCTGATTCGGCATCCACGGGTCGTGGCAGGAACACAGCGGAAAAAACAAGCAGCAGGAAGACAGCCCGGCGCCCGAAGACAAGCAGCGGCACTGCCGCTTTGGGCAGGGAATCGAAGATGGAGATAACTGGCCGCATAGCCGACACCCACGGTCGGACACAGCCGGATTGGACACGATGCAGGATGCGCTTGGACGGGGACTCAAGAGAAACCCCGCCTTGAAGCGGGGTCGAGGCTCACTTGATTACGCATATACCCGTGAATTCCGGGCAGAACGCAAGAGTGAGTTCCCCGATCCTTCCCGCGAAGGCATCGCTGGCAGTCTCCCATCAGTTCTTGTAGTCAACAAAGCCTTGCGCCAATACGCGTAACGCTGCTTCGTGCGGG
>JAVHPP010000136.1:0-1784 GCA_036170655.1 Candidatus Zixiibacteriota bacterium | reverse complement strand
CGAGGCTCCTGCCGAGCCTCTTGGCTGGGGGAAGGAGAGGCTCGGCAGGAGCCTCGCCCTCCCACCGCTCACCGGTCAACTCAACCTGCCATGTTCATCAGTGTGCGCGGTCATTTTGTTAGAAGCTCTAAATGGATTTGCAGACCGGACGAGTCGGCATCGCGGCCGCGTCGCATCTTCCGGGCAGAGAAAACCCCGCTCCAGTAGGAGCGGGGTCTCGTGTTTGTCATTGGTGCAGAGACTTAGAGAACTGCCATCTGGATGTTGATGGACGCTGTCTGGCCCTGGTTGACCGGGAACTGGGTCAGAGTGCCGTTGGGATAGGCGCCATTTCCGTACCAGCCGTAGAAGTCACCGCTGTTGAAATCGATCTCGCCATTGTTGTTGACGTCCTTCCACGCGTCGATGTAGTAGTTGCCTGGAACAACGTTGTCGATGATATAGGTCACTTGGGCGCCCGAGCCGGTCGTAGCGACAAACCGCACCGGCGTGTCATTGGCCCACTCATCCAACGTTGTGTAGATCGCAACACGGCAATTCGACAAATCACCCGACTGTCCGGGGACGAAGCTGATCGTACCCGAAACGCGTGTCACCACCTGCGGCTGACTGACCGTGACACCGGCCTGGCCCGCGTTGGACGACAGATGGCCATCGGAAGCCGTGACGTTGATCGTGTAAGCGCCCGGTTGTGCCGGCAGAGTCCAGATCGCCATCGGACCATTTGGCAGGACCGTGCCGAACGCCGCCGTGTACGTGTACTGCAACTGGTCGCCATCAGGATCTGAGGCCACGACGGCGATGTTTGAAGTGCCGCTGGCATTGACTGTCTGCGGATTCGCCGTTACGGAAGCAATGACGGGCGCGCGGTTTTCCGACTTGGTCGATTTCTTGCTGCAACCGGCGATCAGAGCCACAGCGCCGGTCAGGCCAAGAGCGATCAGAAGTTTTCCACTGTAAACCAGACGAACTGTGTTCATTTCCACCTCCCAAGGATGAGATTTCTACAAGTCACATCTTCCACAGGGGGCCAATTTCATGACCAAATATGTCCCTGTCAAGGATCAAATAAGAAAAACACGGGGAGAGTCCGGGGGTGGCGGCACCTCGTTGTCGTACAGCGCGTTACGCACACCACCCGCGCGTCCCTCAAATGACTCGTGTCCACGTGTCGTGATGTCCGTCCATCCATGCGCCATTGTTTTCAGGGCGTGTTGAATAACCTGACACGTGACCCATGCTTAAAGATGTCACCCTGCACCGATGAAGAGGGCTGCGGGGATGAGAGAACTGCCTATTCCGTGGAAATTTGTGGGTTCTGACATGGTATCTCCTGTGCGTTGATCTATCAGAGATCCAACCTACCCAATTGGAAAACCAGGCGATTCGCGGCGTGACGCCACTGACTTAAGTCAGTGGCACACAGGTTCCCTCTCTGGAGTCTGATTGCCTCGGCCACGCATTGCACTTGTCGGTCGTAGGCGCTTACACTGCCATCGGTCAGTAGTGTGCCACTGACCTTGGTCAGTGGTTTCGCCCAAGGGACCAGACGCGAAGTCTGTCATCCAGCGCACCCGGCGGATCGGGGGCAACGAAATCCCTCCAGCGGCTGCCGACCATCGCGCGAGGCGCTACTTAGGCAGCAAGCCGACGGCTGCGATCAGCCGGCCATCTTCGCCAGCATGTGGTTGATGACCTCGCCGTGTTCGTGTTGCGGGCTGAACAGGACCACCTCGGCATCTTTGCCGACCTTGACCGTGTGGCCCGGGGGCCAATAGAAGAGG
>JAVHPP010000135.1:0-8399 GCA_036170655.1 Candidatus Zixiibacteriota bacterium | reverse complement strand
AGAGATTTTGACCTTGCTCTCGAGCCGGGCCACGATAAGCGTGTCAATGGGAACGGGGCTTGTGTATTCGATTGTCCCGACTGGACGTCCAATGCCGGCGGCGACAAGGATGTACGGCTGCCAGTGACTGTATCCTCCTTGCGGAAAGAGACGCGCCCACGCTTGAATTGTGGTCACGGAAGTTCTGGCCAGGTTGGTGGGGACTGGACGTGCCTCGGGGTCGCCGCCGAAATCGATCTTGAAGCGGCCATAGTCATAACCAGCCCCAACTGCGACAAACTCGCTCAGGAAATAACCGACATCGCCACCGAAATTCCAGCCGGTCTTATTACCCAGTTTGGGTGAGCTCGCCTTGATATCGGTCCTGGCAAAACGTCCTGTCGGAAACGCGATTGCCCCTGACGGCCAGATCAGTTTGGTGCCCCGGAAAGAAGATGCATCTTCGCTGCGCGCCTGACCACCAAATGGGAGGGCCACAGCGACCAGGATCACCAACATCGTTCTCAATCGCCGGATTCTCCCGTCTTCATATCTGCAACTAACCCGATTCATCGACTTCCCCCCCGCTTCGCGCTTAGCCTGTTCAGCCAGCGCCGAAACAAGGGAATTGGGGCTGATGACGCAAGGGATTCAGGAGACAGAAATCGACACTGGGACACAATGTCGGGGCAACCCTATATGGTTGCTCCACTCTTGGGCGGCCACGCAGGGCCGCCCCGACACAGACTGGACCGGTGGACGGACGCTCAATCGTACCGGCTGGCAAGATCGTACAGCGTCCGCTTCTTGTAGTGCTTGAACATCTGCTGGCGGCCCTCCATGATCAGGTCGCGCACTGGACAGTCATCTTTTTTGGCGCAGGGGCGGCGTTTGACTACGCACTTGATCGGATCGCTCCCGCTCTGAATGGCCTCGATGATGTCGGCAATGGAAATGCGCCGTGCGGGTCTGGCCAGGGAAAATCCACCGTGCACACCGCGGTGCGAACGGATCAGACCGGCCCCGGTGAGATTCTGGAAAATCTTGGCGAGAAATTTTTCCGGGACGCCCTGTGCATGTGAAATATCGCGCAAGGTTGCCACGGTGGATGGCAACTGTTTGGCGAGATAGATGGCGCCAAACAGACCGTACTCCTCCGCTTTTGTGAACTGCATATCGTGCTCCCTTCGCTGCGGGTCCGACGTTACTTTGGCGATTCGTCCAGGGACATCATATATCGCCTCTCATCATGCAAAGCCGGATTCTCTCCAAGGTAAATGGAGTGACATCCTGTCCACCATGAGAAAATGATAAGGCGCGAAGTCGCCGTGTCAAGCATTCTCGGCCAAAACCGTTCCCTTTCTTGTCAAAAACAGGACCGCAGAAGAGGGCCTTTCGCTGCCCGCTGACCACGGCACTCCGTCCTGAGGCAAGATACGCGGGATTGGTCGATCGAAGAATTGGCCTTACTTTGTGAAACTCGTGTCTTTTTTGTTTGGAATGCGCAGGCTTGCCTGCGCTTTGAAGCGGCGGCAAGCTGCCGCACTCCACATCAAACTGTCATAGCTTTTACAAATGATAGTCAACGGTGACAGCGGTAAGGGCACGTGCTGCTAATACGCCGCCAGTTCCCGGATCGCCCGCTCGATGTCATCGTTTTGCGGCAGGATGGCATTCTCCAGTTCAGGGCCATACCCCACCGGGGTGGCGAGTGCACCGACACGGCGAACGGGGGCATCGAGATCGTCGAAGAGATTCTCGCTGATCCATGCGGCCACTTCGGCGCCGAAGCCCATGAAGCGGACATCCTCGTGGAGAACCAGCGCTTTGCCAGTCTCGCGGACCGACTCGGCAGTCGTTTCCTTATCCCACGGGACGATTGTGCGCAGATCGATCACTTCGATATCAATGCCGTCAGGCGCCAGCTTTTGCGCGACCGCATTGGCTTTGAGCACGGTGGCGCCCCACGTGATGATGGTCAACTGCTGGCCTTCGTGCACGATGCGGGCGCGCCCAAACGGAATGGTGAAATCGGGTCCGGGGTAACGTGACTTGAGGATCGGCTGGCGATAGAGGCGTTTGTGTTCGAGGAACAAGACCGGGTCGTCCCCGCGCAAAGCGGTGCGCAGTAGGCCGACGGCATCGAGGGCACATGACGGCATTGCCACCAGCATCCCCGGAAAATGGGCAAATGTCGCTTCGATCGATTGCGAGTGATACACGGCGCCGGAACCACCCAAGTAGCCACCCACGGCGATGCGGATGACGGCAGGGCATTGAAAGTTGTTATTTGAACGCCAACGAATTTTGGATGTTTCATCGACGAGCTGCATCATAGCGGGCCAGACGTAATCGCCGAATTGGATTTCCGGAACCGGCTTCAGCCCGCGTGTCGCCATCCCAGTCGCCGTGCCAACAATCGTCGCCTCGGCCAACTGAGAATCGTAGACGCGCAGCGACCCGTACTCCTTCTGGAGACCAATGGTCGCCTTGAAGACGCCCCCTTTACCGGGGACTTTGCCCAGCAGTTCAGCATTGCCGACATCCGCGACATCCTCGCCAAAGAGGAGAATCCCCGGATTGCGGGCCATTTCATCAAACAGTGTCTTATTGATGCCCTGAATCAAGGTCAGTTCGCCACCTTCAAACGCCGGCTCAGACAGAAAGCGGTCGGACGTCATATCTACATCGGGCGAGGTGACAAACAACTTGGCGGAGCCTCCGTCCGGCCGACGCGCGGCCAGAGCATAGGCAGCGGCTTCTTCGATCTCAGCGTCAATCTCCCGTCGCAGAGATTCCAGTTGTGTCTCGGTAGCCACGCCATGCTGCATGAGGTACTGCGGGTATGTCTTGAGCGGATCGCGTTCCTGTTCCTTCTCCCTCATCTCCGGCGTTTTGTACAACTTCTCGTCATCGGATTCTGAGTGGGAGTAGGGACGAACTACGTGTGAATGGACCAGCACGGGACGACGTTCCTTCCGCAGACGATGCTCGACCCGGCGCAGAACCTCATAGCTGGCGACCGGATCGGTGCCATCGACCTCCACAATTTCCAAGAGGCCACTTTCGGCCAAACCGCCAAGGACTTTCGAGATCGAGCCACCCGCCGTCTGAAGAGATCGCGGCACAGAAATCGCATACCCGTTGTCCTCGATCAGAAACAGGACCGGCAACTGGCCATAACCTGTCTCCAGACATGCAACATTGATGGCTTCGAAGAATTCGCCTTCGGACGTCGTGCCGTCACCGCCAGTCACAACGGTGATCTCCTCCGGATCATAGGGAATACGATCCGGCGTGATTGACGGCATGTGATTGAGGTAGCGTCCCGCCTGCGCACATCCGACCGCCTGCAGGAACTGGGTGCCCGTACAGGACGATTTTGTGACGACATTGACGCGCTTGAGCCCCCAGTGAGACGGCATCTGGCGACCGCCGGAAGACGGACCCTCAGCCGAGCCGACGGCATCAAGAAGCATTTCCTGCGGTGTCATTCCCAGCGGGAGCATCAAGGTGCGATCGCGGTAATAGCAATAAAACCAGTCAACCTTGGGACGAATCACGAGTCCCAGCGCCGCCAGGATCGCTTCATGGCCCGCCCCCGAAATCTGGAAATAGATCTTCGACTGTGTTTTGAACTTCCGCTCCATGTCGTCAACACGTCGGGACGTGTAGATCCAGCGATAGAGTGAAAGGAGCTGGCCGGTGGTCAGGCCGGCGTGAGGCCGTGGTGCTGCGGCAACCTCAAGTGGTCGTGGCGAAGCGTTCGTCTTGCCCCCATTGCCCAGGGTCCCTGCGGGTCGTCCGGCCGTGGAACCGCTGGTCGTTTTGACTTCATGCCTTGTCACTGAACTATGGAACTCTTTTGTCTCGGCGCTTGTTGGGTTCATCTCTGTCCCTGTGTTGAATTCATGCTCCGACTACCATAACAGTCGTTTTATACGAGGGTTCCGGACTGTTCGCAAGTTGAATTTCGTGTTCATATTGGTCTTTTTCGGCAGAGGGATCATCCCGCTCGAGCGCAGAACCGCCGCCATTTCAACAGATTGTGAAGCACTGAGCTGATCCGGCGGAACAGACCAAGCCTCGATCCAACCCCGACAGAAGGGCGTTTGGAAAAGCCTTACGCCCTGGCCATAGTGGGTGAAGCCACCCCCGCGAACGAGCGTGTTGAAAAACCCCCATCCGCCAAATGCCAGCAGGTTTCCCAGCGGGAGGGCAAGGCTCCCGCGGGGCCTCTTTTTCTGCCTCCCACCGAAAAGGCTTGGCCGGAGCCTCGCCCTCCCAATAGAAGCAACTACGTTTCTCGAGTTGTATAGTCGAGCAGGGGTTTTTCAACACGCCCGAGCGCGGGGGCCCACTGGGATGGGCGAAAGAGAAGATAGATTCGAGCGTGCGCGGAAATGACAATTAGCGGGGGCAGCGCTCCCAGGAGTTGAGAGATATTACGCGGCAAACCCGTCCGCGTTCAGTGGCGGCTGTTCATCTGAGGCGCACCGTCCGCAGCACCGCCGTCCGAACTCAACGATTTTCGGCAAAAAGATAATCAAGAACGCCGCTGCAACTGCAACCAGAACGATAACGAAGATCCAGCGAAGCACTTTCATCGATCCCCCTTGGGCTTGACGATTCATTGACTTTCTGGCGGAATAGAGGTCCTCTCCCGACAGCAGACGGTCATACGTGGAACTCCAGGATGTCGCCATCGGTGACGACGTGATCCGCGATGACACGCTGGCCATCGAACGTGTCCTTTCCCCAGATCTTCGCATAGTGAAGTTTTTCCGCGAAGTCCTTGTGGATTGAGCGGGCGGCATCGCCCACAGTTGCGCCGTGGGGCAGCAGCACCGGCGCATTCATGTCAGCGGGGTGGCCCGGTGTCTTCGTGTAGATACGGAGCAGGCCGAGCGCCACAAAACATCCGCCGAGAAAATCCTGGAGACCGCGGCGTTCGGTCACTGACATCGGCCAAATCGGCGCTTTGTCGCCAACGGTGTCCTGCAGCAAGCCCAGACGGGTGGCGGCGTCATGCTTGTCGATACCGGTGGCCGCGATGATCACCGGTTTGACCAGCGCGGTGGAAAATAGGGGGTCGGGCGCAACCAGCCCCTGGAGACGCACCTTGCTCTGGTGCAGACGATCGAGCACGTATGCATATTCTTCGAGAAGCCCATCGTCACCCAGCGACAACACGAGAACGGCAACGTCACCGGTTCGGACAATGTTGAAAACGTACGGCTCGCAGAGCTCCTCCGCGATCGGCGGTGTATCGACCAATTGCAGACGGACATTCTCCCAAACGGCCATGCCGGTCACCGGTTTGCGAGTCGCAAACGGCCACTCGGCGATTTCCACCGGCGCCCGCGTGACCGCGCCGACGATGCTGGATTTGCCCGAATTGGGAGGGCCAACGAGAACAAATTGTCCGGCGCCTTCGCGGGGTATGTGATCGAGGGAAGCCTGCCGGGTTGCGCCGTGTTTCTTCGACGCATCCAACTGCGATTTCAGTGTGGAGATCTTGTGCTTAAGCTCGCCGACCATGCGGTCGGTTCCCTTGTGCTTGGGAATCTCGGCCAGCATACGTTCCAGCAAAGCCAGCCGTCTATCGGCATCCTTCTCGTTGCGGTAATCGTGCTCGAGCTGGACGTACTGCGGTGGAAGGTTTGCCGGCATGGTCGGCCCCGTGCGATCTCCAATTCCATATATACACGGCGAACAGCATAACGGCAAGCGACCGATGGCCGCACCGACAACACACGGAGTGGCCGGATTTTCGCCTGCAACAAGCTACGCCCCAAAAATGTGCAACCAACCTTATTCCCGGCTGTGGCAACTGGTAATGGCTGCTGAGGGGCACGTCATGTCAGTGACATAAGCAATGACGACACATCGTGTTGCAGGCGCACGACTATGCCCCGCCACGTGGTCTTGTGTACGTTGGCACGCTTCATGCTGTAACGGCTCTCGGAGAGACGACAGGAGGATGAACATGAGACTGCGATACATGACAACGACGATTGGCTGCATGGCGATTGGCTTGATGATCGGTGGGTGCGAGACGACACGCACGGTGTATGTAACGCCCGCCGACACAACACCACCAGCCGTGCCGCGCGGAGTGACCAGCGTCACCGGCGATCATGAAGTCGAAATCCTCTGGTTTGAGAATACCGAGCCGGATTTGGCTGGATATGGGATTTATCGCTCAAACATGCCGGATGGAGTGTACACGCGCATCGCCGACGTCTCCGGACAGGGTTCGTATGTGGACCGCAACGTGGTCAACGGCGTCACCTATTACTATGCGGCCGATGCCTTCGACGATGCCGGCAACGAGAGCGAACTTTCGCGCGAAGATGTTTTCGATACACCGCGTCCGGCCGGGTACGACGCGCTTCTTTACGCGCGCAATGTGCAGCCATCGATTGCGGCGTTTGATTTTTCCCGTGGGAGACGGGTTGCGGCGGGCGATGCCGACGCGGACATCGACATCGACTATGATGCAGGCAACGGCGCGCTCTTCGTCAATGCGGCGAACACAGACGTCGACATCCAAGACTTCGGGTACACGAAGACTCTCGATGACCTCGACTGGGCACCGTCGGACGGCTGGTCGTCGCTGGGCTGGTGTGAATTGATCCTGGGCCACACCTACGCGGTCTGGACAGCCGACGACCACTACGCCAAGTTCCGTGTCACGCAAAAGAACGCATCGTCAGCGCTGATCGACTGGGCCTATCAGGTGGCGGTCGGCAATCCGGAGTTGAAACCGGCGGTCCCGGGAGACAGTGTGAAGGCAATGGCAAAGAGATAACGACAGACTGTAGGGGCACGGCTTGCCGTGCCCGCTTGAGGATGGAACCCAACGAGACGGAGCGATTCAGAAGTGTGGCGGGCACGGCAAGCCGCGCCCCTACAACAGCGGACGAAGAAGGAGCGAAATGGAGGTATCAGCCATGAGGACGAACTATCGGACAGTTCTGGCGGGCGCGATCATCACCGCAAGTCTGAGCGCCGGGTGCGTCGCCATCATCTCGAGCGACACGCCGCATTATCACGATGAAGATTGCAGTAATTGTCATGATACGGTGGTAATTCTGGGAAAGCAGACAGCAGATTCGACGGTGATTGCGGAAAGTGTTCGCCCACAATAAGACGGCGGCAAGAGAAACGCTCGCCAGCGGTCGTGAGGACGAACGGCAGTGCGCTCCAGCGAAAGCGGTATCAAAGGAAGAAACGAACGAAAGGAAACAGCCATGAAAACGAGACGAATACACAGGTTCGCGAGTGCGCTGGCAGGCGCTGTCATGACGCTTGGCCTGACGGCCTCCCCGCGCGCCGATGTTCAGATCGACGCGCGCATTCAGATTCATCCACGCCCGACTGAAGACCTGCAAATCTGGGTCTGGCCGGATCGGGGTGAGGGCAGCAGCTACACAATCGGCGACCCAATCTCGATGAATGTCGAAGTTAGCCGCGATTGCTTCCTGATTCTATACAACATCGACACACGTGGCAATCTGCGGATCCTCTTCCCCTACGACCCCTGGGACGACAATTTCGTGTCCGCCGGCGATGTGATCCGCTTTCCGCGATCGGGCGACGGGTACGACTGGACGGTCGACGGCCCGCCGGGGACCGAATATGTCCAAGCGATTGCCACAGAGTTCCCGATTGCCCCGCCGGACTGGCCTGTGTACATGCGTTCGGTCATCCGTGGCGTGGCAGTCTCCGGCGATCCCGAACTGTATGATTTCCATGCCGGCCCCGAACGTCTCGACTACATCCGCGTGATCAACCGCAAGATCGCCGGCCGGTACTGGGATTGGTGCGCCACCGATCTGGCGACATTCGCGGTGCGGCATCCCAACTACCGCCGCGTCAACTTCGACGATGACCGCTGGCCCGATGTCTTCTACGGCGACATTTACATCGGCTGGCCGGTGGGGCAGCGCATCTATATCGACAACGTGTTTATCGGCATCGCACCGCTTTGGGTCCCGCGTCACTACTATGGGCGCCATGTCATCACCTGCTACAGCGGGTCACGGCTGCTGAGGCGTCACGCGTTTGATTTCCACCCGAAGCGCGAGTACCGGTATGAGATCGGACAATTCCGTGGAAATGATCTGCGCGAACGCGGGTACGTCAAGTCCGCGCGCCGTGGCGGTGACGAGCAATTCCGCGATCAAATCGAGCGTTACAAAACGGAGAAGCGGTCCCACCGACAACAGCAGGGACGCGAGGGAGATGACCAGAGAAAGGGACGCTCCGAACGGACCCGTGAATGGCAAGACACCCCGAACACAGAACAACGACATGACGAGCAAACCCATTCGGAGCGGTCTCCCGAACATCGGACGGTTTCACGGCACAGCGGTGATGTGACCGCCATGAGCGGCACATCAGCGAACGGACAG
>JAVHPP010000134.1:0-8507 GCA_036170655.1 Candidatus Zixiibacteriota bacterium | reverse complement strand
CGTCACTCGGCGCGGTGGCGACGATCAACCCGAAGAATGTGGAACGGATCGACAAGGAAGTCCGCAAGCTCACCGGCGGGGGCGCGGACGTGGCCTTCGAGGCAATCGGCAACCCGACGACCATCGCATCCGCGTTCGCTTGCGTGCGCAATGGCGGCCGGCTCGTGATCGTTGGCTACACCAACCAGGACGTCACGCTGAACGCGGGACGCATCATGTACCGCGAAATGGAAGTCGTCGGTTCGCTCGGATGCCGTCCGGTGGATTACCCCCCGTTGATCGAGATGGCCGCGACGGGACGCATTAAAGTGAAGGAACTGGTCAGCCACCGGTTTCCTCTTGAGAAGATCAACGACGCCTTCGACCAGTTGCGCGTCGGAGGTGGGTTGAGATCGGTGATCGTGCCATGACCCGTTGCGGGTGTGCATTCCGACGATGCGATGGTGATTGCGAGCATGAATTGAGTGTAGAACCTGGCTGGAGCAGCGAATGATTGAAAAGCAGACTGCAATGAAGTTCGACGAACGAATCGCCTGGTGCAAAGAGCAGATCGAAGACCCAACGTTGCCGACGCTTCGGGAGTTCAAGAGCCGGAACGGCAGCCGGTCTCCCATCGTCGGCAACTTTCCGGTCTGGGCGCCGCAGGAGATCGTGCATGCGGCTGGCGCGCTCCCGGTCACGATTGCGGGCGGCGGCAGCAACTTGGAGATCGACCACGCCGATTCCCGCGTGCAATCGTTTGTCTGCTCGCTCTCCCGGTCGACGCTGGAACTCGGCATGCGCGGCTATCTGGAGCCAGTCGATGCCATGGTGTTCACGTCGATCTGCGACGTAGCGCGGAACCTGGGAGGCGTGTTCAAGCGTAATTTCCCCGGTATCCAGACCTTCTATCTCCACTGCCCGCAGAATGTCGCCTCACCCGCCGCGGTCGATTACTTCGCCACGGAATTACGGCGGTTTCGGCGGGCGATGGAAGACTTTATCGGCGATGGCATCACCGATGCCGCGATCGCCCGCTCGGTCGGAATCTTCAATGAACACCGTGCGGCGCTCGCGGATCTGTACGCCTTGCGCCGCGAACACCCGGAGACAATCTCCGCCACCGAGAGTTATCTTCTCTTGCGCGCGAGCCAGATGATGCCGCGTGAAGAGCACACGAAGATTCTCCGCGCGACCCTTGCCGAACTGGAAGCCCGTCCAGCCCGGCGGCGCGACAATATCCGCATTGTGATCGAAGGGGCTTTCTGCGAGCAGCCGCCGTGGGAACTGCTCGAGTCCATCGAAGAGGCTGGGTGCTATATCGTCGATGACGACTTTCTTCTGGGATCACGCTGGTATGACGCCCCGGTGCAACTCGGCGAAGACCCGATCCGCTCTCTGGCGGAGGCGTATGTTCGGCAATCGGTGAGCTCATCGGTCCGTCACTATGGGGGCCGCCCACGCGTGGACGATTTCACGCATAAGATAAAGGCCAACCGCGTCGACGGGGTGATCTTCTGCGCGGCAAAGTTCTGTGAACCAGCGCTCTATGACTACGTGCTTCTCAAAAGTGTCGCCGACCAGATGGGAATCCCGTATCTCGCTTTTGAATTCGAAGAGAAGATGGGCGTCTTCGAGTCTGTGCGCACGCAGGTGGAGACATTTGTCGAGTCGATCCTCCTCTTTGCTGACTGAACTATGGGAGATATCATGGCTACTTCTCAAACCGATACGACAACCAATACAGGGCGGGACCTCCAGAAGCAGCTCCTGCAGAACTGGTATAGCGCTCTTTCCCACGCCAACGAAAAGGGAGAAAAGGTCGCCTATCTGTTCATCTCCGGCAACATCATGGAGTTGCTCAAGGTCTTCGATTTCCATGTCGTCTTCCCCGAGGTGAATGCCCTGCAGTGCGGCATCAAGCGCACAGCGGGCGACATGATTCTCAAAGCCGAAGATCTCGGTTACTCGTCCGACGTCTGCGGCTATGTGAAGAACGATATCGGTCTGGTCGCCAGCGATATGACGGGTCCGTTCGGTAAGATGGCCAAACCGGATCTTCTGGTCTGCACCTACTCAGGGTGCAACACATACATCAAATGGTTCGAGGCGCTGGCCGCGCACTTTCACTGTCCGCTGTACATGTTCGATGTGCCGTTCTCGCGGGGACCGGAGACACGCACGGCGGACATTCGTTACATGATGGACGAACTCAAGGAATTGATCGCGCTCTGCGAGAAGATCACCGGCCGAAAATACGATGAAGATAAACTCAAGGCACTTCTCCGCTGCTCGCGCGAGGCCGAGGATCTTTGGGTGGACATCCTCCATTCGGCGAAGCGCCAGCCGTCGCCGTTCGATGCCTTCTTCGAGGCGGTCTTCTTCATGGCTCCGATCTATGTCATGCGCGGGTCGCGCGAGTGCGTGGATTACTACCGTGCTGTGAAAGATGAGATCGCCGGACGCGTCGAAGCGCACACCGGCCCGGTGCCGGAAGAGCGGTTCCGCGTCGTGATGGAAGGCCCCCCGCCGTGGCCGCACTTCCGCACGTTCTGGGAGTTGTTCAAAACCTGGGGCGTTGTTTGTGTGGCCTCGTCATACTCAAAGGTCGGCGGGATTTGGGATTTCGGATACCGCCATGATCCCGAACGGCCGTTAGAATCACTGGCCGAGTACTCGCTGGAATGCTATACGAACTACAATTTGGCGCGACGCGTTGACATGCTGGACTCGTACTTGCACGATTACCACGCCGATGCGCTGGTGATTCATTCGGTCAAATCGTGCCGTGCGTTTTCCATGGGCCAGGCCGACATGCGCGAGGTCTTTATCCACGAGCGTAATGTCCCTACGTTGTTCATCGAATCCGATCTGGCGGATCCCCGTTATTTCTCCAAGGCCCAATTGAAGAATCGCATCGACGCGTTTTTCGAGTCGTTGGAGCATCAGCGCATCGTGGGGGCGCAAACGGTCGCGCATTAGGAACTTGTCGGGGCGCACGGTGTGCGTCCTTTCAGGAAAGGCAATGCACCATGTATGTAGCCGGAGTAGATGTCGGTTCCACCGCCACCAAGGCGGTCATCCTGGATGAAAATCAGCGCATCGTCGGGCGCGGTCTGACGCCCACTGGCGCCAATGTCATCAAAGCGGCCGAGCGCGCTTTCAGTGAAGCCCGTGCCAGCGCCGGATCGGATGATTGGGAGATCGGATACATTGTCGGCACCGGTTATGGCCGCTACAAGGTCCCCTTCGGACACACGCAGATCACGGAGATCAGTTGCCACGGAAAGGGCGCGCATTATCTCTTCCCGGCAACGCGGACGATCCTCGATATCGGCGGGCAGGACACCAAGGCGATTAAAGTCGGCGCCCAGGGGGAGGTCAGCGACTTCTGCATGAACGACAAATGCGCCGCCGGGACCGGCCGTTTTCTCGAAGCCTCGGCGCAAGTCATGGGGCTGGGCCTGGATGAAATCGGTGATGTGTCGATGCGCTCCGGGCGGCCCATCCGGATCACCAACATGTGCACCGTGTTTGTCGAATCAGAAATCCTCTCGCATCTGGCGCGCGGGAAAAAGGTGGAGGATGTCCTCCGGGGCGTGAATAACGCTATTGCCGGACGATCGGTGGCGCTCATGCGCCGTGTCGGACTCGAGGATGAAATCACCTTCACCGGCGGTGTTTCGCGCAACACGGGCATGGTGCGGGCGATCGAAGAACGCCTCGAACGAAAGGTGAATGTCTCGCCCGATTCCCAGTTCATCGGCGCGATCGGCGCGGCGTTGTTTGCCTGGGAACGAACCCAGAAGAAAGTGGGTGTATCATGAAAGCCATCGCGGGAATTGATGTCGGTTCGATGACAACCAAGGCCGTGATTGTTGATGGTGATGGGAGAACGATCGGCCGTTCGCACGTGCCGACGAAGATTGATTTGGGTGGGGCCGCAGAGCGTGCGTTGGAAGAGGCGTGCAAGACCGCGGGATTGGCCCGGTCCCAACTCGCCTATGTCGCCGCGACCGGCTACGGACGCTTTCAGGTGGAGTTCCGCGACCTGCAGATCACCGAGATGACCTGCCATGCCTATGGCGCCCACACGGTCTTCCCGAACACGCGCTCTGTCCTTGACATCGGCGCGCAAAACTCGCGCGCCATGGCCATCGAAGCCAATGGTCGCGTGCACAAGTTCCGCATGAACGACAAATGCGCTGCCGGCGCCGGGCGCTTCATGGAACGTGTCGCCAAAGCGCTCGAAGTCGGCCTCGATGAGATCGGCCCGCTTTCACTGAAATCCACCGACCCAGTGCCCATCTCCTCGATCTGCGCTGTGCTCGCGGAATCCGAGGTCATCAATCAGGTCACCGAAGGCAAGAAAATCGAAGACATCATCTGCGGCGCCCACTACTCGATTACCGATCGCATCATTGCCCTTTTCCGGCAGGTCGGCGGTGAGGAGGAGATCACCCTCACCGGCGGTGTGACCAAGAACGCCGGCATGGTCAAGACACTCGAAGACCGTCTGGGAAAGAAAGTCAACGTCGGCCCCAATGCCGAGTTCATGGGCGCCATCGGCGCCGCCCTCCTGGGACTGCGGCGTTACCAGCGCGTCACCGCGTCCGCGGCCTGATGGCAATCGGACAGGTGCATCCATGACATGTAGGGGCGGGTTTCAAACCCGCCCTTTGCGTTTGAACCAAGGGGTCCACCGAGTATCCACGCTCCTCGTTTTGTCATGGGATGCTCTTTGCACTTTGCCTTCTGTCTTCTTTTATCCTATTCTTCAATCAGGTGGTGTGAAGATGGCCCTGAAAGGAGCTCGCAGTATGTCTCCCGCAACATCCAAGAAGGCGACATTGAAGCCCGCGAAGAGCACGGCAGTCGAACACAAGAATCTGATCAATGGACAGTGGGTCGCCTCGGCGACAGGGAAGACGTTCGAGAACCGCAATCCGGCCGACACGCGCGATCTGGTCGGCATCTTCCAAAAATCCGACAAGCGTGACGTCGATCGCGCCGTGGCCGCCGCCGCTGATGCTTTCAAGAAGTGGCGTCTGGTGCCCGCCCCGAAACGCGCGGAGATCATCTTCAAAGTCGGTGAACGACTGCTCCACTACAAAGAGCAGTTCGCCCGCGACATGACCCGCGAGATGGGCAAGGTCCTCAAGGAAACACAGGGCGACGTTCAGGAAGCCATTGACATGTCGTATTACATGGCGGGTGAAGGACGCCGCCAGTTTGGCCAGACCACACCGTCCGAACTGCGCAACAAGTTCCAAATGTCTGTGCGCCAGCCCTTGGGCGTGTGTGCCATGATTACCCCGTGGAATTTCCCCATGGCGATTCCCTCGTGGAAGATCATGCCCGCATTGGTCCTCGGCAACACCATCGTTATCAAGCCGGCCACTGATACGCCTCTGTCCGTCGTCAATTTTCTCTCGGTCCTGCATGAGTGCGGCGTCCCCAACGGTGTCGTCAACATGGTGACCGGCTCAGGCCGGGAGGTTGGCGAACCGCTGATCAATCACCCCGACGTGAAGCTGGTATCATTTACTGGTTCGACCGAAGTCGGCCGCTCGGTTTCGGCTCTCTGCGGACCTTCCTTCAAGCATGCCTGCCTCGAAATGGGCGGCAAGAATGCGCAGATTGTCATGGACGATGCCGACCTCGATCTGGCCCTCGAAGGTGCGCTGTGGGGCGGTTTCGGCACCACCGGCCAGCGTTGCACGGCCACGTCGCGCGTCATCATCCACAAGAACATCTACAAGAAATTCGTCGATGCGTACGTGGCACGCGCGAAAAACCTGAAAGTCGGCAACGGTCTCGATGAGACGGTCGAAATGGGCCCGGCCATCTCCGAATCGCAACTGAAAACAGTGGAGCGGTACGTCGAAATCGGCGTGAAGCAGGATGGCGCGACACTCCTCTGCGGCGGACACCGGTTGGTCAAGGGTGACCTCCAGTATGGATATTTCCACGAGCCGACCGTGTTTGGTGATGTCTCGCCGAAGATGCGCATCGCCACCGAAGAGATTTTCGGCCCCGTCGTGTCTCTCATTCCGGTGGATTCATTCGACCAAGCCATCGACGTCTGCAACAATGTGATCTATGGCCTCTCGGCATCAATCTACACGCGCGACATCAACAAGGCCTTCACCGCCATGCGCGATGTCAATACCGGCATCTTCTATGTCAACGCGCCCACGATCGGCGCCGAGGTGCACCTCCCGTTTGGGGGAACAAAGGCCACCGGCAATGGCCACCGTGAGGCGGGCCAGGCCGCGCTGGATGTTTTCTCCGAATGGAAGGCGATCTACGTGGACTTCTCCGGGACGCTCCAAAAGGCGCAAATGGATAGCTAAACAGTGCGTAGAATATTAGTCATACCCGAGGTGGGTGTATGCGCATTGACCAGCTCACAAGAATCTCCCACGCGTATTACCTGATCGAGCACATCTGGCTCGCGTCGGCCGTCTAACGCCCTTCCTGATCCGTCGTCAACCGAAGTTCTGGCCGGCAACCACGGCCGTTGGCCGTGTTTTCAGGAGGATTCAAGATGGCACGCAGAATACTGATTCAGGGCGCCGCCGGGCGCGATTTCCATAATTTCAACACCATGTACCGGAACAACCGCGCCTACGAAGTGGTGGGCTTCACGGCGGCGCAAATCCCCAACATCGCCGGACGCCGCTATCCTGCCGCGCTCGCGGGCAAGGGGTATCCCAAGGGCATCCCCATTTACGAGGAAGCAGATCTCGAACGATTGATCGTGAAGCTGGAGGTCGACGAAGTCATTTTCTCGTACTCCGACGTTCCCCATGTTTATGTGATGCACCAGGCGTCGCGCGCCATTGCCGCCGGCGCCGATTTTGGTCTCTTGGGCACTGCCAAGACCATGCTCAAGTCCAAAGTGCCGGTCGTGGCCGTCTGCGCGGTGCGCACCGGCGCCGGGAAATCGCAGACCACGCGGCGCGTCTGCGCCCTGCTCAAGGAGAGAGGACTGAGAGTCGTCGCCGTCCGCCACCCGATGCCGTACGGCGATCTCGCAAAACAGATCTGCCAGCGGTTTGCATCCATGGACGATCTGGATCGTTACAAATGCACGATTGAGGAGCGCGAGGAATACGAGCCGCACATCGTGACAGGGACGATCATCTACTCCGGCGTTGACTATGGCGTGATTCTCCACGAAGCCGAAAAAGAGGCCGATGTCATCGTGTGGGACGGCGGCAACAACGACCTGCCGTTCTACAAGCCCGACTTGCACATCACCGTCGCCGATCCGCATCGCCCCGGTCACGAGCTGATTTACTATCCGGGCGAGATCAACCTGATGATGGCCGATGTCGTCATCATCAACAAAGTGGGAACCTGCGACCGGCAGGGGATCAACACGGTGCGTCAAAGTGTCGCCAGCCGCAATCCCAAAGCGACCGTGATCGAAGCGGCCTCGCCTATCTACGTCGACGACCCGTCGCTAATCCGCGGTCGTCGCGTGCTCGTGGTCGAGGACGGTCCGACTCTCACGCACGGCGGGATGCGTTATGGCGCGGGCGTGGTCGCGGCCGAGCAGTTCGGCGCCGCCGCCATTGTCGATCCCCGTCCCTGGATTCAGGGGACATTGAAACAGACATTCAAGACCTACCCGGATATCGGCCACCTGCTGCCGGCGATGGGTTACGGCGATCAGCAGGTCAGGGATCTGGGCGCCACCATCAATGCCGCCGATGTCGACACGGTCATTATCGCCACGCCGATCGACCTGCGCCGCCTTATGAAGATCAAGAAACCCACAGTCCGGGTTCGTTACGAACTCCAGGAGATCGGCAGCCCCAACCTGCCGGAAGTCATCGATGCCATGTGGAAGAATATCAAGAAGCCGCACCGGCGCTAATGCAGGTCTGCATGAGCAATATCCGCGTTGGCCAGCGCATTTGTAGGGGCACGGCTTGCCGTGCCCGCCCCTCAGCAGGGGGGCAGGAATCGGGCACGGCAAGCCGTGCCCCTACGAACCTCCGATTCCTGATCCAGTTCTTGATTGAGGGCATTCGTTATGCAGGGATCAGTAATGCAAGATGAATCACGTTTCGGGCAAGGGGCTTTCAGCCCCTTGCTCCGCCCGTGGTGGAACGAAGATTCCGCACTGGGCGATTGCTGTGTCCGCAGTTTCTTGGTTCGAGGTAAGACACGATGACGTCCACGCTCACTGCGGTCGTTGCCCTTGGCGGCAATGCCATCTCCCGCAAAGGTGAGGACGACACCATCGCCAACCAGTTCCGTCACACCCGCGAATCGCTGGCGGCCATCATTCCGCTGGTCCGGCGTGGCTACAACCTCGCCATTACCCATGGCAATGGTCCGCAAGTGGGCAATGCCATTCTGCGCGTGGAACTGGCGCGCGGCAAAGCCCCCATCCTGCCGCTCGGCGTCTGCGTTGCGGACACCGAGGGCGGCATGGGGTACATGATCGCGCAATCCCTCCAGAATCGCCTGCTCCGTGAAGGCCTCGATCGCCCGGTGTCGGCCATACTCAC
>JAVHPP010000133.1:0-1828 GCA_036170655.1 Candidatus Zixiibacteriota bacterium | reverse complement strand
AACGAATTCCCCGCGCCGGAGTGCTCTTGGCGGTGCCGGCTCTGGTGGAGTCCGGCATTTTCGAAGTTGCCACAGAAGTGTATGGCGATCTCGCTCCAGCCTTCTATGGCTTGCGAACAACGATGCTCGTGCTCCCGCTGATCGCGCTGTTGCGGATCAAGCGGGCGGAACATTTGAAAGAACATTCGCCTTCGGACCTCGGTGGAATTTTCGGATTGGACCGAGCGCCCGAAGTCAAGACTCTCCGGGGAAAACTCGAACGTATGACCGAAGCCGGGCAAGCGGAGAAATTCGGAAGGCTGCTGGCAAAACGTCGTGTGGCGTCACGTGGCCGAGTCATGGGCTTCCTCTACTTGGATGGCCACGTGCGCGTGTATCACGGCAAACACCGCCTTCCGAAGACCTATGTAGCCCAGTTGCGCTTGTTGCTCCCTGCGACCACCGACTACTGGGTTAACGATCGTCGGGGCGATCCTCTCTTCGTCGTCACGGCCGAGGCCAATGCGGGACTGGTGAAGATGCTCCCGATCTTGACGCGGGAAATCCGAACTTTGGTTGGTCCGAAGCGTCGTGTTACGATTGTGTTTGATCGAGGCGGGTGGAGCCCGAAGCTTTTCAAGTCCCTGATTGCCGCCGGATTCGACATCCTGACCTACCGCAAAAAGCCGATTCGTCCGCTATCACGTAAGACATTCGTATTACACAGCGGACGCATCGAAAAACGCCGTGTGGAATATAACCTCAACGACCGCAACGTTCGGTTGATGAAAGGGAAACTGCGGTTGAGGCAGGTGACCCGGCTCTCAAAAGATGGCACACACCAGACGCCGATCTTGACGAGTCGCTTCGATCTTCCAGTCTTGCATGTTGCGTTCCGAATGTTCGAGCGATGGCGGCAGGAAAATTTCTTCAAGTACATGGACGAGGAGTTCGTGATCGATGCTCTCGTGGAATACACGGCGGAACCTGCCGATCCTGATCGCATGGTTCCCAATCCGGAGCGGCGAAAGCTCAATGATCGACTTCGAGAAGCTCAGGCTGGATTGGGAGCGCTGGAGCAAGCATACGGGGCGGCGGCTTTGGCCAATCTGGAGGCAAAGCGTCCGACGATGCGTGGATTCAAGATTGCGCATGGCAAGGAGGGCCTCGCCATACGAGCGATCCAGAAGCGCATTGCTGCGCTTCGCGCGAAAAAACGCGCTGTGCCTGCGCGTGTGCCGGTCAGTCAGGCGTATCCAGGCGAAGTGGTCAAGCTCGCCAACGAGCGCAAGCATCTCATGAATCTCATCAAGATGGTGGCGTATCAAGCTGAGAGCGACCTATTGGCGCTGGTGCGCCCCGAGTATGCGCGCGCCGATCAGGAGGGACGAACGCTGATCCAGAATGCGCTGACCACGACAGCCGAGCTACGCGTCGAAGACGGCGAACTGCATGTCATCCTCGAACCGCTCAGTTCCCCCCATCGCACGCGTGCAATCGAAGTTCTGTGCGAGGCGCTCAACAAAACAGCAGTATGCTTTCCCGGTACCAATCTTCGCATGATCTATTCGATCCGGCATACGGAGTAATCACCCCAAAAGCGGACAACTCGCAGGGGCCTATGTCAGGAGGTCTGAAATTGGTCCTGTGCGTTAGCGACAAAACGTATCGTCACGGTTCCTGGGGTATCGGCCGAAAATACGCCGGAAAAAGTTCCGTCACTTGCGGCGTAGTCAACGCCAAGACCGTTATCGAAAAGTGTAATATTTGCGTTTCCATTGGTTGTTGTGATTTCCGCAGTCATATTGGCCGGCCGGTTCGGGCCGAACCAGCTGGCGCGCATTGGAAG
>JAVHPP010000132.1:0-8617 GCA_036170655.1 Candidatus Zixiibacteriota bacterium | reverse complement strand
CGCCAAGACCATAGGCCTGCAATACATTGTCCCATAATGCTTTATGTCGCTATCGGGGCGCGCGCGGAGCGGTGTGTCCCGAACCTCAAGGCCGAGTATCTCATCCTCGGGGAGGTATAATGCCCACACGCAGAATAAAGGTGGTGTTTCGTCTTGAATGTCGCGATTGAATTCGTTTTGTTCCCATGCTCTGCTGGCGATGTTGGCATCGCGCACTCACCGCTCCCATGAAACCGATCTCAGACCAGGGTCCAAAACATGATCTTGTCGGCAAGGTGGCTGTCGTCACCGGCGGGACCAAGGGAATCGGTCGCGCTGTGGCCCGCAAATTGGCGGAGCGGGGCGCCAGCGTGGCCGTCAATTATTTCCGCTCCCGCTCGGCGGCCGATGAGACAGTCGCCGAGTTGCGCGGCCTTGGTGTGGAGGCGATTGCCGTCCGCGGCAACATTGGCAATAAGGACTTCCACGATAAACTTTTCGAGCAAGTGAAAAGCACCTTTGGTAAGGTAGATATCCTCATTTCCAATGCGGCCTTGGGGTTGTTCGCCAATATCATGGAGGTCGACCAGCGGGCATGGGACCTCTCGTTGCACACGAATGCCGAGGCGATGTTGTTCTGCGCGCAAAAAGCGGTTCCCATGATGCCCCGGGGTGGCAAGATCGTGGCGCTCTCCTCCTTGGGCGCCTCTCGCTACATCCCCGGATATGCCGCCATCGGCATCTCTAAAGCCGCAATCGAAACGCTCACGCGTTACCTGGCCTACGAGTTGGCCCCTCAAGCCATCAATGTGAACGCCGTTTCGGGCGGTTTCATCGACACCGACGCGCTCAAGTCTTTCCCCAACTACGAAGACATGCTCCGCGAGGTTGTCCGGCGGACTCCATTCGGTCGCGTTGGCCAACCCGATGAAGTTGCCGATGTCGTTGTTTTCTTATGTACGGACGCAGCGCGCTGGATCACCGGCCAGATCGTGGTGGTTGATGGCGGTTACACACTGACGTAGCTTTTTCTTGCGATGATTTCCATACACCATGGGAACTCCCGGGCCATTGTGTCTGCCGGGGTCAATGTCTACGTAACCGACATCGAGCGCTCTCATGCGTGGTACTCCGAAGTCTTGGGTCTCGCGATGGAAATGAGTCCCGACCGGCAGAGTTCCTCTTACTTTGAGCCCCTGGCCGAGAGCGACCGAAAGGTTGTTTTCCGGTTGATCCCCCGTTTCGCGAATCCCGACCCTCAATCCCGTGTCGCTTTGACCTTCCATGTGGGAAACCTCGAAGGGACTGTCGCTTCACTCCGGTCCCTTGGCGTCCCGATCGGTCGCGAGCGCTCGTGTGAGGCTGGCTGCGTGCTGGCCAGTGTGACTGTGTTGGATACTGACGGCAATGAGATTGTTCTGTACGAATTGTAGCCGAGGCAGCGAGCCTGCGTGAGAATACCCATTCTGTCAAAAAATGAGAACCGAGTGCACGCATCCGCTGATAATCCCATAGATTCCCGGTTCGCCCCTGCGTGATGTGGGGGGCGCGAATGTGTGCATTCGAGATCGCGCCGGGCGTGACGGCAAGGTTTGGAGGCACTTCAAGGAAGCGCGGAACGAAACGGAAGACTCAATTGAGGATGTAATGGCTGAGGCTAAGAAGAAATCACCTGCCAAGCCGCCACGAGGGCATGTCGTGATCAATTCTGCGCGCTGCAAAGGGTGCGGCTTTTGCGCGCAATTCTGCCCTACGGGTGTGCTTGCCATGAGTCAGGGACTCAATTTGAAGGGGTATCATCCGCCAACGGCCATCAATGCCGCGCTGTGCTCGGGATGTGACCTGTGCGGAATGTATTGCCCGGATTTTGCCATTTACGGTGTGAAGAATGGGCGCATACCGCAAGGGGGCATGGAATGAACGCCGATCCGCGCAGTGTTCTGACCGGTGCTCATTTTATTGATGGTGACCATGCTGCTGCCGAAGGGGCGCTGGCAGCTGGCGCGAACTTCTCGGCCGGGTACCCGATCACCCCGTCCACTGAGGTCGTCGAGCGGCTCGCCAACCGGTTTCCGTTCACCGGTGGGACTTTCATCCAGATGGAAGATGAACTGGCGGCGTCGATCGCGATTCAAGGAGCGGTCTGGGGCGGCGCCAAGGCGCTGACGGTCACATCCGGTCCCGGTTTCTCGCTGATGATGGAACATCTGGGGTACGGTGTAATCACCGAGACTCCATTTGTTCTCATCGATGTTCAGCGCGGCGGCCCGTCGACTGGGCTGCCGACGATGCCGGCGCAGGCCGACATGATGCAGGCGCGATGGGGAAGCCACGGCGACTACGAGATCATCGCGCTGTCGCCATCCTCGCCGCAGGAGTGTTTTGATCTGACGATCCGATGCTTCAATCTCTCTGAGAAATACCGGACGCCAGTCCTGCTGATGATGGACGAGTGTGTCGGTCACATGCTCGAGCGTGTTGTCATTCCGCCGGCAGACCAGATCAACATCGAACCGCGCCGCTACACCAAGCGTGGTTCCGGCGAGACTTACTGGCCCTATTCGCTTGATGAGAACACGGATGGCAGTCTGGTCCCTCCGATGACGAAGGTCGGGCTGGGGCACTTTCCGCACATCACGGGACTGACGCACGACGAGCGGGGCTACCCGGCCATGAACCCCAAGGCCCAGCAAGCGCTGCTGACGCGGCTGATGGATAAGATCCGTCAGAACACGGACGACATTATCTGTCTGGAAGAAGACGGCACCGACGGTGCCGATGTGGTGGTTGTTTCTTATGGGATTACTGCCCGTGTCTGCCAGCCGGCGATTGCCCGCGCGAGGGCGGAAGGCAAAAAGGTCGGGTTCCTGCGGCTGATCACGGTGTGGCCTTTCGCCGAAAAGCGTATCCGTGAACTGGCCCAGCGCGTGCGGGCGTTTGTCGTCCCGGAAATGAACATGGGGCAGATGGTCCGGGAAGTTGAACGTTGCGCGGGCGGCCGGGCGCTGATCCGTCTGGTCGGCAATGCCGGTGGCGCTGTTCACGATCCCAACGACATCTACACAGCCATCAAAGAGGTCACATCATGAACAACTCCCTGGAAGCGACGACTTCTCTGGATGCGGCCGCGCCGGTATCTTGCGACATGCATCCCATAGAAGACTGGCTGCGGATGGACCGCATGCCGCACATCTGGTGTCCGGGGTGCGGCATCGGCACCTCGGTCAACTGTTTCACTCGCGCCATCGAAGAATCACCCCTGAAACGCGAGGATATCACCATTGTCTCCGGGATCGGGTGCACCGGACGTGTGGCGGGGTACCTGATGCTCGACTCCTTTCACACAACTCACGGCCGCGCGATTCCTTTTGCCACTGGCCTGAAACTGGCCAGCCCGAAAACCAAGGTCGTCGTGTACTCCGGCGACGGCGACCTGTTTGCCATCGGCGGCAATCATTTCATCCATGCGGCGCGGCGAAATATGGACATGACTGTGCTGTGCGTGAACAATTTCAACTACGGCATGACCGGCGGCCAGGTGGCGCCGACCACGCCGGAGTTTGCGGTCGCATCGACGACGCCGTACGGATCCACAGAACGCCCGTTCAACCTGCCGTACCTGGCGCAGTCGTGCGGAGCGGTCTACGTGGCACGGTGGACCGTGTACCATGTGAAACAGCTTCAGCGCGCCATCAAAGAAGCGCTGCAGAAGACCGGTTTTTCGTTCATCGAGATCGTTGCCCCCTGTCCCACCCTCTTTGTGCGGCGCAACCGCCTTGGCGATGGGCTGGCAATGCTCGAATCGTATGAGGAGAATTCGGTCATCAAGAATGGCGCCGACACGCGAGAATGCGATCTGGGAATGAGCGGGCAGATCGTCTGCGGCAAGTTTGTCGATATCGAGCGTCCCTCGTATGTCATCCACCAGGCGACGCATCTGCGCAAGGTGCTGGGTGATCGTTATGTCATGCCGGATGCGTGGCGGGGGGTGGCCGAATGACGCGTGCCGAGATCAAGATTGCCGGATTCGGCGGCCAGGGTGTGATCATGGCTGGCATCATTATCGGGAAGGCCGCTTCGATCTTCGATGATTTCCATGCGACCATGATCCAGTCGTTCGGCCCGGAGGCCCGTGGATCCGCCTGTTCCACGCAGGTCGTGGTTGACCGCGCGCTCATCGCGTATCCCTACATCAACAAATCCTCCATTCTGGTCGTGTTCAACCAGGAGGCGTATGAACTCTTCGAGCCCCAACTCAAGGACGATGGCCTTCTGCTCTACGAAGAGGACATGGTGACGTTGCGTCCCGACCAGCGCGCCAGCATCCGTGCCTATGGTGTCCCGGCGACCCGTTTCGCCGAGGAAGTCGGACGGGCATTGGTGCAAAATGTTGTGATGGTCGGCTTCTTCGCCGCGTTCTGCGACTTTCTTGCCTATGATGCTGTCGAGAAGGCCGTGCTCGATTCGATTCCTCCGGCCACCAAAGATCTCAATTTCGCGGCGCTTAAGCGTGGCTATGAGCATGGACAGAAGGTTTGCGCGGGAAATGGGGTCCCAGCGGCGCGTGTGTAGCGCCCGGGGCTCCGTCCAAACGGAGACCGCCTTGAAACCACAAAGGTTTGCATGTACCTTAGCAGTGTCGGCAACCTGTCGCACTCCAAACGTCCCCCCCTCGCCAGAGCATCCAGGGTACCACCGCCAATTGCCGAATTACCTTAGTTTTTTCACCAACCGTGCCGGATTGCCCACGACCACGGCATAATCCGGCACATCCTTGGTCACAACCGCGCCGGCACCGACCACGGCGCCTTCGCCGATTGTTACCGGGAGCAGGACAGCACCGGTGCCGATCATCGCACCGCGCTTGACCAGTGTCCGCTCCCACTTCTCGCGCGGTTGCGGCGGCATGCGATCGTTGGTGAACATCACGCCGTGCGAGATGAAGCAATCCTCTTCGATCGTCACCAGTTCACAGATGAATCCGTGCGACTGGATTCTTGTTCGGTCGCCGATGACCGCGCCGCGCTGGATTTCGGTAAATGGACCGATCATGCAGTTTTTCCCGATGGTGCAGCCGTACAGATTCACGGGGGAGAAGATCTTGGCGGTGGGGTCGATTTTGCAGTCAACAATGTTGTATGGCGTGTCCTGTGGCATATTTTCCTCGTGTGGGGGTTGAGTTGGTGCTATTGGCAGATTCTGGGTCTGTGACCCACGCCGTTCCGGGTCGTAATATGTCCTCCGGATTCGGTGATTCCAAGCCGTTCGCATGGCTGGTGTCGAATCTCCGCATTTCGACGGGGTTGTCAACTGGCGCGAATTGCGCAGGCTGACGGAACGAATCCCGGTTATTGCCAATGGCAAGGCAAACCAAACGGCGGCAATATGCGTTGTAATGGCTGGCAACGAGAATGAAGAATGACAAAAAGGGGATGAGCGAGTCGAAGGAAGTCGGCGAGGGGGCGACGGTTTGATTGACCTGCGCCGAGAAATCAATTATTATGAGCGATTGTGTCCCGTATGAGAACGGGGAGTACTGAAGTGTTGAGAGGAGATTAGCGGAGTGGCAAAGAAGTCATCTGTGACCAATGACAAGCCCGTCGAGACGATTGAGCGGGTCACGATCCGGTTTGCCGGAGACTCCGGGGACGGCATCCAGGTGTCCGGCAACCAGTTCACGCTCGCGACCGCTGTGGCAGGCAACGACGTCGAAACGATGCCTGATTATCCGGCCGAGATCCGCGCCCCTGCCGGATCGCTTCCGGGTGTGTCGAATTTTCAAGTCAGTTTTAGCGAGCACCAAATTCATACCCCCGGTGATGCGCCAGACGTTCTGGTGGCGATGAACCCGGCGGCTCTCAAGGTCAACTTGCGCGACCTGACGCGTGGCGGTACGATTATCGTCAACTCAGACAGTTTCACTGCCACCAACCTGAAGAAGGCAGGGTACGAGTCCAACCCATTAGAAGATGGCTCCCTGGGGTCCCGGCGTATGATCCCGATTGCTATTTCACAGATGAATGCGAAGGCGCTGGAGAACTCGCCGCTCAGCAAGAAGGAACGCGACCGCTGTAAAAACTTCTTCGCCTTGGGAGTGGTGTACTGGCTCTACGACCGGCCGCTGAAGCCCACGCTCGATTGGCTCGCCGGCAAGTTTGCCAAGATGCCCGAGGTCGTCGCAGCCAATCAAATCTCACTGAAAGCCGGATACAGTTTCGCCGACACCACGGAGATCTTTACCAGCCATTTTCGCGTTCGCGAGGCGCCCCTGCCTCCCGGTGAGTACCGCAACATCACCGGCACAGAGGCGCTCGTCCTGGGACTGGTGGCCGCGTCACAACTGGCCCAGACACCGCTGTTCTATGGCAGCTATCCGATCACCCCCGCCAGCGACATGCTGCACGAACTCTCGGGGCTGAAGCACTTCGGTGTAAAGACGTTCCAGGCGGAAGATGAAATCGCCGCCGTCTGCGCATCGATTGGGGCGTCGTACGCGGGCTTGCTGAGTGTCACGGGCACGAGCGGTCCGGGCGCGGCGTTGAAGTCTGAAGCCGTTGGCCTGGCCGTGATGGCGGAGCTCCCGCTGGTCATTGTCAATGTCCAGCGCGGCGGTCCGAGCACGGGGATGCCAACAAAGAGCGAGCAGACCGATCTGCTGCAGGCGGCGGTAGGGAGAAATGGTGAATGCCCGGTGGCGGTTCTCGCCGCCGCGACACCCGCTGACTGCTTCGACGTGGCGATCGAGGCTTGCCGGATTGCCGTCAAATACATGACCCCGGTCTACCTGATGAGCGATGGCTACCTCGCCAATGGATCGGAACCGTGGCGCCTGCCGCTGATTGCCAAGCTCGCGCCGATCAAGATCGACCACACGGCGGATTCCAGCAATTTCGAGCCGTACCGTCGTGACGATGCGACATTGGCGCGTCGCTGGGTGATTCCCGGCATGCCCAATCTCGAGTATCGCATTGGCGGACTGGAGAAGGCCGACATCACCGGCGATGTCAGCTACGATCCGGTCAACCACGAGCGCATGGTGCGTCTGCGCGCGGAGAAGATTCGCCGCATTGCGCAGGATATTCCGCCCACGGTCATCTTTGGGGAGCCGCAGGGGCATCTCCTGCTGGTCAGTTGGGGGAGCACGTTCGGGGCGGTCCGTTCGGCGGTGGAGAACGCCCAAGCCAAGGGGAAGAAAGTCTCCCATGTGCATCTGCGTCACATCAGTCCGTTCCCGGCGGACTTGGGGTTGATCCTCAAAAGATTCGAAACTGTGCTCGTCCCCGAGTTGAACCTGGGACAGTTGCGTTTGTTGCTTCGCGGTGAATATGGTCTGCCGGTTATCGGTTTGAACAAGATTCAGGGGCGGCCATTTGCCATTGGTGAAATCCAAAACAAGATCGAGGAATTGGTGTGATGTCTATACCCTCTGCAACTGCTTCGCCCGTTTCCGTGAATCTGACCCGTCAGGACTTCGTCAGCGATCAGGACGTGCGCTGGTGCCCCGGCTGCGGCGACTATAGCATCCTGGCGCAACTGCAGCGCATCATGCCCGAACTCGGCATCCCGCGCGAGAACTTCGTCGTTGTGTCCGGGATTGGCTGCTCCAGCCGACTCCCCTACTACATGAATACCTATGGTTTTCACACGATCCATGGACGCGCCACCGCCATCGCCACCGGGATCAAGTGCGCGCGGCCGGAGTTGTCCGTATGGGTGGCCACCGGCGACGGCGACGGCCTGAGCATCGGCGGCAACCACATGCTGCATATCCTGCGTCGCAACGTCGATGTCAAGATTGTCCTCTTCAACAATCGCATCTATGGCTTGACCAAGGGGCAACTCTCGCCCACGTCTGAACTGGGCAAAGTTACCAAGTCCACGCCGATGGGATCGATCGAGCATCCGATCAACCCCGTGTCGTTCGCGCTGGCGGCCGAGGCGACATTCGTCGCGCGTTCCATTGACTCAGAGCCCGGCCACCTGCAAGAGGTTCTTCGCCGGGCCGCGCACCACCGGGGTGTGGCGTTCGTCGAGGTCTTCCAGAATTGCAACATCTTCAATGACGGCGCCTGGGAGCCGGTCACCGGCCGGGATGTCCGTTCGGATCGTCTCGTCCTTCTGGAGCACGGCCAGCCGATGGTCTTCGGCAAGAACCGCGACAGGGGAATCCGGCTGAATGGTTACAAGCTCGAAGTCGTCCCGATCGGGAAAGGCACAGGCACATCCGATCTGCTCGTGCACAACGAATTCGATTCCGACCCTTCACTGGCCTTTCTCCTCAGCCGCGAAGGGCGTCCGGACTTTCCCGTCCCGATTGGCGTCTTCCGCGATGTTTCGCTTCCCACCTACGATGACCTCATGAGCGCACAGATTGCCGAGGCCCAAAAGAAGAAGGGCGCCGGCTCCCTGCGTGATCTGATCCACAGCGGTCTGCGCTGGACGGTGACGGGGAACGGGGATAAAGCGTAAAACATCGGATGTCAGCAACACTGCACAACCACGCTGTCCCGATACTTGCCCTTGGTCAGGGTCTTGCCCCTGGTCCAGATCGTTTTGCCGCCGGTTCGGATTCTCGCCCTTGGTGGGTGGCCGGTATGCTCCAGGAACGTGACTGTGTGGCAGCGATCTCTGATCGCTG
>JAVHPP010000131.1:4887-32485 GCA_036170655.1 Candidatus Zixiibacteriota bacterium | reverse complement strand
TGGCACACATGTTAATTCTGCCGCCCAACCACTTCCGGTTGTGCTTACGTCTGATATGGCCCGGCTCGACAGCAAGGTCAAAATCTCTGCAGCGCTGACCGCTGGAATCGGGGCTCTCGTGCCAATATCGAATCTTGTGTCTGGAAGCATGGAGGTCCGTTACTCCAAGATCTCGACAAAAGGCGTGGATCGCACCGACCACATGACCACGCGGACAGGCCAGAGTATCGATGTCAACTACGATCCCGATGGGCATCATTTGAAGTCCAAGTCTGACACGAATTGGTGGGAAGTCCGTGGAGGACTTGTACTTACAATCAAGTAGTCCGGTGTGGCTCGCGCTGGTTACGAAGGTCGGTTCTCGATCCGTCCTAACTTTCTGTGGCCAAGCGTATTCGATGACGTTCCCTTTTCAAGTCGTGAATCGATGGCCTTTCGGCAAAAACCTCTAAAATCTCTCTTGACAGGTTCCCATGGCTGCCGTTAACTCTGCCCGTCACGGCCAGATATGCCGTGTTAGACAAGCAACCAACACCTAACCAAAGGGAGGGTTCATGAAGAAGTTCGGAATTGTTGCAACAGTAGCGGCCTTGGCGGTTCTGGCCACAACTGGAGTTGCAGGCGCCCAGATGGGTGTGGCAGCGATCTGGAGTGGCGGTGGTGTAGTCCCGATCATGGCATTGCCAATTCATGTAGGCGACGCGATGGTCATCCAACCTATGGCCGGTTTCGACTGGGTGGCTGACAAAGGCCCTAACCCCGGCTCGGCCTTCATGGTGGGCGGCAGCCTCGAAGCGCAATTCGGGGGAGAAGAGACCAAGGCATTGTTTGGTGGGAAAGTGACTGTGGATATCACATCCCCCAAAGTGGGTGACTCCTACACCGACTTTCACATCGGCGCTTTCCTCGGAGGGACAGCGAAGCTCTCTGATAACGTCTCTCTCGTCGGGCAGTGGGGCCCGACCATGACAATGGTTGGCAAAAGAAGCTCGAATGGCGAGAGTTACGCGACCGTCAGCTCCGATGCCAGCATTACGCTTCGTTGGTGGGTATTCGGCAACAAGTAAACAAGTATCAGCACAAATCACTGATCGTAAACCCGTCCGGATTTGCACATCCGGACGGGTTTTGTCTTGCCCGGTTTGTCGCGCATTCGCACCTACGCCCCGAATCTTGGGAATAGCGTGGCGGGTCGAGGGTAGTATCTTGCAACTGTGAGTGCGCTTGGGACGTAGGAAGCAGACGAGGAGGGTTCTTCATGCGCAACAGAATCGCCGAAGGTCCTGTAAGGATGGGTCTCATGGCCATCGTGATGTTAGCCCTGGCGGGTTCGGCGGCCAGGGCCGAGATCTTGAAGGGCGAACTGATCGTGACGCCGAAACTCAGTCTGGGTCTTCCCATCGGGGATTACCCGGTGGGAGAGCTGAAAGGTTTGATCAATATCCAGCCCGGCTTCGCCTTCGGAGTCCTCGTTGACAAGGTTGCCACCGAGCATCTCGCCTTTGGAGGTGAACTCCATTACAATGTCAACAAAGTCGACGCTTCGAAGATCAGCGATGCCTTGTCCCCGGGAGATCGTGATAAATACAGCCCGAAATTTGAATGGAGAACCATCCAGGTTACGGGGCACGCGCGCTATTATTTTAACCCGGCTGCGTCCGTGAACTTCTTCGCGCACGTGGGTGGAGGAGTTTACCTGAACAAGTTCGCCCAGAATGCTGAATTGACAGGTACACACGGCGCCAGAGTGACCGAGCGCACGAGCAGCACCACAACGGGTTTCGGTTTTAATACCGGCCCCGGTTTGCTGGTCCGCCTCAGCCCGTCTGTCCGGCTTTCGGCGGAAGCCCTGTTCAATAACGTCTTCACCCAGACACACGCCACCCGGTTTGTCAATTTCACGCTGGGATTGGTGTTTCGCATTCCGACACAATGATCGGTGGGATGGGTGCACGGGGAAGCAGCGATGCCCCATCAAAAGACACACCCGTTCAGGGCTCGTTTTGATTCCCGCGTCGGCCATGTCTTTGTTGTGCGTGTCGAATGTCCCGATGGTTGGCGCCGTGCCCCTTCATTGATCTTTGCATAAAGAGTGAGACAGACCGGCAAGTGGCGGGCCTGTAGGGGCACGGCTTGCCGTGCCCGAAAAACCTGTACCGGCCGCACACACCACAGCGGGCACGGCAAGCCGTGCCCCTACAACCCCCGCCCTATGAGCGAGAGCCGGGCTCAGTTCGCTGGCAAGACCACAGACCCCGTTGCGCCGCCACGGCACAGAGCATATATTGCGTTTCTGGCGATCTTGAAAGACACCGCCAGAACAGTTCCCTATTGGCTTGCGAAGCGAGGAAGACAATGTCCGGTCATTCCAAATGGTCAACCATCAAACGAGCGAAGGGCAAGACCGACGCGGCCCGTGGGCGCCTCTTCACGAAAGTGATCAAGGAAATCACGACTGCCGCCCGTTCCGGCGGCGGCGATCCTGAAGCCAATCCGCGTCTGCGCACCGCGATACTCACCGCCAAGGGCGCCAATATGCCGGCGGACAACATCAAGAAAGCCATCCAGAAGGGTACAGGCGAGCTGCCCGGCGTGGCTTACGATGAAGTCCAGTACGAAGCGTACGGACCTGCCGGGGTCGCGATTCTCGTGCAGACATTGACCGACAACCGCAATCGCACCGTCTCGGATCTCCGTCACCTGCTCAGCAAAAATGGCGGCAACCTCGGCGAGACGGGATGTGTTGGCTGGATGTTCCACAAGCTGGGCCAGATTGAAGTCGATGCATCAACAGCCAGCGAAGACACACTCATGGAGGTTGCACTTGAGGCGGGCGCCACGGACGTGACCAACGATGGCGCTACGATGACGGTTACGACCGAGACCACCGACATGGAGAAAGTCAAAGCGGCGCTCGAATCACGGAAGATCGCAGTGACCAACGCGGAGCTGGCCATGGTGCCGCAGACAACGATCAAACTCGACGAAAGGGCGGCCGAGCAGATGCTCCGGCTCATGGACGCCCTGGAAGACCATGAGGATGTCCAGAAAGTCTATGCCAATTTCGATATCGACGACGAGATTCTCGAACGCATCAGTCGGGAGTGACGCGCCGCCGCACGATGGCAGTCGCTGTCCAACCCCGCACTTCGTACGGGGTTTTTTGTGATTCCCCTGCGGACTTTTCGGACATATATACCGAGTGGCCCCCGTTCAGTGGCTGGTCGTCGGGGAAGGCGTGTTATGTGACGGGGGAGACCTCGCCATGCTAAAGACAGTTATGTTAATGTTTGTCCAAGTAAAACTCCTTGCGAGTGATTCTGTGGGTCACGAATCCAGGTGCCAAGGTGTAGGGGCGCACGGCCGTGCGCCCCTACAGCCGAGCATGGTCATCACGTTTCAAAGACCGGGCAGTTGGGCAGTTCCGTTTGCCCGCTGGACGCGAGCCATTTTATGACGGTTATGGGGATTGATCCCGGTCTGGGCGCCTCGGGCTGGGCGGTGGTCACTGGTGAAGGGGAGACCCTCACACTGGTGGCGTTTGGCGCGATCCGGACCGATCCGGCGGCGCAACTGGCGGATCGTCTGGTTGCCATCTGTGACGGAATCCGGCAGATTGTCAGCGTTCACAGTCCCGATGAGGTGGCCATCGAGGATGTTTTTCTGGCCAAGGATGCGCGTGCGGCCTTTGCCTTGGGACAGGCGCGCGGCGCGGCGATTGTCGGCGCCGCGCAGGGCGGGTGTCGTGCTCACTCTTATACCGCCCTGCAGGTGAAGCAGTCAGTCACGGGCCATGGGCACGCATCCAAGGATCAGGTGGGATTTATGGTGCGGCGACTCCTCAATCTGGCCGAGCCTTTGCGTCCGGCCGACTGCGCCGATGCCGCGGCCATTGCGCTGTGCCACCTGCAACGCAGTCGCTGCGCGATGGCGATTGCGGGGGTGACTCCGTGATCACATTCGTCGAAGGGATTCTCGTCGAACGTCAGCCGACGCGCGTGGTGGTCTCCTGTGCCGGCGTCGGTTACGATGTTGCCATTCCTTTGTCTACATTCGACCGGCTGCCGACAGTGGGGCAGACATGTCGCGTGCTGACACGGCTGATCGTGCGTGAAGATGCCCATCTCCTGTTTGGTTTCGCGACACGCGAGGAGCGGGCGCTTTTTGACCTGCTGCTGGTGGTAACCCGCGTGGGGCCGAAGCTGGCCCTCGCCATCTTATCCGGCCTCACGGTCCCGCAGATTCGGCGGGCCATTGCCTTTCAGGATGCCGGCCTGCTCGCCTCGGTCTCTGGTGTCGGCAAGAGAACAGCAGAACGAATCGTCCTCGAATTGAAGGACAAAATCGAGAAAGCGGGAACCGGTGACGGCTGGTTGCCATCCGCCTCAAAAGGGGGCCCGTCTGGACGCAACGCCTGTGATGAAACCGTGTCGGCCTTGGTCGCTTTGGGCTACACGCGGGGAGAAGCACAGGTGGCCGTGACCGAAGCGATCAAACAGTTGGGGACATCAGAGGCGACAACGGAGAAACTCATCCGGGCGGCGCTCTCTTCAAGCAATACTTGAAGATAGCACGCCGGATGGCCAAGTAAGAGTCAACAAAGGATGAATGTTGAATGTTGAATTTTGAATGTTCTTTCATACTTCATACTTCATCCTTCAACCTTCATACTTTATTGGAGACGGATGCCATCCGATCACGCCAAGTTTGACGGCCCCATTGGGCGCGAGTCTGCCATTCGCCTTGTCGGAAGGGCGCGGCTCACGCAACCTTCGCCGCAGGCCGAAGATTTGGCTGTCGAGGGGACTGTGCGTCCCCGCCGGTTCGATGAGTTCATTGGGCAGCGGGCCTTGATCGAGAACCTCAAGGTATTCGTGACCGCGGCTCGCCAGCGCTCCGAAGCGTTGGACCACGTTCTCCTCTATGGTCCGCCCGGATTGGGCAAGACGACTCTGGCACACATTCTCGCCCACGAACTGGATACTCCCATCAAGGCCACATCCGGGCCAGTTCTTGAACGAGCCGCTGACCTTGCCGGTCTTCTGACCAACTGTGAAGAGCGCTCCGTGCTCTTTGTCGACGAGATTCACCGGCTGAGTCCCGTTGTCGAAGAATATCTCTATCCCGCGATGGAGGATTTTACCCTCGACATCATGATCGACAAGGGACCGGCGGCGCGTTCGGTGAAACTGCCGTTGAAACATTTCACGCTGGTGGGAGCGACGACGCGGGCAGGGCTTTTGACATCGCCCTTGCGCTCACGGTTTGGCGTCGTGGGGCGGCTGGACTATTACACCGCCGACGATCTTCTCGCGATCGTGCAGCGTTCCGCGGCGATTCTGGAGATTGCCGTCACCGATGATGGCGCTCATGAGATCGCCCGCCGTGCCCGCGGCACACCGCGTATCGCCAATCGCCTGTTGCGCCGCGTGCGGGATTTCGCTCAGGTGCAGGGCGTCGAGAGAATCGACCGTGCCATGGCGGCAAAATCGCTTCAAGCGCTCAATGTCGACGATGCCGGACTCGACGACATGGACCTAAAGATCCTCGATACCATCATCAACAAGTTCCGAGGGGGACCGGTTGGACTCAACACGCTGGCCGTCGCCGTTGCCGAAGAAGCCGAGACTATTGAAGAAATCTACGAGCCTTTCTTGATCCAAGAGGGGTTTCTGGATCGCACACCGCGCGGACGGACGGCCACCCCGAAGGCCCTCAAACACCTTGGTGTTAGCAGCCAGCAGGTTGATCCGGGACGTCTCTTGTAGAATGAAGGGTGACACATGAGTGTGGATCTCAGGAGCCGGGTGGAACCTGTAGGGGCACGGCTTGCCGTGTCCGACCCTGTTGCTTCCGCCCCCGCTCCAGCGGGCACGGCAAGCCGTGCCCCTGCACGGGCCGTGTCGCTTGCCGGTTTGTCTCCTTCTTCATGCAAGTATCAATAAGGCATGTGTAGGGACGCACGGCGTGCGTCCCTCTGGCTGTGATGCTGCCACGACGTTGCAATCCAATGAGAACCGCCCTTCTCGACTACCATCTTCCGCCCGGCCGCATCGCAGATCATCCCGTGCGCGTACGTCGCCGTTGCCGACTGATGCGTCTCGATCGCCAGACGGGTGACGTCTCACATCATCTGTTCCAAGACCTGCCATTGTTGCTGAAGCGGAACGATCTGCTGGTTATCAATGACACCGCGGTGATCCCTGCCCGTCTGATCGGGCAGCGTGTGCCGGGCGGGGGAGAGGCAGAAGTGTTCCTTCTGGAGCGCACCGGCGCAAACCGGTGGCGCGCAATGGTCCGGCCTGGCCGACGGCTTCGCCCCGGCGCGACGGTCACGTTCGGCGAGAAGTCCGCATACATGGCCCGTATCGACTCGGCGGAAGAAAACGGCACGCGGGTTGTTGTCTTCGAAGGCCGGGGAAACTTCCAGACGTGGCTTCAACAGTTCGGGGCCATCCCCTTGCCGCCGTACATCGACCGCCCGGCGCTGCGATCCGACGAACGCGATTACCAGACCGTCTACGCGCGACACCGCGGAGCCGTGGCTGCCCCAACGGCTGGACTTCATTTTGATCGGGTGCTGGCCGGTGATCTGCGTCGTCATGGCATCACGATGGCGGCGTTGACGCTTCACGTCGGCGGGGGAACATTCCGTCCTGTCCGCACAGAACAGGTCGAGGATCATATCCTCGATGCCGAGCGCTACCGCCTCCCCGCTTTGACGCAGCGACGCATTGCGGCGCGCCGCCGGTCGGGTCGGGGACGGATCATCGCCGTAGGGACAACGGTCACTCGCACACTGGAGACAGTCGCGCGTGACATGGCGGCACTAATGCCGGAAACGAGTACCGGCCGCACAAAATCATTTCATACCGTGCAGGGCAGGACAGATCTCCTGATTTGCCCGGGACACCGCTTTCAACTTATTGATGGCCTGATTACAAACTTCCACTTGCCACAATCATCGCTCTTGGCGCTGGTTGCGGCGTTTGCCGGCCTGGAACCGGTCATGCACGCCTACCGGATTGCCATTGATTCAGGATATCGCTTCTATAGCTATGGCGATGCGATGCTGATTATCTGATCCACCCTTGGGGGATGGAGTGAGCGAAGGGACAACAACGCCGCGTATTGTCGCCGTCATCGCCGCCGCCGGCTCTGGTGAACGGCTCGGAGGGGAGACGCCGAAACCTTGGCGACGCCTTGGGGGACAGACGCTGGTTGAACGCGCGTGGCGATCCTTCATGCCCGAAGCCCTCGACCGCGCCGGTCAGCGACATCGGGTTGACGCGATCATTGTCGCCGTCGACGTGGCTTATCAGGCGGTCGCCCATGGGTACATCCATCAGTGCTCCGTGCCGCTGACCGTCGTGGTGGGCGGGGCCACACGGACCGAGTCGGTACGACAGGCGCTCCGCCATGTCCCGCCGACGGCCGAGCTGGTGGCCATCCACGACGCGGCGCGCCCCTTCTGGCCGTTGGATCGATGGGATGAACTCGTTGACGCCGTGTCGCGCTCCGATGGCGCCATCTTTGCCATCCCGGTTTCCGACACCCTGAAACGTCCACAGGACAATTCCCTCGAGACCGTCGACCGCAGCGATCTGTGGGCGGCGCAGACGCCACAGGTCTTTCGCGCGGATATGCTGCGCCAGGCTCATGAAGCCGCCAAGGAGGAGGGGATCGACGCCACCGACGACGCGGAACTCGTACGGCGGGTGGGAGGCCGACTCCAGATTGTGAGATCAACATCCGCGAATTTCAAGATTACGGATGGCGCGGATTGGTCGCTGGCTGAACGTGTTGTCTCTGAGGCGCCATCGCAACCGGCCTTGCGCATCGGGTTCGGGTACGATGCCCATCGTCTCGGCGGCGATGGTCCGCTGATGCTTGGCGGCGTGATGCTGGCTGCCTCGGGGGGGCTGATCGGCAACTCGGATGGCGACGTACTCCTGCATGCCATCTGTGATGCCCTTCTCGGCGCGGCCGCGCTCGGTGACATTGGACACCACTTCCCACCGGATGACCCTCAGTACAGGGGGTGCGATTCGCGTGAATTTGTGCGGGCGACCCTTCATCTGCTGCGCGCGTCGGGGTTCGCCCCGAGTCAGGTGGATGCAACCGTCATGGCCGAGGCGCCGAAGTTGACGCCTCATGTGACCAACATGCGAGAAACCATTGCCGCTGACCTCGGCATCGATGTCGCAATGGTATCCGTCAAGGCGACCACAACGGAAGGAATGGGGTTTGTCGGACGACGGGAGGGGATTGCGGCCCAAGCGGTGGTGACGATACGGACAGTCCTTGGGAGCCAGTCTTGATGCCCGCCGAGATTTTTGACGGCTGGATTCATTTCTGGGCCGTCCAGTCGCTGTGGTGGACATTCGGGATCTTCTTTGCTTCGGCGTTGACCGAAATGTGGTTTCCTCCGTTTCCCGGCGATGCGTTCTACTTTGTCGGCATCGTATCGGTTGCCGCCAGTGACGTATCAATTGCTGCGGTCATGGTGGCGACATGCCTCGGAGGATTGGCCGGCTTCACCTCTCTGTACTGGCTCGGGCAATTTAAGGGACGGGAGTTATTCAATCGCCGGCCGTCCGGCTTGTGGTCGGCGCAAACACTGGCAACACTGGAACGATGGTTCGCGCGCTGGGGTGGTTGGGTGATTGTCTTTGGACGTTTCCTGTCCGGTGTGCGATCGGCGGTCCCGCTGGTGGCCGGGGTCGGATCATTTCCCCGCGCGCGAGCGATCACCTATGGCGCCATCTCCATCCTGATCTGGAATGGTCTTTTGGCCGTGGCCGCGTTGATTCTGGGTGAACATTGGGACCGCGTCTCCCGCATCTTCGGCACGTACAATCTGGCCTTTTGGGGTGTGGCCATTTTAATCATATTGGTCTGGGTGGGGCGGCTCCTGTGGCGGCGGCGATGAAGGTCTGGGTTGTGACCGGGCAATGAGAACATGAGAATCTCTGACGAAATGACCGGATGTACTGATGATCTGGAACAGGCGATCGAGGCAGAAACGGGAGGGCGAGGCTCCTGCCGAGCCTCTTTGCGTCTGGCGCAAAAAGAAGCTCGGCAGGAGTCTCGTCCTCCCAAGGAATCAGCGTTCCGCTGAATTGCTCAGGTTGATCGCTGGATGTTGGCTATTATGTTAAGAGATCCTCAAAACAGTATATCTTGCACGCACATTCACCGGAGAAGAACATGACGACTGCTTCACACAGTTCATCCAAGCGAAAGAAGACCGAAAATGCCGGGAGTACTGTAGGACTGAAAGCGCTGGTTCTGGCGGGCGGCCGCTCCGCCGAACGTGACGTGTCTTTGGCGACAGGCGCCGCGGTCAGCCGCGGCTTGTTCGAGGCGGGTTTTCAGGTCTTGAATTACGACCCGGCTGCAGGACATTGTGCGATTCCGTGGGCTCCGGGCGGCGCGTCGTCACCTGTTGACACGACCCCTCCCGATCCCGCAAGCCTTGCCACAGACGGGGTGTCGTCGGGCGCGGCGCTGACGCCCGCGGACTTGACGAGGGCCGATCTGCAATCGGTCGATCTCGTGTTCATTGCCTTGCACGGAGGGGACGGCGAGAATGGGCGACTGCAAGCCCTGCTGGATGTCTGTGGCGTCCGTTACACCGGCTCCGGTATGCTCGCCTCGGCGCTGGCGATGGACAAGCACGCCGCCAAGCGCATTTTCCTGGCCGAGAAGATACCAACCCCGCGTTGGATGATTGCCTCTCTGTCAGAACATCCCCCGTTCAAGGTCGTACGCGATACACTCGGCCTGCCGGTGATCGTCAAACCCAACGCGCAAGGTTCGACTGTGGGGTTGTCGCTCGTCCGCGAGGAAACGCAGTTGGCGCCGGCGCTGGATTTGGCCTTTCGCTGGGACGAGAGAGCGCTGATTGAGGAATTCATCGCGGGGCGTGAACTGACCGTCGGCATTCTCGGGGATCAGGCGTTGCCGGTTGTGGAAGTCATCCCGACTCATGAGATCTACGACTATGAGTGCAAATATACATCGGGACGCACGCAGTACATCTGTCCGGCGGATCTGAGCGCCATGCAGACGGCCTTGGCGCAGGAATTGGGGCTGGATGCCTTCCGTGCCCTGGGCTGCCGTGGGTATGCGCGAGTCGACTTTCGTCTGTCACCCGACGGTCGTTTCTCGTGTCTGGAAGTGAACACTCTGCCGGGTATGACCAACCTGTCGCTGGTGCCCAAAGCCGCCCGCGCCGCCGGGATAGAGTTTCCCGAATTGCTCAGGCGAATCTGCGAACTGGCCATGGAGCCGCAGGAGCGGCATTGAGAATATTATCTCCAATATGCACAGGGCATAGTCGTAGGGGCGCGGATTGTCGCGGCCGTGGCGATTCCGTCCCTCTCGTCAGAACAAACGGGCACGGCAAGCCGTGCCCCTACGAACACATTCTATGACCACAATCATCACTGCCGCAGCCACTCTTGCCCCCTCGCGTCGTCGCGTCGTCAGTCCGCCCTCTGGTGGACAATTCGCGGCGATCATCTTCGACATGGGCAGCACCCTGCTGGAGTTTGAGAACGTTCCCTGGCCGGTGCTGTATCGTTGTTGTCTCGATGAGGTCTATCGTCGGCTCGAGCGATTCGGGTACCGGTTGCCGGAGATCGACGCCTTCTGGCAGCAGTTCGACCTTTTGCTGGAGCGCAGGCGTCAGCGCATCACGGAATCATCGCGTGAGTATCGGATTGGCGATCTCCTGCGTGACCAGACCCGGTTCTTTGGTATCACACTCCGGCTCGGTCAACTGGAAGAACTCAGCAACGCGTACTATGCGCCCATTCGTCGCGGTGTGACCATGTACTCGGATGCACTGGTGGTCTTGCAGAAACTCAAGCAGGCCGGTTACAAAGTTGGCCTTCTGTCAAACACTTGCTTTCGTGCGCGCGACCACCGGGAAGAATTGATCTCGTTCGGATTGTGGCGATTTCTCGATGCGGCCGTGTTCACGTCGACGGGCGCATATCGCAAACCGCATCCCGCGCCGTTCCAGCTGGTTGCATCACGGCTTGGTGTGCCAGTGAAACGGTGCCTGTATGTCGGCGACCGCCAGAAAGAAGACATCCTCGGACCGCAGCGTCTCGGGATGACAGCCGTCCTTGTCCGCCGTCCGGGGCGGCGTTATGTGGCTGGGCTTACCGAATCGGTGGAGATCGCATCGCTGTCGGAGTTGCTCGAATTGATTCCCGTCTGAACCGCGGCAGGCAAACGTCGAAGATCCCGCTTCGGTGGGCTTCGAGGCGTTATGGCTGCCCATTGTGTCAGAGTGTCACACTTGATTGCACTTGTGGCGGGTCTGGCGATTGTTTATAATTGATATTTAGTCTCAATGACGCAACGGGGGAAGAGTCATCCGGTAAACCTGGGAGGAGATAGTGGACAAGACCGAATTGCTGCTGAAGGCATTGACCGAGGCGCATGGTGCCTCAGGGGATGAGAACGCGATCCGCGCGGTCATGGCGTCGTACCTGCCGCCGTATGCCAAAGTGTCGACCGACCGGTTGGGCTCGCTGATTGCGGAAGTTCCGGGAAAGTCCGCATCCCCGCGCGTGCTGGTCGGGGCGCACATGGACGAAGTCGGATTCGTCGTGCGTGAAATCACCAAGCAAGGATTCATCAAGATCATCCCGCTCGGCGGCTGGTGGGGGCATGTCATGTTATCCCAGCGCGTGCTGATCCAAACACGCAAAGGCCCGGTGCTCGGCGTGTTCGGCTCCACGCCGCCGCATCTGCTCCCGGAGGAGGACCGCAAGAAGGTGATTCTGCCGAGGGACATATACATTGATGTTGGGGTGATGGACGGTTTTGATGTGGTGAAGAAACTTGGTGTCCGTAAGGGTGATTTTGTCACGCCGCTGTCCGATTTCCAGATCATGGGGAACCCGAAACTGTATCTGGCCAAGGCCTTTGACAACCGGATCGCCTGCGCCCTCGTGTGCGATGTGTTGAATGCGTTCAAGCCGAATACGCTGCCCAATACGCTGTTCGGTGTCGGCAGTGTGCAGGAGGAAGTCGGGCTGCGGGGAGCCGCGACGGCGGCATGGACGGTCAATCCGGATGTCGCTTTGGTGCTCGATGTTGGCATCGCCAGGGACACGCCCGGCTTGGACGAGAAAGCTGATGAACGGCTGGGCGGCGGCGTGTCGATCGGCGTCTTCGATGCGGGCATGATCCCCAGCAAGGCCCTGTTGCAACTGGTCATCGACATCGCGGAACGCAACAAGGTTAAGTATCACCTTAGTTCGATGGAACGCGGCGCCACTGATGGCGGGCGCATTCACCTGTCGCGTGGCGGGGTCCCCACGGTGTCGATCGGTCCCGCTGTGCGGTACATTCATTCCCACAATGCGATCTTCGCCCGCTCCGACTATGATGCGTCGCTGAAACTGGCCACCGCGGTCGTCAAGGCACTCGATCAGAAGACCGTAGGCGCGCTCACTGGACTCACGCCACCGGTAACGGAGCGAAAGGGACGAAAGGCGTGACGGTGATGGCCGGGGCGGCGAACGGGGCGCCGGTGCGATTCTTTGATACACGCCGGCGCGCGTTGGTGGATTTTGTTCCGGTTCATCTGGGCGAGGTCCGCATGTACACGTGCGGACCGACTGTCTACGGCCTCGCGCATATCGGCAATTTCCGGACTTTTCTCTTCGAAGATCTGCTGCGGCGGTATCTTAAGTACAAAGGATATAGAGTCACACAGGTGATGAACCTCACCGATGTCGATGACAAGACGATCAAGGGGTGCAACGCGAAGGGTATTCCCCTCGACGAATACACGGCGCCGTTCAAGGCCGCGTTCTTTGAGGACCTCGACACGCTCGGCATTGAACGCGCCGAGTTCTATCCCGAAGCCACACGTCACATCCCGGAGATGGTTGCGATTGTCGAGGCGTTGCTGTCACGCGGTCATGCCTACAAAGCCGATGACGGGTCGGTGTATTTCCGTATCTCGTCGTTCCCGCGCTACGGTGAACTATCGCACATGAATCTCGCGGAACTCAAGTCCGGCGCCCGTGTCAATTCGGATGAATACGAGAAGGACGCCGTCTCGGATTTCGCCCTCTGGAAGACATGGGATCCGCAAGATGGGACGGTCTTCTGGGACACGCCGCTGGGACGCGGACGCCCCGGATGGCATATCGAGTGCTCGGCCATGTCCGAAAAATATCTGGGCCGGCCGTTCGACATCCACACCGGCGGCGTCGACAACATCTTTCCCCATCATGAAAACGAAATCGCCCAGTCGGAGGCCGCCACCGGGCAGCCATTCGCCAACTACTGGCTGCATGCCGAACACCTGATCGTCGATGGCCGGCGCATGGCGAAGTCGCTCGGGAATTTCTACACCCTGCGCGACCTGACAGGGCAGGGGATACCACCGATCGCAGTCCGCTACCTGCTTTTGTCCACGCACTACCGCCAGCAATTGAACTTCACCATGGAAGGACTCGATGCCGCCCGGTCCGCGATTGGACGGCTGCGCGACTTCCGGCAACGCCTGTCGGAGATCACCTGCGAGGGTCCCAGCCATACTGATTTTGCCGATGTCGTCTCCGGCGCGCGCCACGATTTCGACGACAATCTCGACAACGACCTGAACATCTCCGGCGGCCTCGGTGTACTGTTCGACTTCCTGCGCGAGACCAATCGCCGCGTTGATGCCGGCACACTCGATCACGCCGACGCCGGCAAGGCCCTCACACTGCTCTCTGATTTCGACCGCGTCATCGGTGTCCTCGACGATCACGCAACCACATCAGCCGACGACACCGAGATCGAACGCCTGATCCGTGACCGCGAGCAAGCCCGCGCGAACAAGCAATGGGCGCGTTCCGACGAGATCCGCGCCGAACTCGCCGCCAAGGGCGTGATCCTCGAAGACACGGCCGCGGGAACGCGGTGGAAGCGGAAGGTGTGAGGGGAAGCTGAGGCCCAGCCGCGGTTGATTGCCACGGACTGCACACGAAATGACATTCCACAGAAACGAATCGTTGGAGCGTGACTTCGGGCGCATCTTACGCGTTGTCTGTCTGCAATCCGAAGCGTTGGCGGGAATGCCTTTCAACGACGAGCGTCTTGGCGATGCTGAGGTTCTGACATACAAAGTCCTCCAACACGCAATCTCCGTCTTGGTTCTCTACAGAGGCACGCCCGTAGAAGAGTTCGGACTCAAAACCACATGGAGGGATCCGTTTTCGATCATGGGTTTGGCGCGGATGTGCCATGAGTCATACGTCCTTTTCCATTATCTATTCGTCGCACCGGTCTCGGATGGGGAGCGCGAGTTTCGCCATCTTGCGTGGCTGTACGTCGACGCCCGAAAGCAAGCAAGATCTCCAATCCATTTTGAGGAGTTGAGGGAGAAGAGCCGGGTGCCCGTAACGCGGTGCGACTCCGGCGATAGAGTGAGTTGTGTGAAAGATGAATGAGCAACGACGATTGTATAACATGCGTGGCCGCGATCTCTGATCGCGCGTCCGCCGGAGGCGGACAATGACGCCGTCCTGCGGCTCAACCGTTGAATCTGGACGCGATCACCTGAAGGACGATGAACGAGCCGCGACGCCTTTTTGTCAAAGACCGCAATTGAAGGGGGGTGTTGAAAACCCCTCAGTCGCGCTCCAGATGCGCGGACAGGAGTGTCCGCGCCACTGAGAGACATGGACTTCCAGAACAGAGAGTGGGGCAGACACTCTTGTCTGCCCGTTTTTTCAACACGCCCGGAAGATTGCGGCCACGCGTGCTGGCCACCCGTCTTTGACTGCCGCAGAAAATCCCCGTCGTTTTCCCCGCTGCCCCGTATGATTATATGGAAATATGGTTTCACAATTGTTGGAGATGGAGGCGTCTTGTGGCCGCAGTGAAGATCGGCGTGAGCCGGCAGATCGTTATCCCCAAGAAGGTCTATGACCAGCTCCGGCTGACCCCCGGGGACTACCTGGAAGTTGAACTGGATGGGGACAAGCTTGTCCTCACCCCCAAGGAACTGATTGAGAAGCGCCTGACGGAGGGCCTCGAGGACATCAAGGCGGGGCGCGTCCATGGACCCTTCTCATCAGCCAAGGAAGCGATTCGGCATCTCCGAAAGTCACGGAAGGCCAGACGCGCGTAGATGCGGCTGGTCTACTCCGAGCGCTTCCGCCGCAGCTACGAGCACGCTCCACCGGAGGTCAGGCGGGCGATTGAACGTCGTCTCACGCTATTGGTCGAAAACCTGCGGCACCCGTCTTTGCGGGCGAAGAAGTACGATGAAACGCGCGGTATCTGGCAGGCGCGAGTGAACCGTGACTGGCGATTCTATTTCCTTATCGAGGGAAACACTTATCAGTTGATCGATGTCATTCCCCATCCCAAGTAAGCCGGGTGCCCCACAGATTGCTGTCGGAATCCATCCCGGCGTCGAATTAACACTTCGCCGGGGAAGCCGGGTGCCCGTGACCCCGGTCACTGTCAAGCTGGAATCTCAGAAATGTGTGCCACTGACTTCAGTCAGTGGTTTTCGACGGCAGGAGTCAGCTCCCACTCAACGGGATCAATCCTGAGCGGCGCATCACTCATCCCGGCTCTGGCAGCAGCGCTTGACCACCGCCACGAACCCGGGTCATCTGTCAGCCCTCGCCGTACCGGATTCCACTCAATGTAATCAATTGCCTTCGGGATTAAGTCCTGAGTGTAGAGGTTGCGATCGAACCCGCCTCCAGGCTGCCAGAGGCGATAGATATGCCGGCCGCGCATGACATCCAGCGTCTGGGCAAGGCGACTGGGACTGCTGATACGCCACTGTGCGATGATCCTTCTTGAGACAGGTTCCTTGATTCGTCGCAGGATCGAGGCCATTGAGTAGACGGGTTCTCGCGGATGAATGAGCAAGTGAACGTGCTCGGGCATGATGACATACGCCCAGAGAGCAAATCGTTCGATCTCACGGGCGGCCTGGAGGGATTCTACAAGAGTGGCACACTCGAATTCGCCTGTGAGCATCGGCTGTCGTTGATAACACGAAAACGTCAGGAAGTGAACGTGTGCTTCAACGTTGAAACTCTTGCGGTGACTCATGGGTTTCTCGCGTTGATCCACTGACTGAAGTCAGTGGCACACACGTGTGAGGGAGGTACCCTACCCCCGCACCGCCCCGCGCCGGGTGAACTCGGCAAAGTACGTTGCGTAATCACCATCCGAAAACAGCACAAAACGAAGCAGATCGAACTTGCCGGGGTTCTCTTCCACGAATTTCAGCACGGTGCCGATGGCGATTGGTGCGGCCTGACGGACGGGATACCCATAAGCCCCGGTTGAAATCGAAGGGAATGAGATTGATTGGGCCCCGACTTCGAGCGCGCGCATCAGGCTCTCGCGATAGGCGGAAGCCAGCTCCGTGGCATCGGCTGCAAGACCGGCATAGATCGGCCCGACGGCGTGGATGACCCACTTGGTTTTCAACTGCCCGGCGCTGGTCACGACGGCTTTTCCGGTGGGGCAGCGTCCAATCTTGCGGCATTCGGCCATGATCGACGGTCCGCCCGCATGATGGATCGCGCCATCGACACCACCACCGCCGCGCAGGCCGGTGTTGGCCGCGTTCACAATCGCGTCGGTTTTCTCCGTGGTGATGTCACAGCGCTCGATTTCCAGCCGCGTGTTGCCAATGGTGAGCGTGGGAACTGGCATTGTACCACTCCACGGTGTGTCTGTCGAAAGAACTTGAGGCGTCAGTCCTGCGCAAGTGGAAAACCGCTCTTTCTTCCGATGCTCGCAGTGGCTCGCCCGTTCAGTGCCTCCATAAATGCACGGCCGTGGCCACGAGCTGATACGCGCAATTCACTGGAAAACAGACGCTTAAGCGACTCTGCACGTACGCCGATAATCCGAACGTGGACTGCTTCTCGCCCCGCAAGGAGTGCGGAGCGTGAAACACAGCCCACGAAAGAGCAGGAGTGCAGTCAGCGGGCGTTGTCCCGGGCGGGGACTACGACCGTGCTCCGCATGGTCACACCATGGATATCGCAACCATCGGCGGATTGATCTTGGGGTTTTCGGCAGTCGTGACCGGCTTTGTGCTGGAAGGCGGCCACCTCTCCTCGGTGTTTCAATTCCCCGCCATGCTCCTCGTAATTGGGGGAACGCTCGGCGCTTCAATGGTGACCACGTCTTTTTCGACACTCACGCATATCCCCCAGTATCTGCGGATCGCAATGTTTGGCCGGACGCCGAATCCATTGGACACGATCGACCGTATTGCCCGGATGGCGGAGCAAGCCCGCCGCGAGGGGGTCCTCGGTTTGGAACGGGATCTGGCGGCCATCAAGGAATCGTTCTTTCACAAAGCCATGCAACTTGTAGTGGATGGAACAGAAGTGACCGTGCTGGCCAGTGTCATGGAAAACGAAATGGTCAATATCGAGGAACGTCATAAAAACGGGATGCTGCTGTTCAACAAGATGGGGGGATTCTCGCCGACGCTGGGCATCATCGGGACCGTGCTGGGTCTGATCCACACACTGGCCAACACCGAAGACGCCAGCAAGATGGCGGCATCAATCGCCTCGGCGTTCATCGCCACGCTCTGGGGGGTCAGCCTCGCCAACCTTCTGTATCTGCCGATCTCCGACAAGCTGAAATTCCGGCACGACGAGGAGATGCTTTATCTCGGGCTCATTCTTGAGGGGACCAAGGCCATCCAGTCCGGCGAAAATCCGCGGCTGATACGTGAAAAACTCATGTCGTTTATTCATCCGAATGAACGCCAGTAACGGCGATGGGCAGGACGATGCAGAAAATGGACTCCCCGCTTGCGCGGGAATGACGGTTGATCTCACCCCCGCGAACGCGGGGATGGCAGTTAGCAGCAAGGCAGAACTCTCATGCGTAACCGCAAGCGCCCCGGCGTACATGAAAACCAGGAACGCTGGCTTCTGACCTATGCGGACCTGATCACGCTGCTGCTGGCGTTTTTCATCGTCATGTACTCGATGTCAAAGATCGACGCCAAGAAGTTTGGCGCGGTGACCAACGCTCTCTCCGGGGCCCTGCGCGGGACTGATCTGGCCCAACGGGAACGCGAGGTGTTTGCGTCCGACCGGCTCCTCGGCGGTGGCCCGTTGAAAACCGGTGAATTGCGGCTGATGCAACAGCAACTGCAGCAGCAGGTCAAGAAGCAGAGCATGGAATCGTCAGTATCAGCGGAAGTGACAGAACGCGGACTGGTCATCTCCGTCAAAGACGCCACCCTGTTTGATGAAGGAAGGGCCGACCTGAATCCAAAGGCGCTATCGGTCCTGCGTGTCATTGGCGCGGAAATCAAAGACGTTTCCAACCACCTGCGCGTGGAGGGTTACACCGACAACCGTGCCATCAATACGCTGCGATTTCCCTCCAACTGGGAACTGTCGGCGTCGCGGGCGACATCGGTGCTGCGTTTTCTGGTCGACTCGGCGGGATGTGCGCCGCAACGCATCTCCGCCCTCGGTTTCGGCGAATACCGCCCGATTGTCCCGAACGATACCCCCGAACACATGGCGCAGAACCGCCGTGTCGATGTGGTGCTTCTCTCGCAGCGCATGAGTCTGTCGGAGCCCGAGGCGCTCGTGTCTCCCGCGCGCGACACCAGCCTGGCTCGCGCCGATAACTGACAACCCGCCTGGTCGGACATCCCTGCCGTGGACGCCCCCCCTTGGAACCGCTTTCTTTGAACAGTAGGTCAGGAGCCCTGCGCTCCTGACCTACCAGGCTAACAGAGGTGTAGGGTGGGTGCTCCGCACCCACCGTTGCCTAATGGGGAATCCTCACCATACATCACATGGTGGGTGCGGAGCACCCACCCTACTGCGCCCGCCATGTTCATCAGCGTGCGCGGTCATTGTGTTTGATGTTCTAAGGGTTGACTGGCGGCCGCTCTGCCCGTATTTTCCTATAATTCGGTGGGCGATTCTCGAGAAAAGGAGCGCGCGGTGACAGAAGTCGCAATGGACAACATCAGAAATGTCGGAATCTTGGGACACGGCGGCACCGGGAAGACATCGTTGTGTGAGGCCATGTTGATGACCGCCGGAGCCATCGGCCGGATGGGCAAAACCGCTGATGGCACAACCACGACAGACTACACGGATGAGGAAATCGCGCGCAAGATTTCCATCTCGCTCGCGCTGGCGCACGCGGAATGGAAGACACGCAAAGTCAATATCATCGACACACCCGGTTACCCCGACTTCGCCGGCGACGTCATCGGCACCCTGCGTGTGGTCGATCTGATCGTTTGCCTGCTCAACGCTCCCGCCGGACTTGAAGTCGGCGCTGAACAAACGTTGGAGCGGCTCGAAGAGGTCACCCTGCCCCGCCTGTTTTTTGCCAACAAAATGGACAAGGAGCACGCCGACTTTGCGAAGATGATGGCGGCGCTGGGTGAGCGATTTGGCGTCAAAACAGTGGCCGTCCAATGGCCCATCGGACAGGGACTCGACTTCAAGGGAATCATCGACCTGATTAAGATGAAAGGATACGCATTCGACGCCGCCGGCAAAGCAACGGAAATCCCGATTCCCGATGCTGTGCGGACAATGGCCGGCGAGGCCCGGACCCGTATGATCGAGGCCGCGGCGGAATCAGATGACGCCCTGTTGGAAAAATTCTTTGAGAGCGGTGAACTGACGGAGGACGAATTGCACAACGGCCTGCGCAAAGGGGTACTGGACGGCCGGGTGTATCCCGTTCTCTGCGGTGCGGCCACATCGGCGGCCGGGGTTCGTCTGTTGCTGGATTTCATCGATCAGTATGGCCCGTCTCCGGCTAACCGTCCGGCGCCGGCAGGCAAGACACCCGGTGGCGGCGCCGAGGTGATTCGTGCGGTGAAGCCAGAGAGTGCGTTCAGTGGATTCGTCTTCAAGACCGTGTCCGAACCCCATGTCGGGGAACTCTCGCTGCTCAAGGTGTGCTCGGGATGTGTGCGACCGGGCGAAGAGGTGCTCAATTCCGGACGCGGTGAGAGCGAACGTATCGGCCAGTTGTTCCTGCTCAATGGCAAGCAGCGGCAAGAGGTCGTCGAGCTGAGCGCTGGTGACATCGGCGCGACAGTCAAGCTGCGCAGTACCCATACCGGCGACACGCTGTGCGAAAAGAAAGACGCCATCGTCTTTCCGCCGATTGCCTTCCCAGAGCCGATTCTTGACATGGCCGTCAAGCCGGTCTCCAAGAACGACGAAGAACGCATGGGCACCGGCCTCGTGCGCCTGCACGAAGAGGATCCGACATTTTTCCACAAGGTTCTTCCGGAGGTGCACCAGACGATCCTCTACGGTCAGGGCGAGTTGCATTTCGACGTTGTGTCCAGCAAGCTGAAAAAGCGTTACAATGTCGATGTCACCCTGGAGAAGCCGCGCATTCCCTATCGCGAAACCATCACCGGCAAGACCGAGATCGAGTACAAATACAAAAAACAGACCGGCGGACGCGGTCAGTATGGCCATGTTTTCCTGCGTCTTGAGCCGAAGGCGCGCGGGGCGGGATTCGAGTTTGCCGATGAAATCAGCGGTGGCGTGGTCCCGACAAAGTTCGTCCCCTCGGTGGAAAAGGGCATTGTTGAAGCGATGCTCGAAGGCGGACTGTCGGGGCACCCCGTAGTCGATATCCTTGTCGCGCTCTATTACGGCTCATACCATACAGTTGATTCATCGGACATGGCCTTCAAGATCGCTGGTTTGATGGGTTTCCGAGAAGGGTTCTTGAAATGCCATCCGGTGATGCTGGAGCCGGTCTACGAGCTGGAGATCAAAGTGCCCAATGATTTCACCGGAGATGTCATGGGCGACATGTCCAGCCGACGTGGCAAGATTCTCGGCATGGAACCCGGCGGACGTGGGCAGCACATCCGCGCGCAAGCGCCGCTGGCCGAACTCTACAAGTATTCGACCGTCCTGCGCTCCATGACACAGGGGCGCGGGGTTTACTCACGGAAATTCTCGCATTACGAAGAAGTCCCGCGCGAGATCGCCGCCAAGGTCATCGAGGAAGCAAAAGCGGCCAAGAAGGCAGCCGAAGAGTAGGGGACAGGGAATGATGATTCCAGGCGTCGGCGAGGCAGAGCGTCGGTGCTTCTTCCTTTGTCCCTGTCATCTGCGCTGCGATTTTGTAGGGGCGCACGGCTGTGCGCCCTGCGATCTGCCGAAAGGCAGATCGCTTCTTCCGGTTACGCGCTTCTGTTGCCGCTATGCGACACGCGCCAAATTGATTGACCTTCATCCACGCGTATCCTTAGAATGCTTCGCGACAGGCAAGAAGCTTGCCGCATTTGCCTCGTAGCAAGAGGTCAGTATATGAGCGCCTTTAATCCAGATGTTCATCACCGGCGATCCATCCGGCTCACTAGATACGATTATTCCCGAGAGGGCGCCTACTTTGTAACGATCTGTACCCACCAGGGCCAGGATCTGTTTGGTAGAATCGTGGATCAAACCGTTCATCTGAGTCCGATAGGTCTCATCGTGCAGGAAGAGTGGCTGCGTTCATCCGAACTGCGCTCAGAGATCGTCCTCGACCAATTCGTCGTAATGCCTACGCACTTTCACGCGGTTGTCTGCATACAGACGAGCCGATCCGTTCCGAGCGATAGGGCGCACAGCCGTGCGCCCCTACGCCGCCCACGTTCGTTGGGGTCACTCGTGGCTGGGTTCAAATCCGCCGCGACAAAGCGCATCAATGAACTGCGCCGAACCCCCGGAATGCCAGTCTGGCAGCGGAACTACATGGATCGCGTGATCCGAAACGATCAGGAACTGACAAGAGTCCGATCCTACATCCGGAACAACCCGCTCGAGTTGAAATCTGATCCAAGAGAGTCGGTGATCCACGCCTTCAGTACAGCGGTGGTTCCACAGGAAAAGAGGCGTGATGGTCCTGACTGCGGCTGAATCGATCATGGAGCTTAGTTCGATCATCGTGCGAACGCCATTCCACTCGACCGATCGTCGCGGTCGTAGGGGCGCACGGCTGTGCGCCCTTTTGTGGAGGAGAACCTGCAACGGTGCCTGTTCGGAGAGTTCCAACACCCGGAGGTCTTTTGATGAGCAATGAAAAGCTAACACTGACCGACGGTACACTGGAGATCCTGAACCTAAGCATTCGAGATGACAGTATCGTCAACTACTTCCGAGGGGTTCCCGAAGAAGAATTGGAGCACACGTTCTTGAAGACCCTTCGGGTCGGGGTTGTTTGTCTTGAACGGGCCTCAAACGTCCAAGACCTGGATTATGTTCGCCACGAGATTGAAGGGTTTCTTCATTCGGTCGAGAAGGCGTCCGCCGACATTCCTGGGAGCATTCAGAGGAAACTTGCGGGCAAGATCGGAACGGGGGACGGACAGCTTTTTTCTTCGATTCCGGGTATAATCGGAGGGCTCCAGACTGTTGTGGATTCTAAGTGCAATCAGATTCGGACGATTCTTGAAAGGGATATTGATCCTTCAAGACCGACATCTGCACTTGGGAGTGCGCTCACTCGAATTCAGCAACTGCTTAATCCCAAAGACAGTGACTCTATACAGGCAAGACTGCAGAGCGCCGTCGATGGTGTGACTGCCAAGGACGGTCAGATCGCCAAATCGGTGAAAGATGCCGCCGAAGAGCTCATTCGACCTCTGCGCGAGAAGCTCGATGAGCTTTCCACGCACATGATAGGAAAGAAGGCGGCGGCGGACGTGGTGGCTCAAACCACACTGAAGGGTCCGGCTTTCGAAGAGGAAGTTCTTAGCGTGACGAAGCGGCGGGCGGATGTAGCGGGATGCTTGGTGGAGCACGTGGGGGGTGACAATAGTCCGGGTGATATCCTGATCGAAAGCCAAAACAACGGATTGATGGAAGAGGTCACGAGGATTGTCATCGAGGCCAAAGATACGCAGGTACCAGACGGCAGGAAGGTTGTGAGTGATAGATTGCTCAAGTCGATGGAAACGCGTCAGGCGCACTACGGGATCTACGTCAAGCGTGAAGCTGATCAGTTTGGAACCGAGCTGGGGGACTGGGGCGAGGGTGTATGTCAGAGAGGGCAGTGGATCTCTTGTAGCCTTGACAATCTGCGGACGGCCCTCCGATTCGCTTTCGTTCAGAGGCGTCTATCCGCAATAAGAAGTGCAACACCCGAGGTGGATGCCGTGGCGATTGAGGGTCAGATCGGGCGAATTAGAACCGCGCTACGAAAGATCACGAACATCGCCACGGAGAGCGGAAAGATCGAGCAGGCCGTCAGGAACATCAAACGGGAAGCCGACGAGCTCCGGACCGATGTTCAAAGTGCGTTGAGTGACGTTGAAACTGCCCTCCGTGTACCGACCCAGACACCCGTACCACCGCCCTCGGAAGCAGAGGATCTTCCCTTCTGAAAATCATTCCATGAAACACGCCGACTTCATCCATTTGCACAATCACAGCCAGTTCTCGCTTTTGGACGGGGCGTGCCGGATCGAGGAGATGGTGGCGCGGGCCGTGGAATTCAAGATGCCGGCGCTCGCCCTGACCGATCACGGCAATCTGTTTGGGGCGCCCGAATTCTATACGCAGTGTCGTGAGAAAGGCATCGTACCCATCATCGGATGCGAGACCTACATGGCGCCGCTGGACCGGACCCACAAAGTCAGTGTGCCCGGTGCGCCCGATGGGGGGTATCATCTGATCCTGCTGGCCAAGAACATCACCGGGTACAAGAACCTGGTGAAATTGGTCAGCGCCGCCTATCTCGATGGCTTCTACCACCGGCCCCGGATTGATTTTGCGCTTCTGCGCGAGCACGCCGAGGGCTTGATCGTCACGTCGGCCTGTGTACAGGGGGAGGTGGCGCAGAATGTCCTCAAGGGACGCGGTGACGGTGGCGAGGAAACGGCACGGCGCTTCCTCGACTTGCTGGGGCCGGAGAATTACTATCTCGAGATCCAGGATCACGGGATCGAGATCGAGAACCAAGTGCGCCCGGCCGTGATCGCGCTGGCACGGAAACTTGGTGTCGGGCTGGTCGCCACAAATGACTGCCACTATCTATTGCGCGCGCACGCTGCGGCCCATGATGTCCTCCTGTGTATTCAAACCGGGAAGATCATTTCCGATCCCGACCGCATGCGCTACCAGACCGAGGAGCTGTACTTCAAGTCGGTGGACGAAATGAAGGCGCTCTTCCATGAGACACCCGAAGCCATCGAGAACACGCTGCGCATTGCCGAGTCGTGTCACCTCGAGTTGGGTCTGGATCATCTCCACTTGCCTGAGTTTCCAATTCCCGAGGAGTACAAGTCACGCGATGACTACCTGACTCACCTGGCCGAAACGGGCATGGCGAAACGCTACCCGAATCCGTCAGCGGAGATTGTCGATCGTTTGCAGTACGAGCTGGGCGTGATCCGCAAGATGGGTTTTTCCGGATACTTCCTCGTTGTCGCTGATCTGGTTCACCATGCCAAAACGCACGGGATTCCGGTTGGTCCCGGGCGCGGTTCCGCGGCCGGATCGATCGTGTCGTACTGTCTGGAGATCACCGACATCGACCCCATCCGTTTCGGGTTGCTCTTCGAGCGCTTCCTCAATCCGGAACGCGTTTCGATGCCGGACATCGACATTGATTTCTCCGATCGCGGACGCGATGAGGTCATCAATTACGTCATCCAGAAGTACGGCAAGGACAATGTCTGCCAGATTATCACCTTTGGCACGATGGCTGCGCGCGGCGCGGTCCGCGACGTGGGCCGCGTTCTGGGGATGTCGTATGCCGAGGTGGACCGGATCGCCAAGGCGATTCCGACGGAAGCGGATATGACCCTGGAAAAGGCGCTCCGTCTCAATCCCGAACTATCGCAGATGGCGCGCGGGGACCCGCGCGTGGGCAAGTTGCTGGAGTTTTCGCAGGCGCTCGAGGGGCTGACGCGGCACGCATCGACGCACGCCGCCGGTGTCGTCATTGCGCCGGCGCCCCTCACGGAGTTCCTGCCGCTTTACAAGGGGGCCAAAGGCGAGATCACGACCCAATATGACATGAACTGGATCGAGCGAATGGGGCTGCTCAAGATGGATTTTCTCGGGCTGCGCACGCTCACCGTCATCGATGACGCCGAACACGCTGTCGCCGCCAACCGTGGCGTCAAAATCGACTGGGACGCCATCGGCCTGGAAGATCCCGACGTCTACCGGATTTTCGCGACCGCCGAGACGGTCGGCATCTTCCAGTTTGAATCCTCCGGGATGCGCGACTATCTCCGCAAGTTGCATCCGACCATCTTTGAAGATCTCATCGTGATGAATGCGCTCTATCGGCCCGGCCCACTCGATGCCAACATGATCGACGAGTACATCGACCGGAAACAAGGCCGCAAGACGGTGCACTACGAACATCCGAAGATCGAGCGGGTCTTGAAAGACACTTATGGCGTGATTGTCTATCAGGATCAGGTGATGCAGGTCGCCAGCGAACTGGCAGGATTCAGCATGGGCAAGGCGGACATTCTGCGCAAGGCCATGGGGAAGAAGAACCCCGAAATCATGGTCAAGATGAAACGGGAATTCATCGATGGCGCAGTCAGCCGTGGTGTCGGGGAGAAGATCGCGGAAGGGGTATTCGACTTTTGCGAGAAATTCGCGCGTTACGGTTTCAATCGCTCCCATTCTGCATCGTATGCGATGCTGGCCTATCGCTCGGCCTACCTCAAGGCGCACTACGCGGTGGAATTTCTGGCCGCCTCGATGACATCGGAAATGGGGGACACCGACCGGATTCGAGTGTTGATGCAGGAATGTCGCCGCCTCGGGATCCCCATTGACCCGCCGGACATTAACACGTCCCAGGCGGCCTTCACCGGCTCGGGGGAACGGATTCTCTTTGGACTGAGCGCGGTCAAGAACGTTGGCATGGCAGCGGTCGAATCCATCGTTGCCGAACGCGCTCAGGGAGGTTCTTTCAAGAACCTGTTTGATTTCACTGCCCGGGTGGACAGCCACACCGTCAACCGGCGGGCCTTGGAGGCGTTAATCACCGCTGGCGCCTTTGACCGGTTGCCGGGTCACCGCCATCAACTCCTCGAAGCGCTGACAGAGGTGATCGGCTACGGGGCGCGCGCTGCTGAAGACCGTCGCCGCGGTCAGGTTTCCCTCTTTGGCAGCAGCGATAGCGACGTCGGCGTTCCGCCTCCCGCGCTTCCCGATGTGCCCCCATGGTCCGACAAGGAAACTTCGGCACGCGAAAAAGATGCGTTGGGATTCTATGTTTCGGCCCACCCCTTGTCCGAGTATGCCGAGGAACTGCGTCTCTTTGCCACTGCCGGGACCGACCAGGCCGTTGAACTCCCTGACGAATCCGAAGTACAGATGGGCGGGATCATCACCCAAATGAAGACCCAGCTCGACAAGAAGGGCCAGATGATGGCGTTCTTCACCCTCGAAGACTTCGCCGGTTCGATCGAGTGCCTTTGCTTCTCCGATCCATATCGTCGTTTCGCCGCAGTCATTCAGACAGACGCGCTCCTGCTGTTGGGGGGACGGCTTTCGACACGCGAAGGCGAACGGCCCAAGTTGATCCTCCAGAATGTCATCCCGCTGGCAGAATGCCGTCAGGGGTCTGTGATCGATCTGCACGTTACTCTCACTCCAGAGCAGATCTCGGCCGGTGTTATGGATGAAATGGAAGGTCTCATCGACCGATATGACCGGGGGAATGGCATTCTGTTCGTGTATTACCCGGTGGGTGACCGCACGGTGAAGATCAAGTCAAACCGAGCCCGTGTCGAAGCCTCTCGGGAACTGGTTCGGACTCTGCGGGAACTTTTGGGCACGGATGCGGTAATTTGCAGTAGGGGATGATGGTGACCTCTCCAAACAGGACGATTAGCGGCACGTAAATCTTAATGACCTTGTGCAGGAGGAATCACATGCGAAACAACCGGAAGATCATTCTTGCTCTCCTGACAGCAACTACACTGCTCGTCCCTGTGACCCATGCGGACGACAAGAAGGACAAGAATACCGTCAAGGACACGGCGGTGAAACCTGCCGAAATCAAGTGGCTTACATTTGACGAGGGCTTGGCAAAGGCAATTGAGCAAAAGAAGCCCATCGTCATAGACTTCTACACCAATTGGTGCGGTTGGTGTAAGAAGATGGACGCCACGACATTCCACGATCCGGCCGTGATCGAATACTTCTCTAAGGCCTTTATTGGCATCCGAGTCAATGGCGAAGGGTCAAGTTCATTGGCGACATACGAGGGCGAAAAGATGACCGAACGTCAATTGACACAAACCTTTGCGGTCAGAGGGTTTCCAACCTATTGGTTTCTCGATTCTGAGGGCAAAAAGATCGGGCCGGCTCCTGGGTATAAACCCGCCGGGGATTTTCTGACTCTGCTCCGCTACGTTTCAGAAAACCACTACAAGACAATGAGTTATGAGAATTACATGAAACAGGGGGCCGGTAAAGGCTAAAATCGTCTTGGCATCTTCCGACAGACTCAATGGCATCCACTGGTCGTGAACCTTACAACAATGGCGCACGGGCGTAGATGAGAAAGTCGGCGCGGCTGTAGTTTTTTATTTGACATC
>JAVHPP010000131.1:0-4787 GCA_036170655.1 Candidatus Zixiibacteriota bacterium | reverse complement strand
GGCGCACGGGCGTAGATGAGAAAGTCGGCGCGGCTGTAGTTTTTTATTTGACATCACAACGAGAAACGGTTATTTGATCCATTGACAGGGGTTGGCAAACCCTCAAAGACGACGATTTCGGCTACCGTTGTTTCCGCACTTTATCCGAGTTTCCCTGCCCCCCTCTCGGATAAAATTGAACGACGGTAGCTCTTTTTTGGGGGTAGGGGAGTGACCTTGCTGAAACGCCACTTAAAGTATTCGTCGAGGGCCTACCGGGTTTTCTCCGGAGTCGTCTTTGTGGCGACCGCGTTGTCAGTGCTGGGGTGCCGAGGGAATGCCGATCAGACGCAGGGTGCCAGCGGTCAGTCAGCATCTCCGCCGGCGTCGGTACCGGAGGCGGCGAAGTCTTCTGGGGCGCACCGGGTAGCGCCCGATTTTGTCCTCGCGGATGTCTCCGGCAAGCAGGTTCATCTGAGCGACTTTCGTGGTCGCGTAGTCTTCGTTGATTTTTGGGCGACTTGGTGCGGACCGTGCCGCCAGTCGATTCCCGATCTGGTCAATCTCTACAAGAGCCACAACAAAGACGGTTTCGACGTCGTGGGTATCGCTCTCGAACGGAAGGGTCTGGAAGCTCTCGTGCCGTTCATTGCAAAGTTTGAGATCCCATACCCGGTGCTGGTCGGAACCCGGGACGTTGCCATAAGCTATGGGAACGTCAATGCGATCCCGACGGCGTTCCTGATCGGGCGGGACGGCACCATTCGCCAGCAGTGGGTGGGGGTGCAGTCTATGGATGATCTGGAAAAAGCCATCATTCCTCTCCTTCAAGAACCACCTCCTGCGTGATCGTGATTTGCCAGAGTCACCCCGACAGAATTTGATGACTCCACGGCTGGAGGTCGTCGGTATCTGACCGGTTGTCTCTCATGGCTGCGTTTGTATATTGAAGTGATGTGTCGCTTGGGCCACAGGCACCGCCTCAGATTCGCTCCGCTCTTAGCCGCGCTGTTTCTGCTGATTCCACTTCCGGCGGGAGCCACCAAGTACGCTGGTGAACCTTATTATCTGGGTGTTGGCGGCCGCGCGCTCGGCCGGGGCGGGGCCTTTGTTGCGTCACGCCCGGATGCGTCATCGGCATTCTGGAATGTCGCATCGCTGGCCGCATTGTCTCATGCCGAGGCGATCGCACAGCATGCGGAGACGTTCGGCTCGCTTCTGAACCACGATTTTGTCTCATTGGTCATGCCCTCCCGCGACAGCGTTGGCTGGGCATGGGGAGCCTATGCCTCTTATCTTGGCGGCGGCGGCATCCAACTGACAGATCTCGACACGCTCAAAGGCCGTCCGGTCGTTACCGAGATCCGGAGTCATGGGGATTGGTCTCTTGCTTTCGGCTTGGCAAGACGCACGCCACGGTGGTGGTCATGGGGACTGAATCTCAAGGTTGTGATGCGCAATCTGCCGGGCAACTTCGCCTATGGGCTGGGACTGGACGCTGCCTGGTGGGGACAGGGCAGAAAATGGCGGGCTGGCGTGAAAGTGGCCGACGTGACCACTACGTTCTTGTCATACGATTCCGGCCGCAAGGAAACGATCAATCCCCATGTCAGCGGGGGAGGCGAAATCGAGCTCCCTCGCGTGGCCAGAGATATCTCCACACTTCTGGCCGCGGAAGCGGAGACTTATTTTGAGGGCCGCAAGACAGCGGCGCAGTTCTGGAGCGGGTCCGTCTCGGTGGACCTGCATGTTGGCTTCGAAGTCGCCTATCGTGATCTGCTTTTCGCACGCATTGGTTCTGACGCGGGACGTCTCGCGCTGGGCGCGGGATTTGTGCTGGGGCGATGGGCTGTCGACGCGGCCATGACGGACCACACCTTTCTGGATAACACCTATCGTGTATCCCTGCGTTACATCCTTCGGTAGATGCCGGTTCGGGGAATGCGCCGGGGCGGGTGTGATCTCGTGTATGAGTCGTTCGTATCATTCCGTGATCGAGCCCATTAGATTATCTTGCGTCTTCCCGGTGCTGAAGGAAGAGGGCGCAGAGAGAAAGGATCATATTCGGGTGAAAACTGTCAGGGCATCGCAAAAGAGACCTGTGTTCCAGGATGGCCCCCGTGGTACAAGCAGCAGAATGGCCTGCCAATTCCCGCGCTGGATGTTGTCGATTGTCACGCTGGCCGTTGTGCTGCCAATGCTTTGGGGGAATGTTAATGCGTCCGACCGAGTCGTTCTGGCCACGGTAGCGGGCGTACCGATTACTTCGGACGACATCATCAGGCGCGTCGAGGGGCAGGAGTCATTCCACGCCAAGGGGCCTGCCGACCCGAAGGTGGTCGCCATCCTCCTCGATGAAATCATCATCGACACGCTGGTTTCGAAGGAGGCCATGCGTCTCAATCTTGACCAGGACTACGAATTCTGGTCCGACTTGCGCCGCGAGCTGACGAACACCGCAATCGTCCTGTATCAGGATGAAACTCTCGGACCGCAGCTGAACTTCGATTCGTCGCAGATCAATGCCTACTATCGGGCCAACAGTGGCCGCTACACTGTCCCGCACCAACAACGTTTTGTGCGCCATATCACGGCCTATTTTCCCCAGGAGCAGGTTCCCGAAACGTATGCGTTGCCGGATTCCGTTTACAGGGGCTGGGATCCTCAAGCCAAGATCGAGTCAATTTACCAGCGTCTCGCTGATGGTGAAGACTTTGCCATTCTGGCCCGCGCCCATTCCGAAGATCCGCACTCCAAGGGGATCGGCGGTGTCCTCGGCTGGGTATCGAAGGAGTCGCTCCCCAAGGATGCGTTTGGCGAAAGGTGTTTGCGGGTGCCACTGTACCAGATCAGCAAACCGTTTAAGAGCGCTGTCGGATGGCACATTGTCCAGGTTACCGACGTTCGTGAGCCGGGGCCCGGGCCGATTGAAGGCATGGTACTCGCCGACATTATCCGGTCACTGCGCGATTCGATCGGCAATCAACTGGCAACGCGTGTTGTGGATTCGCTTCTCAGTTCGAGCATCTTTGAGGTCATGGACAAGAACCTTGATACCCCGGACTCGCTTTTGCTTCGGATGCCCGGAGCGCCGATGGCTGTGGCCAATGGGCGCGACACGATTTTCGCCGCGCAGTATCTTCTGGAGGTCGGACGTGCCAAGGGACGCGGTGTCCGGGTGCCCGTCAACCGTCAGGAAAGGACCGAGCGGTTGCGCAGCATGCAGAAACGCCTCGTTCTCTACAATGCGTTGCGCACATGGGGGTACCTGACACGTCCCGAGGTGACTGACCTCCGCGCCGAGCGAATCCATGACCACGCATCGGAGCGCGTTCGTGCGTTATTCACGGGTGCCGACTTTATTCCCGACAGCGCATCGGTCGCCCGCTATTATCACGCGCATCCGGAGGAGTTCACCGTTGCCTCCAGTTATTTGATTCGTTTCCTCAAGTTCAATGAACGCTCCGAGGCGGAGAAGATTGCAGCGACATGGCGAACCGGTACGCACCCTGACAGTCTCGAGACAGCTTGGGTGAGAAAGGGTGACGTTCCTGAAGCCGTATGGTCGGTCGTGACCAAGACCACGATTGGCACGGTGATGGATCCGCTTGCGGTCAATGGTCAGTTCTGGGTGGTTCTCCTCTCGGACCGCGCCAAACCCAAGTCGCTCGGTGAGGCATTCTTTGGAATCAGCACGAAACTGCAGTCGGAGCACTATGCCCGGCTGAAAGCAACATGGCTGAGCAAAGTGACCCACCGTTATCCAGTGATTCGCTATCCCGATCGCTATGCCATGGTTCTGTTCCCGTAACAGTGGACGGTATGGCAGCATCAGACACCACAGGTGGCCGGGCTCCGGCCGCCCAGAACAGCGGCTCCCATCAGACCGCAGGACTTTCTGCCAATAGGATGGAGATCAACTATCACCAGGAGGTGTGGCGCAAGTTGCTGCACTTGTTTGCTCTGGTCATCCCGATCGGATACCAGTTTGTCCCGCGTGCCGCCGCCGTTCTCATCGTGGCGTTCTGTTGCTTTGTTTCCGTCCTGCTGGACGTGTCGCGTTTCCGCCGCTGGCCGATTCAGCGCTTGTGGCGTCCGCTGGTGTCCCCGATTGTGCGCCCGAAAGAAGCGCGTAATTTCACGGGCGCAACATACATCCTTCTCGCGGGCTGTCTCTCGCCGCTTCTGTTTGCCCGTCCGGCGGCGACGCTGGGCATGGTTGTCATTATTCTCGGAGATACGGCTGCTGCCCTCGTGGGTCGGCGCTGGGGACGTCATCCGTCAATCGACAACCGCACGGTTGAGGGTTCGCTGGCCTTTCTCGCTGCTTCCGCCATCGCCGGAGTCATCACGCCGGGGATCCCTATTGTTGTTGGTCTGATGGCTGCGCCGCTGGCAACACTGGTCGAGATGTTTTCCCGCAGGGTTGACGACAACCTATCCGTTCCGCTGATCGTGGGACTCTATGCGCATCTGGCGGGGATTACCCTCGGCGCATAGCCCCTAAGATCCAATCCCTCTTATTCGTCGGAGGAGGTTGGCCGTCGCCTTGCGAACGTTGACAGGCAGGCAACCTCAGGTGTGTTACTTGGGCAGCTCCCGCTTGCGACGGCAGCTCTGGCTGCGTGGCAGGCGGTGAAGCTCTTTGGCTTGGCGCTGGCCATTTGGCTGACGCTGCTGTTCTACCTGACGAGATGCACGTACATGACCGTAGTCTCTGCTTGCAGCTTTGTCTTCCTGGTGCAAATTCCCAATGCGATTCTCACAGGGCTTCTTGTTCGCCTTAAGGGAACCACAAGGGTATTTCT
>JAVHPP010000130.1:0-1851 GCA_036170655.1 Candidatus Zixiibacteriota bacterium | reverse complement strand
GCGGGATCGTTCTCCACGCACGAGAGAAACCCGCACGCCTCAACCCCCGCGATCTCCTCGGCGATGTCGAACAGGGAGTTGAATATGGCCTCGATCTCGAAGGTGGCTCCAAGAAGGTAGCTGCTTTTCAGGAGGGTGTTGACCGGTCCGGAGAGGGAAACGATCTCCTCCGGGGAAATTTCGAGGTGGAAGTCGATCGTGCAGCGAGGAACCCCCGTTGTGTCGAAAGATGCCATTCCGTTCACCGTTTGCTTGCCGAATTTGGCGTGAATTCCAGTGCTGACAATGTTCAAGCAAGTATCAGGCCTTTTTCCATACAAGAAGATAAACAAAAACCCTATTGAAAACAGATATATGCAAGGCGACATAAAGGTCAAAATTTTCTGTATGGAAATTTTATATCTATAAGTGGAAATATATTCCTTAATTAGGGAAGCGAATGAAAATCATATTTATCCTATAAACGGCAGTTGAACTCGACTGTTGACCTGAAAGCGATGCATAATCGGGATATTCCACGACATGGAGGACTCACCCGATGGGTGAACGGGATTTGGCCCTGCAAAAGCGTGAGGTAGCCGGGGCGGAACCGATGCAGGTCGACACCTTCGGCGGACGACTTCATGTCGAGTGGGATACCGAATCCAGCGCGACTCCCATCGGACAGTTGGCGTTCTTCGCCGAGTTTCTCAAGAACGCCGGTGTATTCGACGACTGGGTCGGGGAGTGTCCGCTTTCGTACACCAGCCCGAACGCTCCGACGAACCGGGACATCCTCGGGACGTGGATGCTGTCGGTATTGGCCGGTCACAAGCGCTACGCGCACGTCACGGCGTTGCGCGGCGACGGCGTCAGCCCGCAGGTTCTGGGGATGCGCCGGATCGTCAGCGAGGACGCCCTTCGCCGTGCGCTGGGCCGGATCGACGAAGAGACGGGTGCGGCCTGGATGCGCAAACACCTGATGCGCAGCATCGCCCCGGCGTTGTCCGACCCGTGGATTCTCGACGTCGACACGACGATCAAGACGCTCTACGGGCGGCAGGAGGGTGCGGAGGTTGGCTACAACCCATGGAAGCCGGGCCGTCCCTCCCACGCGTACCACACCTACTGGATCGGGAATCTCCGCCTTGTTCTCGATGCCGAGGTGAGTGGCGGCAAAGCCCACACGGGCAGCCATGCGCTTCCAGGCCTCTCCCGGCTGTTGGAGGAACTTCCTCCGGAACACCGTCCCTTCCTTGTTCGAGGAGACTGCGGCTTCGGCAACGACACGGTTCTTCGGGAGATGGAGGCGCGCCAGCAGCCGTACCTGTTCAAGCTCAAGCAGTCCAAAAACGTCCGACGGTTGCTGGTTCGCCAGTTCCAGCGCGACGACTGGGTCGATGCGGGTCAGGGATGGAACGCGGTGGAAGATGAGATCAAGCTTGCCGGCTGGGAGAGGACCCGTCGCGTCGTCATCCTTCGCCGTCCCGTAAAAGAAGACCTGGCGCTCGCAAGAAAGAAGGGGAAGCAGACGGAGATGCTGTTCCCCGACGATGCAGGTACGGTGTGCTACGAGTATGCGGTTCTGGTGGCCGGCTGCCCCGTGGATACGGCAGCGATCGCGCAATTGTACCGGGACCGCGCCGACGCGGAGAACGGCTTCGACGAACTGAAGAACCAGTGGGGCTGGGGCGGATACACGACGAGGGACATCGCCCGCTGCCGGTTGACGGCACGGATGGTGGCGCTGGTCTACAACTGGTGGAGCTGGTACAACCGCATGGCGCGGCCGGGCGCCCGCCTGGAAGCGGTCACCAGTCGTCCGCTGCTGCTTGCGGCGATCGGCCGGACGGTTCGGCATGGCGGTCAGAG
>JAVHPP010000129.1:0-8815 GCA_036170655.1 Candidatus Zixiibacteriota bacterium | reverse complement strand
CGCGCCCGTAATCATGTTCTTCACATAATCGGCGTGACCCGGACAGTCCACATGGGCGTAGTGCCGCTTGTCGGTCTCGTACTCAACGTGCGCCGTGGCGATTGTGATGCCGCGCTCCCTCTCTTCAGGGGCGTTGTCGATCGAATCGTACGTGCGGATGTTGGCCAGCCCCTTGCGGCTGAGGACCATCGTGATCGCCGCCGTCAGCGTCGTCTTGCCGTGGTCAACGTGCCCAATGGTGCCGATGTTGACATGGGGCTTCTTGCGTTCGTACTTCGCCTTCGCCATAGCCGAAGGTCTCCCTCCTCAAAAAAGATGATGGAACTGTTATCTGACTCTCCCGATCGACGACTCCAACTACCCCGATTACAGCCCACGACCGGATTTGAACCGGTGACCTCATCCTTACCAAGGATGTGCTCTACCACCTGAGCTACATGGGCGATCAGCACAAGTACTGCCTTCGCGTAATCACCCCAAAACCTATTCCTGGTTTTGGGCACGACCACCCAAAAACAGTAAACTGCCAAATTACACGCAATTTTGTCTGAGTCAAGAGAAAAACTTAGGGGTCAAAAATGTTTTCCCGCAGAACTCGGTGAAATCGATTCGGCTCCTGCCTTGCTCCCTCTCAGGGCACCCCGCCGGACTCTCTTCCATGACTCTGACCGCCAGCGGGCTCTTCGAAGTCCGCTCGGATCAGATTTGGCATCAATAACCCACAATTCCGAGAGATGCCCAAGCCCGTCAATACCCCATAGCGAGCACCGACCGACAGCCCAATACTCCAGCTGGAGAGCCTCTTTGAATATTATGCAAGTTGTTGACTGATTGACAGTTGACATGACTTTCAACTCGCTGAAGCGGACCCGCAGGTCAAGAAATCTTATCAATCCCGGCCTGCTGGCCTTTGGCGTCCGAAGTTCCCTCACTCTCTGGTGGAGAGCACGGTTCCACGAGAGCTCGACAAAGACCGGATGCCCGGCTTCGTCTGTATCAATCCGCAACGCCTCTCCCTGCAAGAACGAATCGTATGGACCATGTGGAATTACATGGTACTCAAGCAGTTCCTGTTGAGGATCCCAAAAGGCCTGCCCACGAGGTTGCACGCCATCGGATTCGATTTTGACCCGCAGGAAAGACCGTGAACCGAAAGCCGAATAACCATTCGCATCGGGCACGGGTGGCGCCAGTAGCAACGGGAGAGCTACAGTCACCGCCTCCGTATCGGGGTCAGGGGAATACACCAATAGATGTATCGGCAAGGATCGGCCTTGCCTGGGACTCTCCCCGGAGGTTACTCAATCTGGCCGAGGCGACTCTGGGACGGCTTCGCTTCCAGTGAGTTTGGAAAATCGCGGATCACTTGCTCGTAGTAGCGCCGGGCCTTTCGGGGCAGGCCCTTCTCTTCGTAGCATCGTCCCAGCTTGTAGAGAGCCGTTGACATCCGATCGGATTGGGGAGAGGTGGTGACCAAGGTCTCGAATTCGACGATCGCAGAGTCATACTGCTTCAACGAGTACCAGCAGTCACCGATCCAATACCGGGCATTAGGCGCGTATTCGCTCTGCGCGAAGTACTCCAGCACATCGCGGAACTGAGCAATCGCCAGTTCGTAGTTTCCCTTTCGGACATCCAGGAACGCATTTTCATAGAGTTGAGAAGGATCGATCTCTGGGTGAGTCGAGCCGGGCGGTCGGGTGGCACCATTGGCGCTGTCGGTGGGGGCGACCGGAGGCTGGTAGATTGCCGCGGGGCGTCTTTCCATCATGCGTCGAAGTTCTTCGAGCGCTTCCCGCATGGCCTGAGCATCGCCACGCAGCTCATCCAGAGAACTGGCGACATCCGCGCGGGTGCGGCGTGAGGCCTCGGTCGACACCGTGGTTAGTGAGTCGATGCGGATGAGATCGTGCTCCATGCGTTTCTGCGACGCCTCCAAGTAATCCAGTTGATCCCCCATCCGCTTCATCGCTGCACGAGAGGCACAACCGGACACCAAGACACCGATCATCAGCACGCCGAACAAGCGCAACATCATGCGTACCATTGAGTTTCGCATCCGTCCCCCCATCGATCTCCCCGTCTTAACCGTTTGATCGTCAGCAACTTCCATGAAGGCATCCACCCACAGCGACCACAAAAACGGGGAGGGACATCATCCAACCTCCCACCCCGTTTCCATCAAGGCCAGCCAAAAATCACTTTGGGACAAACTCACCGCGACGATTCTGACTCCAAGCGGTTTCGTCATGACCGGGATCGACCGGGCGTTCTTCGCCATACGAAATGATCGAGATCTGCGATGCGTCGACTCCGAGCCGGATCAGGTAGTCGCGCGCAGCCGTGGCGCGCTTTTCGCCCAACGCCAAGTTATACTCGGTGGTCCCCCGCTCGTCGCAATGCCCTTCAATGACAATCTGGACTTTGGGATTCGCCATGAGGATCTTGGCGTTCTTGTCCAGTGTGCTCTTGGTGTCGTCGCGCAGATTGTATTTGTCAAAATCAAAGTAGATCGTCTTGAGACCGAGCAGGTTGTCTCGCGACACCGATCGGTCACCGGTTCCGTCGGTCGAGGAAGATTCACCTTCCGGCGTCGTCTTGTCCGTGGACACCCTTGGGGACGACTCCAGTTCGCCACCCTTCTTGGCACCACCACCGCAACCGCCAGCCACCAGAGCCAGCCCGATCATGACCACAATAAAAAGTCTGTTCACATGCCCTCCTTTTATCCAATGCTCCATCATTATCACAATCAATTGCATATAAGTTCCCGGTTCCGTTTGCGTCAATAGATTTCGTGATTCCCCTGTCGAAATTCTTCTACTTTGCCCGATCCACGCAGGTGGGCTGCTCCGTTCTGCCACTCGGAGAGACACCCACAGTCCATCCCTTATGGAGACCAACCCGGATTGGCATTGTTCGTGGACGTTGTCAGGCGACGCACCCCCGATCCATCGAAAGACATCGTGTAGATCTCATACGACCCTGTTCTGTTGGACGCAAAGACCAGATGCAGCCCATCCGGAGACCAGTGGGGGTTCTCGTTCGACCCGACTTCGGTGATCTGCCGTTTGCCGGAACCGTCCGGCCGCATTGTACAGATTTGGAAGACGCCATCCACCCGAGAAACATAGGCGATGATATCCAAAGTGGGCGACCAGTCCGGCGAATCGTTGTACTTTCCCTCAAATGTTATTCGTTCGGCATTGGCGCCGTCATCATCCATGATGTAGACCTGCGGCGTGGTGGAGCGGTCGGAGGTGAACACGATGCGCCGGCCATCGGGAGAGAACGAGGGCGACGCGTCGATGCCGTTTGAGAAGGTGACCCGACGGGGCTTGCCATCGCGTTCGCCGACATAAATTTCCGGGCTTCCATCGACCGTCAGTGACAGGGCGTAACGCTTACCATCAGGTGTCCAGGAACACCCCGAATTGAGACCGAGCTGCGACGACATTTTCCGTGCCCGATCGCGTGACAAGTCAAGAATCCAGACATCGGGGTTGCCATCTTTGTAGGACGTGTAGGAAATCGCGTTTGACCCAGCCCAGCGAGGTGTCACGATGATCGCGCGTTGCGAAACGACGGTCTGGTCGCTGGCGCCATCGTAGTCTGCAACATGGAGTTCCTTCAAGGCACCGTTGTGGAGATAGACGAGTCGGGTCTGGAAAATGCCTTCGGCGCCGGCCAGTTCCCGGTACACCTCATCGGAGAGTGAATGTGCCAAGAGCCGGATGTTCTCGCGCCGCGCTTTGAGTCGCCGTTGGAAAACTTCGCGATCGTTGACGATGTCGTAGAGGGTGTAAGTGATCGCGAGGTTACCATCCGCAAGATCGACCTCGCCTTCGATCAAGTAGCCGGCTCCCAAGTAATGCCAGCCACGGCGATCAATCTGAGCCTGTCCCATGATGCGCAGGTAAGCTGTGTCCGGACGAACGGCCTCGAACAAGTACGAGAAGTCCAGATCGTTGAATACGATCTGGCTGGCTTGATGGGCCAAATCCTGCGCGTCGGGGGATGCCGATGACAGGTCTTTAACCTTGAACTGATCAATGCCAATACGCGTCGGTTCGAACTCTCCGCCGGATTTGACGATTCGCCCATAGATCTCCGGGACATTGCGTGACGCGGCGGGCACTGACCAAAGGACTACGAAACCGGCCAACAGAAGCGCCAGCGACGCCCGTGCTCGCTGGGTGCTACTGGCGGTACTCGAATTCCAGATGGATAACTTGCTCATCGTCCTCCCAGAAATGGGGGAATTCTTCCCATGTTTTCGTGAGCTGGACAGCCCGCACTGCGGCGCGATCGAACAATTCCGACCCCGATGGCTTTTCCAGATCGACACCGGTCAGTTCTCCATTGCGCTTGACCGTAAAGCGGACCACACACTTCAAAGATATCGGCCCCACGGCCGGATTGCGCCAATTGGCGCGGATGGCGGCGAAGCCGCGACGGTGGTAGGGATTGACCTCGGCACCCACTTCGACACCCCAGACGTCATTCTCGCCTCCCCCTTCGGTGATCGTCCCCTTTGTTCCCGCGATCGTGTCGTTGGCGGCCAGCTGCTTGGAGTCCTCAGTGTCCACGGGCTTCTTCTCATCGGCTTTGTTCTTCTTAGCCGGTTCGACTTTCTTATGCTCCACAGGTTTCTTTGTCTGATCCTCTTTGACCTTTTCCGGCGTCGATTTCTGCGGGAGGGGCGTCAACGCTTTGGGTGCGGGTTTGGCCTTGGGGGTACCAGCGGCCGACCCTACGGACTTGGATTTATCACCCAATTCGACCAGGCCAACGTTAATGACCACGGTCGATTTCTTGTTCTTCTCGAAGCTGCCCATGGGAGACAGAAGGGTGCCGCCGAGGGCTATCCCCAGATGACAGACAACCGAGAGAACCAGATAGCGGCGCACGGTTTAGCCCCAACCCCTGGGCTTCTTCTTGCCCTTCGCATCTTCCTGTTCGGCGGGACGTGTCACGAGACCGACATCGGAAAGCCCCAGACGTTTCATCGTGCTCAGGATATCGACGACGATTCCATACGACACGGCCTCGTCGGCGCGGAGGTAGGCCTTCTGCTTTGGCTTTCTGGCGATCACCCGCTTCAACTCGTCTTCCCACTGGTCGCGGGTACGGTACACGTCGTCGATAAAGACCCCGCCCTTTTCGGTCACGGTGACCACGATTCCCTCAGAGAGTTCGTCTGACGTCGCGGTCGTGCGCGGCAGCCGGACATCGATGCCGCTCTGCAGCAATGGAGCCGTGATCATGAAAATGATCAGCAGCACCAGAACAACGTCGACCAGATTCGTGACGTTGATCTCAGCGAGCGCGTGATATGTCCGCGGTTTCACCGGCATTCTCCTTGGTCAACTCGGTCAGAAATTCGAGTGACAGATTGGACAGGTCGTCGCCGATCTCACGCAGCTTGCGCACACACCAATTGTACCCGACCACGGCCGGAATGGCCGCGGCCAGACCAGCCACCGTGGCAATCAGCGCCTCCGCAATGCCGGGAGCAACGACTGCCAGCGATGCGGAACCGGAAGCGCCAATTCCCACAAACGCATCGATGATGCCCCAGACAGTCCCGAGAAGCCCCAAAAAGGGCGAAACATTCGCCGTGGTTGCCAGAAAGATGGTCCACGCTTCCAGTTTGCCCACTTCCTCTTGCGTCATACGCGTCAACGTGTCGGCCACCGCCTGCTTCTGCCCAGAAGTGAGATCATAGATGGCCTCGGAGGACGCATCCGGGCGGTTCACCTTGGTGAAAACACCGGCCTCCCGGAGACCGGCATCGATCAGACGCCAGTGGGGTGTCTGGCGGAGCGATCCTGTGGCGCCCAGCCGTTCGCTGAGGGCACGTGTCCGCCGGAAGATGGCCCGGAAGCGGATCCCCTCGCCCAGCACACGGCGATAGGCCTTCCATTTCATGAAGATGATGGCCCAACTGACAACAGAGAAGACCAGCAGGATCAGCAGAATCAACTGGGCCACGAAGCCGGCATCGGCAACCATGCTCCAGATCCCGCCGCCCAGCAGTCCCAAGGTTCCCCAATTCGCGTTCAATCCCACAATTACCTCCACAGTCGGTTCAGTGCCCGGAGGGCTTCTTGCCCACCTGTGCCTGCTCGCGGTATATCCCAAGGCCGGGCGGATCAGTCAAGGCATTTCCCCGGAACCATCGGCCTGATGATGCGGACATGTGGCCATCGACTCAGAGTCCGCTGCGTGCCGATCCACTGCCCCGGACAGTATCGTTTACCGCACGCGAAGCGCAAGGGATTCTGCTTTCGGAAAATAGGTGCGGGTTCGCGATGCGACCAGCAGATGTTGTCCGGGCCAACCGTTCACCGGTGATTGCTTTTCAGGGAAGAAGTGCGCTCTTTACGCAGGTTGTGTTGCTACTCGGAGGCCATGAATGACAGCGCCCGTGAGCATTCGTGAAGAGATTGAGACGCTGCGCACCCAGCTCCATTATCACGCCCATCGGTATTATGTGTTGGACGCTCCTGAGATCTCCGACGCCGAATACGACCGCCTGTTCGACCGCCTTGCCGAACTGGAGCGGCAATATCCCGAAACGATCGCGCCAGACTCGCCAACACAGAAAGTGGGTGGCGAACCGGCGTCCGGGTTCGGTGAAGTCCGGCATCATGTCCCCATGATGTCGCTGCAGAAAGCGACCACAGAGCAGGAATTCCGCGAGTTTCATCAGCGCCTTGTGCGTTTGCTGGACGGAGCGGTCCCATCTTATGTCATCGAGCCAAAGCTCGATGGTCTGGCGGTGGAATTGACTTATAGAAATGGGATGCTCGCAATTGGTTCCACCCGCGGGGACGGGACAACCGGCGAGGATGTGACGGCCAACCTCAGGACCGTCCGGTCAGTCCCCGTGCGATTACTGGGCCACGAGAACGTCCTGGTGGACATTCGCGGTGAAGTGGTGCTCAGACGGCGTGATTTCGAACGACTCAACCGCGAGCGGCTCGCGGCCGGTGAAGAACTCATGGCCAACCCGCGCAACGCGGCCGCCGGCTCGCTGCGTCAACTTGATCCCAAGGTCACCGCGTCCAGACCGCTCGTATTCTACGCCTACGGCGTGGGTCGTTGCGAGACGCCACGATTGTCCACACAACTCGAAACGCTCGATTTCCTCCGCCGGGAAGGATTCCGGGTTCACCCGCTGGCGCGCGCCTGCCAGACGGTGGAAGACGTGATCGCAGCGTATGCGGCCATAGGGAACGCCCGCGGAGGTCTGGACGAGGAGACCGACGGGACCGTGATCAAGGTGAACAAATTCAGTCTCCAAGAACGGCTCGGGGCTGTGTCGCATCACCCACGGTGGGCAATTGCCTGGAAGTTCCCGCCGCAAGAGGAGACGACGATCGTTGAAGACATCATCCTTCAGGTCGGCCGCACCGGGATCATCAGTCCAGTCGCAGCGCTTCAACCGGTGCGGGTCGGAGGCGTCGAGATCAGGCGCGCGAGTCTGCACAATGAGGATGAACTGGCGCGGAAGGATGTGCGTGTCGGCGACCGGGTGATCGTGAGACGGGCCGGAGACGTGATTCCCGAGGTGGTACAGGTCGTACCAGGTGGACAATCTCCGCGCTCAAATCCCTTCCAGTTCCCGGGGAAATGCCCCGTCTGCGGGGCGCAGACAATGCGGGAGGCGGACTCCGCCTTCCACTACTGCACCAATCTGGGATGCCCTGCCCAGATCAAGGAACGGCTGGCGCACTTTGTCTCCAAAGCCGGTGTCGACATCGAAGGCATGGGCTCTCGTTACATCGAGCAACTGGTTGACCGGCAGGTCATTCGCGACGTGGCCGACATCTACTTTCTTGATGAAAAAAAACTTCACCAGATGGACCGGATGGGCAGCAAGCTCGCGGAAAATCTCTTGAGCGCCATTGACCGGGCGCGGCATCCCGACCTGCCCCATCTGATCGCCGCGCTGGGGATTCATGGCGTGGGCGAGCATATCGCCCGTGTGCTGGCCGAGGCCTTCGGTTCGCTGGACAAGATTGGGTCGGTGTCCACGGAAAACCTCCAGAGCATCCATGAAATCGGTCCGATTGTGGCGTCTTCCATCCAGCAATTTTTCTCATTACCAGAAACGAAGAACCTTCTGGAAAAGCTGAAGCAAGGCGGGGTTGTTTTCCCGGTGATGGAAGCATCTCCAGCGGCTGTCCGGCCGTTTGCGGGAAAGATCTTTGTGCTAACAGGCACGCTTTTGAGCATGACCCGAGATCAGGCAAAAGAAGCGATTGAGCGGCTTGGAGGACGCGTGACAAGCTCGGTTTCGAAAAAAACCACTTGCGTCATTGCCGGCACCGAGGCAGGATCAAAGTTGGACAAGGCGAACGTGCTGGGAATCCCCGTCTGGGATGAGGCCGAGTTTCTCCGGCAAATCAAGGGACGGCAAGATGGACGTATCGGCACGGTCTCCAAGATTTAGTGCATGCCTGATCTGGTCCACATCCAACGGTTGAGCAGCAGGACGGCGTCATTGTCCGCCTCAGGCGGACCCGCAATCGGAGATTGCGGCCACGCATGTTGCACAATCGTCGCCACCAGTTCACCCTCTCACACAACGCACTCCATCGCTGGCGGCACACATCGTCACGGGCACCCGGCATCGGCGGCACAAGCATCATCGGATAGTCCGGCTTCTCCCGTCGTGTTTGCGTAACACCAAGAACAAAACCCCGCCCCCCGCACGCAAGAGGGTCTTTCAACAAGCCCCGGGGGTCAGGACCACCTGTCACATTCTCCCCGAACCTACCACTGCTGAGTGAACAACGAGAAAGGC
>JAVHPP010000128.1:0-1902 GCA_036170655.1 Candidatus Zixiibacteriota bacterium | reverse complement strand
GCATAACCCTTTCTTGGTGAAAGCGTTCCAAATAGATGCTCTCTTCCCCACATGCGAGACGGATCCCATACTCACCGAGACGCGCCATTAGCTACCTCCTTAGAGCCGTGTGCTGGGAACGGATGGCCGTTTAATGATTTAGACACCGTGCGGAGGGAAAAAGTAAAACCGTTTAAGAGGGCGGGATCAACCCCGCGTCTACAACGGGCGACCCATCGGGTCGCCCCTACGTCTCGGAATTGATTCCTCGCCCCGTTAAACGAATCCCTCCGGCCGGGTCTTTATGGCCTGGCATGGCCCCGTCCCTACGCCGGCATTTATCTTTTCGCCTGGGCAAGTGTCTCATTAGACAAGACCCGGTGGACGTTGCATGAACACCACGTCCTCCCATCATTCAAAGGTTATTTCATGGAGAAACGATGCGCCCATAGTGGACATCGTTGAGGACAAATGGAGTTGACCGCATGAGTATACCCCGCCGCTTATCCGCCAAGGCCACCCTCCCGGCCGGGTACGGGCCACTGTTGGCCGACCTCAAAGTGAGGGTGAGGACCGCGCAGGTGCGGGCGGTGCTGTCAGTGAACCGCGAGTTGGTCCTGCTCTACTGGCAGATCGGGCGGGATATTCTGTGTTGCCAGCAAAAAGAGGGCTGGGGTGCGAAGGTGGTGGAACGTCTCGCGAAAGACTTGCGGGCGGAGTTTCCGGAGATGCATGGTCTTTCTCGCTCCAACCTCCTCTCCATGCGCGCCTTCGCCGGGGCGTATCCCGACGAGACACTCGTCCAACAGCTTGTTGGACAATTGCCGTGGGGCCACAACGTCCTCCTGCTGACGAAGCTGAAGAAGGCGGAACAGCGACTGTGGTATGCACGGCAGACGCTGGAACATGGGTGGTCCCGGGCTGTGCTCGCGGTGCAGATTGCAACCAAGGCCCACGGGCGGATGGGCAAGGCGCTGACAAACTTCGACCGCACGCTGCCTCCCCTGCAGTCGGACCTGGCGCAGCAAGCACTCAAAGATCCCTACACGTTTGATTTCCTGACGCTCTCCGCCAGCGCCCGGGAACGTGAACTGGAGCAAGGACTGGTGGACCATATCCAGAAACTCCTCATCGAACTGGGCGTGGGTTTTGCGTTCGTCGGTCGGCAGGTACATCTGGAAGTGGATGGCGCGGACTACTATCTCGATCTGCTGTTCTACCACCTGAAGCTCCGCTGCTATGTGGTCATCGACTTGAAGATGGAACCGTTCAAGCCGGAGTTTGCGGGCAAGATGAACTTCTACCTCTCGGCCGTTGATTCCCAGCTGCGTCACATGGACGACCAGCCGACCATCGGCCTGCTGCTTTGTAAGGACAACCATCACCTGACTGTCGAATACGCCCTGCGGGGCCTGACCAAGCCTATCGGCGTTTCGGAATGGAAAACGCGGTTTGTGGAATTGCTGCCAAAGAAGCTGCAAGGCACGCTGCCATCAGCCCGTGATTTCGCAAAGAAATTACGGTCAAAAACTATTGCCGAAGGCTGATCCCGCGCCGCACTCGACGCGCTGCTGTCCTCTATACTCGACAAGGGCTTCAAGGGCGAAATGTAGGAGAAGAGGGCGCATGGCCATGCGCCCCTACATCGGATGATCCGTTACTTGCAGGTCACTTGCAGCGGCGGGACGACGGCCCAGCCCAGCGCGGCGTAGTCGGCCATCGTGGCGTCGCGCGAGAAGGACATGTTGTAGGGATCGGCCGCCGAGCTTGCGAGGCCGGCCCAGCCGGTATAGCCGCCTTCTGTCTTGACCAGCAGCAGCCCGCCGATCACGGTTTCCGTTTCTTCCATCCGGTCGAGCATGCGCTCCCGCGAGCGATGCGGGTAGCTGTGCGCGTGGATCAACAGCCGTCCCCGGCCGTCGA
>JAVHPP010000127.1:0-1927 GCA_036170655.1 Candidatus Zixiibacteriota bacterium | reverse complement strand
CCGTCCTCGACCACCTCGGCGACCGGGCCGATGCGGCTGCCGACCACGGCTCTGCCCATGGCCATCGCCTCGGCGAAGACCACGCCGAAACCCTCCCGCAGGGTCGGTAAGACGAAGAGATCCATCGCATCCATCAGGTCGGGCACGTCGGTACGGAGTCCGGTGAAGACCACAGACGCGCGAATGCCGAGCGTCTCGGCCATCCGCTCGAGCGCCCCGCGTAGCGGCCCATCGCCGACGATCAAGAACCGGACGTCAGGGCGTGCGGCCCGGATAGAGGCGGCCATCCGCAGGAAGCACTCGATGCCTTTGTCGGGGACCAGTCTCGCCACGGTGCCCACGACGAGGTCACGAGGCCGAAAGCCCAGTGTTGTTCGAAGATTATCAGGTCCTTGCGGAGAAGGCGAGAATTTCCTGAGGTCAATCCCCATCGGCACGATGACGAGCGTCGCGGGATCGCGGACGATCCGATGCCGCAATCCGTCAGCCCGGACGCTCTCGGTGTCCACCATAATCAGATCGGCCAGGCGCGCCGCCCACCGCTCGATCAGCACATACGCCTGACGGACCAGCGCACTCTGATACGGATGAAACGGAAACGCATGCGCCGTGTGGATAAGGATCGGCGTTCTGGCCAGGCGCGCGGCGACCCGCCCGATGATCCCAGCTTTTGACGTCTGCGTATGAACGATGTCAGGCCGCAGGCAACGAATCAGCCTGTAGAGTTGCCATACCGCGCGCAGGTCCGTCAATGGTCGGATCGCACGGGGGATGGCCACGGAATACAACGGACACCCCTCTATCTCATGCTCGGCTGAGAGACCGGGACCGTCCGCTGCATCTTCCGCCGAGCACGCGATACCGACTTCATATCCCCGCGCTCGCAGGTACCGCGCAACCGGCGCGATAAACGTTCGCGCCGTCAGCATGATCGTGCAGATGTGCAGGACGCGGATGGGACGGGGAGCCATGGACGACAGCCTCAGAATTCCGTGCCTACCCAGAAGAGAAGCAACTTGGCCATCTCAAGAAATACCTGACGGGTCGAGTCCTGGCGGTTCACCGATGATCTGCGACGCTACAAACCATGGTCTCTGATGACACGAACTGATGAAGCGCTGACGCTCCTCTGCTGCCATACTCGCCATTGTGCCGGCAGCAAAATCATCACCACGACGACCGCTGTGATAGTGGCAGCACTGTTTCGATAGTACAAGCCAACGCTTAGTCCCAGCATGGTGAGCCAGCTTCCCTGAAGCAGCGCGACGTGCACCCAATCCAGACCACACTGTTTACGCATCACGATGGTCAGATATATCGCCGCAATGGCAGACGCAATCACGGTCGCAAGAGCAATTCCATAGACCCCGTAATATGGCACCAACAGGATGTTGAGCATCACATTAACGGCCAGGGCCAATCCTACCGCAGCGACTGCCCGCAACGACGATCTGGAAACGGCGGCGAACTTTACGATCAGCGTAACGACGACGATAAATGGCAGCTGCAAACTGCCCAAGCGCAGAATGGTCGCAAGATGTCGTGCCTGTAACTCGCTGACTGCGTCACCTTGGAAAACCGCCACCACGATGGGCTCGGAGAATACAAAAATGACGAGGGCGACAAAGATCGAAATCCAGGTGCTGATTATCAACATAAAATAGACATCGCTAATCAGCTGCGAAGATCTCCCGAACGCTATCAGCCGGCCGAAGTGAGGAGTCAGCACTGCAGCCGCGGCGACCGCAGCCAAGCCCGTCAACAGTTGTACGAGCTTTCCGCCGATTGCCCACGCCGTCACCGCTCCTGGTTCAAGCCCGGCCGCAAAGGCGTAATTGATTGGTATAGTCGAACCGACCAGCAAGGCCGCCAGCGCCAGCCACGCGTAGTTACGGTACAACAACGATATGTCGGACCATTTACCAGG
>JAVHPP010000126.1:0-33631 GCA_036170655.1 Candidatus Zixiibacteriota bacterium | reverse complement strand
CGCTTCGCCAACGCAGTCCTCGGCGAAGGCGACCGATTGCGTCAGCAGCTGCCTCAGGCGCTCCGCCACAGGACGCAGGGAAAACTCCGGTTTCACTTGTCCCTTCGGACGTCCCAAATGAGACATCAGAATGGCGCGTCCGCCGGATTCACACACTTTGCGGATCGTCGGCAGCGATGCCATCAGGCGCGTGTCATCGGTGATATGTCCGCCCTCGATCGGGACATTGAAATCCACCCGGACCAGCACACGTTTGCCGGAGAGAATCACGTCATCGATCGTTTTCTTGTTCATGTTCTCTTCTCAAATTGCGGTGGCGCGTCCCGGCGCAGGGTGGGGGTCCCGCCCGCCCCTTCTCTTATCCCATCCGCTTCAACATCTCCACGACACGGCAGGAGAATGCCCATTCGTTGTCGTACCACGACAGCACCTTGACCAGATTCCCCTTCACCCGCGTCTCGGCCGCGTCAAATACCGAGGAATGGGAATCCCCCACCACGTCAATCGAGACAATGGGGTCTTCGCAATAGAGCAGGATGCCCTTCATGGACCCGGCAGCGGCGGCCTTCATGGCCCCATTGACCGCTTCCAGCGTCGGCGTCTTCTTTGTGATACAGGTCAGATCAACCAATGACCCGTCGCTCACCGGGGCGCGCACTGCGATCCCATCCAGTTTGCCGTCCAGTTCGGGAATCACCTGCCCAATGGCTTTGGCGGCGCCCGTCGATGTGGGGATCAAAGATAATGCCGCGGCACGGGCGCGACGCAGATCCTTATGCGGGAGGTCGAGAATGCGCTGATCGTTGGTGTAGGCGTGAATCGTGGTCATGAATCCGGACTCGATTCCGAAAGTGTCGTGGATGACCTTGGCGACCGGCGCCAGACAATTGGTCGTGCACGAACCGATGGAAATCACCGTGTGCTTCGTGGGATTGTACAGATGATCGTTGACGCCGATAACAAAAGTGCCGTCTGCGCCCTTGGCCGGTGCGGATATCAGCACCCGTTTTGCCCCTGCCGTAAAGTGGGCTGACGCTTTCGCTTTGTCTGTGAACAGACCCGTTGACTCCAGTACCACTTCAACGCCAAGGTCTTTCCAGGGCAGTCTCGCCGGGTCGCGTTCCGCCATGACATTGAATCTCTTGCCGTCCACGCTGATGCAATCGCCGTCGGCCGACACCGAAACGCCGAACCGGCCATGGATGGAGTCGTACTTCAACAGGTGCGCGAGTGTCTTGGCATCGGTGATGTCGTTGACCGCAACGATTTCAATCTCTCTTGTCTGGTGTGCGACGCGGTAGACCAGGCGCCCGATACGTCCAAATCCATTGATACCAACTTTGATCGCCATAGCTTCTATTCTCCCTCCGTCTATGATCGATTCGCAAGAAAGGCCTTACAGGTACAGATACATGACTCCGATCAGAACCTGCAGGCCAGAGTAATCCTTGCTGCCAAAGAGCTCCTTCGAGAACTTGACCTGTTGATATTTCGCATTGCCGGTCAGCGCCAGCCGGTTTCCCAGAAGCCAGATGAGCCCTGCGCCTCCGTAGAATCCGGGAGCAACGCGTGATTGCATTGATTGGCCGATGAGCGTGCCGATGTTTGTATTGACCACGGACTGAAACCGTTCTGTTCCGATCACGAGCGAGCCGCCGACGCGCAACATCGGTTGCACCGTCCAAGTGGCGTGCTGTGCCAACGGAGCTATACGTACCCCGAAGCCGATCGGGTATAGAGTCGCGGTGCCGTACGTGTCTTCGATTCCGTTGGAGATCCGGATGTCTCCACGGCCAATGGCCCCCACGTTGAGATCGAGATTGACCACCCCTGTCAGACGGGGCTGGTAGAACAGTTCCAGATGAAAAGCTGTTGCACTGGCCGCGATCCGGTAATCCGGGCCCACGATCTCTTTCGCCAGTTCCTTTGAGAACCACGGCCCCAGTAGGCCGCCAAGGGCATTCTTCCCGGCCAGGCCCGGTGTCATGGGAGCCGGCGGAGCGACTTGCCGCCGATGCGGACGAAGCTGCGCGTGTGCCGCAGACATTCCCCAAAGTGAGGCCAGCAACACCAAGGCCAGTCCCTGAAAGAGAACGATCCGTACACGGGCCCAATGTGTCCTGCATTCACGAATCATGATCGGCCTCAACGATTCCTGAATGTGATCCCCAGAGAGAGCCAAAAACCCGACAGGTCAATCTTCGCATCCTGTGTATACCGGAACTTCGCGTAACGGTACTGCGCGTCGGCCAGCATGCCGAAATTGGGAGTCAGGTAGAACTCTGTTCCCGTAGCGATCACGAATCCAAATGCCGCCTTTGTGCCGGGTGTGTACCGGCGGTATTTCGTAATTGAATCCTGCACTACCGTGGGTGATTCATTGGCGAAAAGAATCGCCAGTCCGCCGCGTGCGTAGACATTGTGTGGCTTGTCGCCATGGCCAAGGTTCTGGACGGTGCGGATGCCGGCGAACATGGGAAAATAATCTATCCGGCCAGACCCCAAGAACAACACGAGCGTATCCTCTTGCCGTGTACCAAACACCTCGATGTTCCGGCGTGTCGACCAGCCTGCCGCCAAATCAAGCCACAGCGTCGACCGGAGGTGGAAGAGACCGTATATTTCGACGAACGGCGCGATGAACCCGTCTTCAACAAACCGCGCCGTATAGAGAGTATCCGTGTTCGCCGGGTAAACGTGCGTCTGTCCGAGACTGCCCGACACGGCGGGCTGTGGCCAGATTCCGCCTCTGATCCCCAGACGGTCGCCCTGCCGGGTCTGCCCCCATATGATTGCCGGGCTGGCTACAATTGCCACGGCTATGAGTGCGAGCGCGGCAAGCGAAACGTGTTTCCGGATTGATCTATGCACCAGACTTTGATTTCCTCATTTGCCCCATCAACCGAAGAAAAGTGCCGCTTCCTGATAGAGTTCCTCGGAGACTGTCCGTGTCTTCCCGGCCACTTCCGAAAGGGGAATTGCGACAATCTGGGTGCCCCGGAGGCTGACCATCTGCCCGAAACGTTTCTGCTCAATCAGACGCACCGCCTCGATTCCGTAGCGCGTGCAAAGATAGCGGTCAAAGGCGCTTGGGGACCCGCCCCGCTGGACATGGCCCAGCATGACGGTCCGGCTCTCGTATCCGGTGCGTTTCTCGATCTGTTCCGAGAGCATCTGCCCGATGCCTCCCAGCCGGACATGCCCGAATTCGTCCACCTTGGAATCCTGTGTAATCATCGTCTCCTTGCCGTCGGATGATCCGGCCGTGACCTTGGCCCCTTCGGCGACCACAACGATGGAAAAGTCCTTGCCGCTTTCGTGCCGTTTCTTGATCAGCGCACAGATTTCCGAAAGATCAGATTTGCGTTCCGGCAGAAGGATCACGTCTGCGCCGCCGGCCATGCCCCCTTCGAGGGCAATCCAGCCTGCGTGACGTCCCATCACTTCGACTACCATCACGCGTTTGTGCGATTCTGTCGTCGTGCGCACGCGGTCGATGGCCTCCATCACGGTGTTGATGGCCGTGTCGAAGCCAAAGCAGTAGTCGGTCCCGACGATGTCATTGTCGATCGTCTTGGGGACACCGACAACAGCCAGTCCGCGCTGGGACAGGGGAAGAGCAACCCCCAAAGTGTCTTCGCCACCGATGGCGACCACGGCATCCAGCCCGAGTCCTTTGGCGCGCGCGATGACTTGTTCGTATCCTCCCGGGGTTTTTCCCGGATTCGTGCGCGACGTCTTCAGAATCGTTCCGCCTCGCCCCAGAATCCCCGAAACCTCCGGTAGTTGGATCTCTCGCGTTAGCCCGTCTTGCATCAGGCCGCGCCATCCCTCGAAGATGCCAGTCACCTTCCAGTGATTGTGTTTGACCGCTTTGACGACGACGGCTCTAATAACCGCATTCAACCCGGGGCAGTCGCCCCCGCCAGTCAGGATACCGATGTTCACAGTTTATTCTCCCCCTCTTGGATCCCGCCTTGCATCCGAGGAACTGCAATATACCTCTGCCCGATTCCAAGTCAAGACAAGCACCCGTGCCCCCGGTTCCGATTTCGTCAGAATTCGCTTGTAATTTGCCCGCCGAACCGTACACTTCCGCCGCTATGGGCGTGTCTGGTGCGTTTCGACCGGTGGCAGGGCAGACAGCGTTGAGTCCTTCACGCCTTTGGGTCTGGCATGTAAATTCGGTCATACGATGATCAATGTCATTATCCCGGCGGCGGGAATCGGAACGCGTCTTCGCCCACATACGCACACGCTGACCAAGGCGCTGCTGCCGGTTGCCGGCAAACCCATCCTCGGACATATCCTTGATCGCCTGACTGGTCTCCCGGGTTTGGGAGGTATTTGGATTGTACTGGGTGTGTTCGCCGATCAGATCAGGACGTATGTGACATCGCACCACCAGTTGCCGGTTCATTTTGTGCACCAAAGTGAATTGCGCGGACTGGGGTATGCCATCCATCTCGGCCTCGAAGCGATCCCCGGTGATGATCCGGTGCTCGTCATTCTCGGCGATACAATCGTCGAGACCAATTTGACGCTGTTCATGGCCGGCCCGGACGACGCGTTGGGTGTCCACGAGGTGGATGATCCGCGGCGATTCGGCGTCGTTGAGACAGAAGGCTGCTGGATCAAACGCCTCGTCGAAAAACCGGAGTCGCCGCTATCCAAAGAGGCGGTCGTGGGTCTCTATGGCATCAAGAGTACCTCATTATTCCGCCAATGTCTGAACGACGTGGTCGCGCGCAACCGGACCGTGGCCGGTGAGTTGCAGGTCACCGATGCTCTGCAACTGATGGTGGAACGGGGCAGCCGCATGGCGGCGGTCACCGTCGATGGCTGGTACGATTGCGGAGAACTGGAAACCCTGCTTTTAACCAATCGCCATCTCCTCCAGACCTGCGGGCAGCAGGCGACCGTTCCGGGTTCCGTTGTGATTCCGCCTTCGTATGTCGCGCCGACCGCCCGGATCGAGCAATCCGTCATCGGTCCCTATGCCTCTATTGGTGATCGGGCTATTGTCTGCCAGTCCATCATCATGAATTCCATAGTCTCTGAGGGCGCCGAAATGCGCCATTGTGTTCTGGCAGATTCGATGATTGGTTCGCACGCGTCGGTGGTCGGGCGTGTGGAGCGCCTTAACATTGGTGACTCGTGCGAAATCGGACTCGCGATTCAGTCGTAGCGGGTCCCAGGTCACTGCAATCAGGGGAGAAGGTATGGTAGATGATTTCTTGTTCACTTCCGAGTCGGTGACGGAAGGGCATCCCGACAAGGTCTGCGATCAGATCTCCGATGTGGTTTTAGACGATGTATTACGTCAGGACCCCAGCGGACGGGTGGCCTGTGAGGCGTTTATTACTGTGGGGCTGGTGATCGTCGGCGGAGAGATCACGACGACCGGATACGTCGACATTCACACGCTCGTGCGTCGTCTCATCCGCGAGATCGGATACACCGACAGCCGGTATGGGTTCAACTACGAGACCTGCGCGATTCTGAATGCGATTGGACCGCAATCGCCTGATATCGCGCAGGGCGTCGAGACCGGCGGCGCCGGCGATCAGGGTTTGATGATCGGATTCGCCTGCCGTGAAACTCCGGAACTCATGCCGCTGCCCATCATGCTGGCGCATCAGTTAACGCGGCGGCTCGCCGAAGTCCGCAAGAAAGGGATTCTGGGCTACCTCGGGCCGGATGGGAAATCCCAAGTGACGGTCGAGTACCGGGCAGGGCGGCCCGTTCGCATCCACACGGTCGTTCTCTCCGCGCAGCATACTTCGGATATCCTGGATTCGACCGGCCGGCAGATCACCGACCGCGCGCGTCAGGAGATCATCGAACATGTCGCCAAACGGGTAATTGACCCCGCGCTGCTGGACGACCGGACGATCTTCCATGTCAACCCAACCGGCAAGTTCGTCGTTGGCGGTCCGCAGTGTGACACCGGTATGACCGGCCGCAAGATCATCGTCGATACATACGGCGGGATGGCGGCCCATGGCGGCGGCGCCTTTTCTGGCAAGGATCCGACCAAGGTCGACCGTTCGGCCAGCTACATGGCGCGCTACATTGCCAAGAACATTGTCGCTGCCGGTCTTGCGGACCGCTGCGCAATCCAGTTGGCTTATGCGATCGGCGTGGCGGAGCCCGTATCGGTCATGGTTTTCTGCGACGGGACCGAAAAACTTCCGAACGGACGGATCGAGCAACTCGTCCGTAAGAACTTCGACCTCACGCCACGCGGAATCGTCGAGACCCTCCGTCTCCGGCGCCCGATCTATGCGCTGACCGCGGTCTACGGCCACTTCGGACGCAGCGAGGATTCATTCACTTGGGAGAAAACCGACCGGGTGGCCGATTTACAGAAGGATGCTTGACTGCTTCGTACATCGCCCCATCCAGAAAGGGAAAGCACATGAATCATCATATCAAGGATATCAGACTGGCAGAACAAGGCCGATTGCGCATCGAGTGGGCCGAACGCAGCATGCCGGTCCTGCGCCTGATCCGGGAGCGGTTCGCCCGCAGGAAACCCCTGAAGGGGATCCGGCTGGGGTGCTGTCTGCACGTGACCACCGAGACGGCCAACCTGATGGAAACATTGAAGGCGGGCGGCGCCGACATCCGTCTCTGTGCATCGAACCCTCTCTCCACGCAGGACGATGTGGCGGCGTCGCTGGTCAAGCATACCCGGCTTGGGGTCTTCGCGGTGCGTGGCGAAGATAGCAAGACATACTATCGGCACATTGAGTCGGTTCTGGCCAACAGGCCGCAGATCACCATGGATGATGGCGCCGATCTGGTCAGCGCCTTGCATACGGGCAACGGCGCCGCGAATACCCGGAACGTCTGGGGGGGTCTGGAAGAGACCACAACCGGCGTGATCCGGCTTCGCGCCATGGCGCGCGACGGTGTGCTTCGATTCCCCGTGATCGCCATTAACGATTCCGAAACGAAACACTTCTTCGACAATCGCTATGGCACTGGCCAGTCGACGATCGATGGCATTCTGCGGGCAACCAATCACCTCTTCGCGGGATCCCAGGTTGTCATTTGTGGTTACGGCTGGTGTGGACGCGGGGTGGCGACCCGCGCCAAGGGAATGGGCGCCAATGTCATCGTCTGCGAAGTCGAGCCGGTCAAGGCGCTGGAGGCGATCATGGATGGCTTCCGTGTCATGCCGCTGTCGCAAGCGGCCCGCGTGGGTGATGTGTTCATCACGCTGACCGGCGATCTCTCGGTCATCCGCCGGGAGCATTTCCTCCGCATGAAAGACGGTGCTGTGGTTGCCAACTCAGGGCACTTCAATGTCGAAATCGACGTCGAAGCGCTGGACAAGATGTCCGTCAAGAAGCGCGTCATCCGCCGGGAGGTGGAGGAATATACGCTGAGGGGCGGCAAGCGCATCAATTTGCTGGCCGAAGGGCGGCTGATCAACCTCGCCGCCGCCGAGGGACATCCCGCCATGGTGATGGACATGTCTTTTGCCAATCAGGCCCTTGGCGCCGAATACATCGCCAAGAACCGAGGGGCGCTGCCGCTCGGCGTGCATACAATTCCCCGGGTCATTGACCAGGAAATCGCCCGGCTCAAGCTCAAATCGATGGGTATCAGAATCGATACCCTGACCCCGGCCCAGAAAAAGTATCTCGCTGAATGGAAGATGGGGACATAAGCGCGATCTTGCTCCCTGCCTGGAGCGCGTCGCGCTGGTGAACTCCCCGTCTCCCGTGCTCAGAAGGTTCTGGTGTTGCCGCAGGAGCGTGGCGGCCCGCTGGTTTCTATTTCCGTACGCGCAGCAACGCCACCGCGCCCAAGATGAGGCACAGCAAGTTGGGAATCCAGGCCGCTGTCCAAGCCGGGAGATCGCCGTTGTGTCCGAACGAGCGGAACACCTCGATCACGACGCGCAGCGCGAATGTGATCATCATGGCCACGCCGAAATTCAGCGCCATGCCCGCATGCCGTGTCCGCGTGGCGATGGGAAAGCCGATCAACACCACAAGAAAGTTCAGGAAGGGAAACGCGATTTTCAGCGCTAGTTCCGTGTCCTCATACGTTGGATCACCGCCGGTTTGACGCATCCGGTTGATGGCCGCCTTCAGCGCGAAGTAGCCTGATCGCTGTGGATCGACACGTTTGCGCACAAAATCATCGGGGATCTCCCTCCACTCCGGAAACGCGAGACGCTGAAACGATTCGTATCGGGTGGCCGAGTCGCCGGTGGTCTCGAAGAGCCGCTGTTGGCCGGCCTCTCCTGTCCAGATCGAGTCCTGATACCGGAGACTCCGCATCTCCAGGAGTTCGGTCATGCGGCCGCCGCTAAAGGTTTGCACAGTGACGCCGTCGCCTGTGCGCTGACCGGTGTTGTAGGTCTTGAAGTAAAACACGCGCCCATTCAGTCCCGGGGCAAAGAGATTCTGCATGATCATTTGCGCAGGGCGTGATCCGCTGCCCAGGAACTGTTGGGTCAGATCCGCGCGGCGCTGCTCCATCACCGGAAAGACCGTCTCGCCGGCGGCCATGATGAGGCCGGTGATCACCAGGCCGAGAAACAAGAGCGGCATCGCCACGCGAAACAGGGATACCCCCGCTGCCCGCAAGGCAAGCAGTTCGCTGTACTTGCTGAGCAAGCCGACAGAGAAGAGCGTGGCCAGCAGCACGCCAACCGGCATGATCAAGATCAGTATATATGGTGAGTAGTAAAGATAGTACAGTGTGACGTATTGCGCGGGAGCGCCCTTGTCAATGAACTTGTCCAGGTGTTCGACCAGATCAACGGTCAGGAAGATCAGCCAAAAGGCCGTCAGGGACCACGCCAGGTTGAAGACGAACCGGCGCATCAGGTATCGGTCGATGCGATTCATCGCGCGGACCACCCATCCAAATCTGTCCCGGGTCCGTGCCCACCCCGGTGGGCAAGTGCGGCGGTCATCCGCTTCCAGAGCACAGTGGGTGACAGACGGATCTCGTTGGTCACCGACCAGAGGAGAACAAGCCCCACGAAGCCGATCAGGAAGTCGGCCGACCACATGGCCATGAATGGCGAGACAATCTCACGATCCGCGAGGTCTTCTCCGCCAATCAGGAATGCCCAGTAGATTACAAACAACCCCAGCGACACCCCCATGCCAGTGCCGAGACCGCCGCGTCGCGCCCGCACACCCAATGGGCAGCCAATCAAGACAAAGACCACAGAGGCGGCCGGGATGGAGTATTTCTTGTACACCTCAATCAGGTACTGATCGATCAGGCGTTCCTGATTGCGGATGGCGCCCTCTTCACGCTGAAGAACGGCGGTCACACGACGGGCACGATCGAGCGCGCGACGGGCGCCGGCCACCGAGTCCACCGCGGGTTGCATCGGTCCCCCCACGACCGGCAGGCTCACGTCTGGTGACGTCGAATCGGGCGGGCGGACAAACAGCGCAGAGACCATGGTTGAGCACGCAACATTGATGTTGCGGTAATGCGGCTGGAGCGCCTGACGCCAGACGCGGATATCCTCGCGCATTTGGGCAGCGGATTTCTCGCGGTCGGTGCGGTAATCGGACGTTGTCTGCGACCATTCATCTTCCACGCCGCCCAGATAGAACGTTTGTTCCTGAAATGCGGTGCGGCGGTATTTTCGCTCGTCGGCGGGATCGACTTCATGAATCTCGCCGTCGTTCAGTTTGAGTATGAGTGTCCGTCCATCGGCCGAGTAATTCATTGTGCCGGTTTTCGCCACCACCGTACGCGGAGCGCTGCGGTTTTTCTGGTCAAAGATCGTCACATCGGCGATCGCCGATGATTTCGGATCAATCTGCTTGATGAGCAGGTGGTAGCCGGGTATCCGGTCCTCCATCACGTTGGCCTTGAGATCCAGCGTGGGGCGTTTCCGCCGTATGTCCGACATCAACAGTCGCGCCTGATGGTTGGCATCGGGCAGAACTTCGTTATTGAACACGATCAACCCGGCGCCGATGATTCCGGCGACCCAAACGACCGGGGCGATGATACGGTAAAGAGACACTCCCGACGCTTTGATCGCCAATATCTCGGAGTCGGCGGACAGACGTCCGAACGCCATGAGTGTGCCCGAAAGGACCGCCATTGGCACTGACAGCGCCAACATCCAGGCGAGATTGAGGACGAATACTTTGACGATGATGCCCGCCGAAAGCCCTTTGGACACGACCATCGACACGACCTCCGGCACAAAGTCGATGATCAGAACGAGCGTGATGACGACCAGCGCGAACCAGAACGGCCCGTTATGTTCACGCAAAATGTACCGGTCGAGTCGGTTCACAGACGGAATATAGACCCGACTTGCAAGACCCCAACAGGACAGATTCGCCCTTCCCCGTCGAAAGAACGATCCCGGCCAACGAGTTTAACCGCTGCCACCCCTGAACGGGCGTTTCCCCTTGACTTTCTTGGTGTTCGGGAGAAAGTTAGCAACTCCCAGCGGTGAAATCCGTTGGGATGGAAAGGGATTGGCGCAATCGGCATGGCGATCCGCGACTGGGAAACAGGCCAGGGGGTGGAGGCATTTGTCGTTCTGCGTAAGCTAGAGCGGCGAGAATCTCCGGCAGGGGAGCGACTTTCGCTGGAATTCGGAGACCAGAGTGGCCGGATCGGTGCGGTGATGTGGGAAGGATTCGAGACGGTCGTCGATGACTTGACCGTGGGAATGGTTGTCAAGGTCAGAGGTTCCGTGGGAACCTACCGCGACCGGCCGCAACTTAAGGTGGAACGCATACGAATGGCGACTGCCGATGAGGCCCAGCCGTCAGATTTCCTCCCGCGCTCACCGGTCGAGCACGATGAGTTGACACGACGATTGGATGCCTGCCTCGAAAGTCTGAACAACCCGGCTCTACGGAAATTGATGGATAATCTGTTTGGCCAGGGGGATCTTCGCGAACGGTACCTGGCGGCCCCGGCGGGCAAACTCTGGCACCATAACACCGTGGGCGGGCTGGCGGAGCACTCGCTCAATCTCGTCCGTCTCTGTGACTACGCCTGTGAGATGTATCCCGGCCTTGATCGCGATCTGCTCGTGTGCGGGGCACTCCTCCACGATCTGGGCAAAATCGATCAATACGAGTTCACCGCAATGATCGACTACAGCGACGAGGGACGGCTGATCGGACATATCAATTCCGGTGACCATCGGGTCGCTTCGGCGATTGAGGCGACCGCCGATTTTCCCGCCGAAACAGCACGAGCGTTGCGTCATCTGATTCTCTCCCATCAGGGAGCGTTCGAGAAGGGATCGCCGGTGCTGCCGATGATGCCCGAGGCATTCGTCCTTCATCACATGGATGAACTGGATTCCCAAATGGGCGCCGTGCGACGGATCGGCGAGAAATCCGGTGACGCCGACTGGAGCGAGTACGTCAACCTGCTCGGGCGCTACATATACTTTGGCCATCGCAACAGGATGCGTGGAACAGAAGAGGCATAGGCAGACACATGTCGTTTTTCGATCTGATTTCCAGTGATATTGGTATCGACCTCGGGACCGCCAATACGCTCGTTTTCGTACGCGGCGTCGGTATTGTGCTGAACGAGCCGTCTGTGGTGGCCACGGAAGTCGCGACCGGACGTGTGGTCGCCGTCGGCGCCGCCGCCAAAGAGATGATCGGGCGCACCCCCGAAGAAATTCGGGCGGTCCGGCCGCTCAAGGATGGCGTGATTGCCGATTTCGAGATCACGGAGAAACTGCTGTCGGACTTCATCCGTCGCGTGGTCCGCCACCGTTACCTGATGAAGCCGAAGATCGTGATTTCTGTGCCCTCGGGAATCACCGAGGTCGAAAAACGAGCCGTGCGCGATTCGGCGGAAAATGCGGGTGCGCGCGAGGTCTATCTGATCCAGGAACCCATGGCCGCCGCCATTGGTGTCGGTCTGCCGGTTGATCAGCCCTCGGGGATCATGGTCATCGACATCGGTGGTGGCACATCCGAGATTGCGGTCATCGCCTTGTCCGGTATCGTGAACAACAAGTCGATCCGCATCGCCGGCGACGAGATGAATGAGGCCGTCGTCCTCTATCTCAAGAAGAGCTATAACCTGCTCATCGGTGAACTGACGGCAGAAGAGATCAAGATCAAGATCGGTTCCGCTTTTGCTCTCGACCGGGAAGAATCAATGGAGGTCAAGGGCCGCGATCTGATTGCCGGCGTTCCCAAGACGATGAATCTCTCGTCGGTGCAAGTCCGCGAGGCGCTGACGGAACCCATTGACGCCATCGTCGAGGCTGTCCGCCAGTCGCTGGAACGCACGCCGCCCGAGCTGTCCAGTGACATTCTTGACCGTGGCATCATTCTGACCGGCGGCGGCGCGCTGTTGCGCGGACTGGACAAACGGTTGCGGCAGGAGACCAATCTGCCCGTCAATGTCGCCGACGATCCGCTGACCTGTGTCGTCCGTGGCACGGGCCGCGTGTTGGAGAATATGGCGCAGTACAGCAAGGTGCTCAGCCGCAGCCGCCGCGATTGACCAGTGGTGGCCTCCATCGATGCGCGTGCATTATTCCACGCAACCGTGGTGCCGATCCAGAACCTCTTTGCCGCGCCAATGTCCGGAGTTGACAACAACGTGAATCCGGCCGACCCAGAAGCAATCATTCGTTTTCTATCCGAAAACGCGAGCCGTCCAGCGCGTACGCGCGAACTGGCACGGCTGATGGGTGTGCCCGAGCGCGACTACCCGCGTTTCCGCGCGACGCTGAAAATCCTTGAGTCCGAGGGGCGGATTGTCCGCCTCAAACGCGGCCGTCTGGCGCCCCCCGATCCGTTGAATCTGGTGGTCGGCACGATTGTCGTGCGCCGCGGAGGTCATCTGTTCTGCCGTCCAGAGGGGCATGAGGAGCGTCCAGCCGACATCTTCATCCGCCCACGTGAGCGGATGACAGCGCTGGAGGGCGACCGCGTCATGGTCCGTCTGCATTCCGACAGCGACGGACCGTCAGCAGAGGGTGCGGTCATTAAGATTATCACCCGGGGTGGGCAGCCAATTCTGGGGATCTTTCGCCGGTCAAAGTACTTCGGCTACGTCGTGCCTGACCAGCCCCATCCCCTGCGCGAGATCCACGTGCCGGCCAATGCGATCCAGGGCGCCGAAGTCGGTCAGCAGGTCATGGTCGTCATCACCGATTGGGAGTTTCCCGACCAGACCCCATCGGGCAAAATCACGCAAGTGCTTGGCTTCCCCGGAGAGCCCGGGGTCGACATCCTTCGCATCATCGCCGATTATCAACTGCCCCAATCCTTCCCCAGAGGCGTGCTGGCTGAAGCGAGCGCTTTTCCTGATGAGATTCCGGCTGAAGCCCTCGAAGGACGGGAGGACTGTCGTGACTGGGTCACGTTCACGATCGACCCCGCCGATGCCAAAGACCATGACGACGCTGTCTCCTTGCAGCATCATGACGGGGGCTGGCGTCTGGGCGTTCACATCGCGGATGTCTCGTTTTATGTGAAGGAAGGCAACGCCCTTGACCGGGAAGCATACGACCGCGGCACGAGTGTTTATTTGGTGGATCGTGTGATTCCGATGCTTCCGCCGCGTCTCTCGAATGATCTTTGCAGTCTGCGTCCGCACCGAGACCGGTTGAGCTTCAGTTGTCTCGTGGATCTGACCGACAGCGGCGAGTTGGTACGCTACCGTTTCTGCCGGTCCGTCATCCAGTCCTGCGCCAAACTCAGCTATGACGATGTGTCGCAGCACTTCTACCAGGATGCCGCCCCGCGCGCCATGAAGCCATTCACGGCTGTGCTGGACGATATGCGCGCCCTGTCTCAGACGCTGCGTCGGCGGCGGTTCGAGAGCGGCAGTCTCGACCTGGAAGTTCCCGAAGCGAGGGTCTTGCTCGATGACGAGGGCAGGCCGGTTCGCATCGAAATGCGTCATGCCGATCACTCACACCAGTTGGTTGAGGAGTTCATGTTGCTCGCCAACCAGTGTGCGGCGCACCAGTTTCTGCGTCGCAACCGTCCCTGTCTTTTCCGCGTCCATGCCCCGCCCGCCCCGGAAAAAATGGAGGAATTTGCATCCTTTGTGAACAGTCTCGGTTATCGTTTCTCGGCCAAGGGAGGTGTGACCCCCCTGTTGCTGACACGCCTTCTGGAGCGGGTGAAATCCGATCCGCGCCGGGACATGATCCACCAGATCCTGCTGCGGTCGCTGATGAAAGCCGTCTACCAGCCGGACAACGTCGGACATTTTGGTCTTGCCTTTCCCCACTATGTTCACTTCACGTCTCCGATCCGCCGGTATCCCGATCTGTGGATTCACCGTCACCTGGCGGAGTTGCTGGATGCTACATGGACAACTGCCCAGCAGCACAAGGACCGTGCCGCGTTGCCGGCCATCGGGAAGAAGATGTCGGAACGTGAACGGCTGGCCGAGGAGGCAGAACGCGAATCCGTGCGGGTCAAGCAACTGGAGTATCTCCAGTCGCATCTCGGTGACGAATTCACCGGCCAGATCTCCGGGTTCCTTGAGTTCGGGTTCTTCGTCACCCTGGAGGGGATCGGCGCCGATGGCTTGGTCCGTTTCTCCAGCATTGACGACGACTACTACACTTGGGAAAAAGAAGCCTGGCGTGTGCGCGGCCGTCACACGGGGCGCACCTTCAATCTCGGTGACAAGATCAAAGTCAGCCTGATCCGTGCCGACGTCGACCGTCAGGAGATCGATCTGGCCATGTCGGATTCGCCCAAGGAATCCCCACCGCACGACCGACGCACTCCGGTGACCCGTCGCCGCCGACATGCTTGATCCCGTCATTACGAAGGCCAGAAAACTTCATGCGCGAGTTCTTCCTCCCATTTGCTTCACCGATGATCGGCGATGAAGAGATCGCCGAGGTACTCGACACGTTGCAGAGCGGCTGGCTGACAACCGGACCGAAGGTCAGGCGGTTCGAGGAAGAATTCGCCAGGTATGTGGGCTGCCGCCATGCTGTAGCGGTCAACTCATGCACGGCCGCGCTGCATCTGGCGCTCGAAGCCGTTGGGGTTGGCCGGGATGATGATGTCATCACGACACCCATGACCTTCGCCGCCACGGGGGAAGTGATCCAATACTTGGGCGCCAAGCCCGTGTTCGTCGACATCGACCCGGTGACCATGAACCTCGATGTCGCCCGGTTGGAAGAGGTCGTGGGACGGTGCTCACGTCCCAAGGTGATCCTTCCTGTCCACATGGCGGGGCTGGCCTGTGACATGGATCCGATTCTCGCCTGTGCCAGGACCCATGGACTGCGTGTCCTCGAAGATGCTGCGCATACTCTTCCCACACGGTACAAGGGACGGATGATCGGGACGATCGGCGATGTCACGTGCTTCTCCTTCTACTCGACCAAGACGATCACAACCGGCGAGGGGGGAATGGTGGCGACCGATGATGATGCCCTCGCTGAACGCATCCGCGTGATGAGCCTCCACGGTATCAGCAAGAATGCGTGGACGCGCTACATGGTGTCAGGAAGCTGGTCCTACGAGATCCTCGCCCCCGGATTCAAGTACAACATGACCGACCTCGCCGCATCGCTGGGGATTGCCCAGTTGAAGAGGGCGGACCAGTTTCGAGAGCGGCGCCAGACGATTGCACGCCGATATACAGAGGCCTTTTCCCGCCTCTCTCCATATCTCGAAACCCCGCCGGACGCGCCCCCGGATGGCCTTCATTCGTGGCACCTCTATATAATTAAGCTCAACCCGGCACGATTGCGCATCGACCGCGCGGCATTTATCGAGGAACTCAAGGGCGCAAATATCGGCGCTTCCGTGCACTTTATCCCGTTGCACCTGCACCCCTATTACCGTGACACCTTCGGGTACCGTCCCGAAGATTTCCCGCAGGCGTATGCGACCTTTCAGCGGATTGTGAGCCTGCCCCTGTACCCGAAAATGTCCGACGACGATGTGGACAGCGTGATCGAAGCCGTCACCACCATCTGCCAGACGCATGGCCAGTGACATGGCCAAACGGTTCTTCGACCTTGTTTGTTCTCTGCTGGGCCTGCTGGTTCTGTCCCCAGTGTACGCCCTGGTGACCCTTTTGGTGAAGATATCAGGTCCGGGCCCGGTGCTGTTTCGTCAGGTTCGTGTCGGCCGTGACTTCCAGCCGTTTCAGATCCGCAAGTTTCGCACCATGACGAAGGATGCGGCCTCGGATCCGCCCATCACCATCCGCGGTGACCGACGCGTGACATGTATCGGACAATTCCTGCGCAAGACCAAACTTGATGAACTGCCTCAGTTGGTCAACGTAGTCAAGGGGGACATGAGTCTGGTAGGACCACGGCCCGAGGTGCCGCAATATGTCGAACGCTTCCGAGACGATTACGAGGAGATCCTGAAAGTCCGCCCTGGTATTACAGACGAGGCGAGCATTCTTTTCCGCCATGAAGATGCGGTCTTGGCGTCGGCGCCCGACCCGCAGAAGTTCTATGTGGAGCAGATCCTGCCCCGCAAGATCGCGCTCGCGAAGACGTACGTGCGCAACCGGAGTCTGACACGGGATTTGTTGCTGATCCTCAGGACCATTCTCCATTTGTAAGCGGTGATTTCCTGAACGACTACAGAGTCTTGCAACAGAACAGGGCGAGCTACAAGCCCGCCCTGCGTGGATATCAATCTCGCTGGGATTTGCCGTGCTATTGCTTCTTCACGGATTCTACCAATTGTTGGAAATTGTCCAGTGACTTCACAACTGTCGTGGACGGACCGGTCAGCTTGAAGAAGACAGGACCTTCCGGCGCTTCAACAATCGCGCCCAGCATTCGATACCCCGGTTTCTCCTCAGTCTTGCCGCCGGACATTGGTCCGCCCATGGACGACATATAAGTTCCCGATAGATCGATGGTGGTCACTTTGAGTCCGGCAATCGTGTGGTTGTCGGTTTTGGCGGCCTTGGTGGATTCAGAACCATCGGGCTGCGTGAACTGCCCGACCCAACGGTCGATATTCGCCTGCACGGCTCCACCTTGACCAGGTCCGAAGTAGAATACCGCGCAATCCGCCTGTTCAGCCCCATCTCCGATTAAGTAGGAAGCAATTCGCATCGGACGCTCTTCGCCGAGCTTCCATGCGGACGGTACCGTCCATCTGACTCCCGCCGCCGAAGTCGCGCTGACCGCCGCCTGCCCATGCGGCGAGGACGCGCCTCCATTGGCCACCGTGCCGCTGGCGGCTTTACCCGGGTCGACCTTCTCAACGTTTGAGTCGCCGCAACCAATCTGAGCCAGAGAGAACACAGCAATAACAGCGGACAAAGCAACATGACCAAATGGCGTTTTCATGCGATTACCTCTTTCCGTTGAAGTGTTTCTATGGTTTCCCGTGCCCCCGACCGTACCGTCGATTGCTTCCTCCGTGGCTCGATGATTTCAAGAGCGGGAGACGGGATTCGAACCCGCGACCAACAGCTTGGAAGGCTGTGACTCTAGCCAACTGAGTTACTCCCGCGTCATCGCGATCCGATTATACGGCGCACTGCGGCCATCGATCAACGGCAAAGAATAGTGCTTGAAGCCACCGGATGTGCGTCCCGCTTTCGAGGGGTAGCACAATCCGTGGAGGTTTCAGTTCCGACGCCGCAGCGCAACTTTGATCGTTCCTTCCCGTTTTGGCGTTTGTACCCAGACCAGATACACTCCGGACGCCACCTGCGCGCCCTCGTTGTTGGTCCCCGGCCACACCGTGGAGTTTCCGCCAAAGGTCGACGAGTAGACTGGCTGTCCGGCCACGGTGAACACACGCAGCGTCGCCGATCCGCTGTCCGGCGTGACAATTTTCACGCTGTCGGCAAACGGATTTGGCCAGGCCTCGATCAGGGAGGCCGTGTCGGCGACGGGCTGGCTGGCTGCTTCTGCCGCGTGCACAACGCCCCACCCCGATGCGTTATCGGGATGATCGGCCTGCGTCGCCGTCCGTCGCAACAGTCCAATGACCTGTTGCGGTTTCAGCGCCGGGTCTTTCTGCAAGAGAAGTGCGCAAACACCTGCGACCAGCGGGGTGGCAAACGATGTTCCATTGGAATACGTGTAGCCGCTGTCACGAGGCGTAGCCACCCATATTCCCTGACCAGGAGCCATGACATCCGGTTTGATGCGTCCATCGGCGGTCGGGCCGCGTGACGAAAAACCAGTGGGTGTCCCGCTGAAGTCAGAGGCGCCGACCGTGAGAACCAGTTTGCCGTCGGCCGGCGCAATCAAGCCGCGCGCCCCCTCGTTTCCTGCGGCATTGACGACCAATAGCCCGCGCTCCGCCACGAGATCAGCGGCCTTCGTCGTCACCGCGGTGTTGCCATCCAACTGCGACGGACTGTACCAGTCGACATAACCCAGCGAGCTGGAAACGATATCACATCCTAAGGAGTCAGCCCACCACAGGCCGCGCACCCAGTAATCTTCTTCGATTTTCGTCTCGCTGGTGACGACTTCGGTCTTGGCGAGTGCGTACTCAGCGTCGGGGGCAACGCCAATCAGGGTTCCCGGCGCAAATCCCCCGCACAGCGACAACGTCGATGTGCCGTGGCTCATCTGGGCGGTGTCCTGATCGCCGACGTCGGAGTCATTGTTGATAAAGTCCCATGTGGCGATGACCTTTGTCGTGTGCAGCGCGTCTATGCCCAGCGAGAAACCAGTGTCCAGAAATCCGATCATGACACTGTCACCCGTGAGGCCTGTGGCGTGCAGTTCATCGACTTGGATAGTCTTGATCTGTTCTAACGAGTTGCCATAGTCGAACGCGGATGTCTTGCCCAACCCGCTGGTTGGTCGTGTGATTTCTTCACCGGGAATCCCGATGGGCGGCCGGTGATAGATCGCGACCGGCTGCACTGACTGCACACAGGGGAGCAATGCGAGTTTGTCCAGCTGCGCGTGCGTGATCGTGCCCGAGACCGCATTGAGCCAGCGGCTCTCGGTTCGGATGCGCAGGCCTCTCGCTTCCAGCGCCTTCCGATATTCGCTGTCAATGGGCCAGTCCCGGTATGTGTCGTACGGCCCACCACGCACGGCGATTCGTCTGGCGGCACGCGGTGAGATCCAGCCGCCACCGTCCAGCGTCACCGCATGATCGGGCGGCCTCTTGTCGGACAGGAAAACCCAGATTGGTTGTCCTGCTTCGGCGGCACGGAGGACGTCATCAGGTACCGGTGCTCCGCCTGCCCTGCCTGTCAGTGATGCCACACAGGTGGCGGTCGCCAACCCCAGCCTGAGAATGCGGACGAAATCTGCCGAGCGGGTCACGAGTTCACAGCACCTTCTTGAAAAACTCCCTCGCGCGGGCATGTTTCGGGGAGGTGAAGACCTGCTCCGGTGGTCCAGATTCGAGGATCTTGCCCGCGTCTAAGAAGATCACCCGGTCGGCGACTTCACGCGCGAAACCGATCTCATGTGAGACGACAATCATGGTCATGCCGGACAGGGCGAGATTCTGCATCACCGCCAGGACTTCACCGATCATCTCCGGATCCAGAGCGGACGTTGGCTCATCGAACAACATGACCTTGGGGTCCATCGCCAGAGCCCGGGCGATGGCGACGCGCTGTTGCTGGCCTCCCGACAATTCGGCGGGATACGCGTCGAACTTGGAACCAAGACCAACGCGTTCCAGCCTCTGACGTGCCTCCGCCAGGGCCTGCTCTTTCGGCAGATTGCGTACGATACGCGGAGCCAGGGCAACATTCTCGACAGCATTGAGATGGGGAAACAGATTAAATTGCTGGAAGACCATTCCGACACGAGCACGCACATCGTGGATGCTCTTGCACTCCGTGTCTAGCCGCACTCCGGCAATCTCGATTGTGCCGCTGTCGATCCGCTCCAGACCGTTGAAGCAGCGCAGCAGCGTGGATTTCCCCGATCCCGAGGGGCCGACCATCACCACGACTTCCGAAGTTGCCACGTCGAGGTCAATGGAATCAACGGCGACGAGATTGCCGAAGCGTTTGGTCACGCCCCGCGCCCGCAGGGCTGGGCCGCCGTTCCCGTGGTCCGGTGATGAAGTCAATGCCGGACCTCTGTGCCGAAGCCGCGAACGGCAAAGCGACGCTCAAGGTGTCGGGTCAGTTTGGTCAAGAGCAGGGTCATCGCCAGATAGACGATGCCGACCAAAAGCCACGTCTGAAAATCAATAAAGTACTGCGAGTAGTATTCGCGCCCCGCCCGGGTGAGTTCGCGCAACCCGATGATCGAGACCAGCGACGAATCTTTCAGGCACGCAATGAATTCGTTGGCGGCCGGAGGAATGATGACACGCGTCGCTTGAGGCACGATCACATAACGCATGGCCTGCCCGCTCGACATGCCAAGAGAAGCCGCCGCCTCGTGCTGTCCGCGCGCGATTGATTCGATGCCCGCCCGGAAGATCTCGGCGAGGTACGCTGAGTAACAAATGCCAATCGCCAGAACGCCGGCAGCAAACCGATCGAGATTGAAGAGTCCGGCCAAACCAAAATAGATGAAGAAAATCTGAACCAGCAGGGGGATGCCTCTCAGAACATCGACATATCCCTTGGCCAGCCAGAGCAGAGGCCGATAATTGGCCGCTTGCAACAGCCCCACAGCCAGCCCGAGTATCACCGCCAGCGCGTAGGACAGGACCGTCACCGCGACCGTCATCGGTATGGCAGGCGCCAGAAATCTCAGGATTTTCAGCGCGAGGGCGCCTTGGGTGGCCAGGAAGTCGATAGCAGTTCTCCTCTGTCTGGCAACAGTTGATCCAGAACTGGAACTTATTGAACCACAGACGCTTTATCAACTGAATTTGCGGGAAAATAGCCAAGCACAGAATCGGTCAGATGCGACCGGGCAGCGCCGGAAATTCAGCGTGAATCAGCAAGGCAAGGCGAAGAAGAACTCAGCCCCCGGCCCCAAACCAGCGATCCTGAATCGTCTGGAAACGGCCATCCGATTTGATGGTCTTGATAGCCTGATTGACCGCTTCCAGGAGTTCGCGATCGTGGAGTCGGACGGCGAATCCATATTTTTCGGCGGTCAGCGTTGATCCGACAATCTTCGCCGATCGGCGCTGGCGAATGATCATCTCCGTTGTCGGGCGGTCGTTGATGACCGCGTCAATGTGGCCGTTCTCCATATCAATGAACGCGGATCCGATATTGTCGAAGCTGACAACTTTGGCGCCGGGAATCTCTCTTGCGCGCCGTTCGCCGGTGGTTCCCAGCTGAACGCCGATGGACTTCCCGGCCAGCGCCTCTGGTCCTTTGGTCGTTGTGTCGTGCAACGGCACCGCCATTGCCTGTCCCGCATCATAGTATGGATCGGAAAACGAGACTTCCATCTGTCGCTCGGGAGTGATGGTGAAGGATGACGCGATCAAGTCATACTTGCCGGTGGAAAGTCCCGCCACGATGCCATCGAAAGGCGTCACGATATACTCCGGTGCACAGTGCAACTCCCGGCAGATCTCATTGACCACTTCGATGTCGAATCCGGCAACTTTGCCAGTTTCTTGATCGATCGACTCAAAAGGCGGATAGGTTGCGTCCGTGCCGATGCGGAGGATGCCGGTCTCCTCGGCACGTTTCATCCCCGATTCGACACGGGTACCACAGTGGGCCAGCAGGGCGATGATCAGCACGATCGCTGATGCCAAGAGCCACTGGCCTGAGGTTGAATGTGCTGGGCGTTGGGAGTATCTGGTCATGGACCAAAGATGAAACACAGCACGGTACCTGTACAAGAAAAAACGCCACTTCTGCGGTGTTGTGCTCAGAGAACAACGCTCGGATCGTGGTCAAAATGAGGCGCTGGCCTGATTCCCATCGGCCACATGGATCCGGAGGCTGGACGCGCCGGATTCCACCCGCAGCACGATCTTGACTGCACGGCTTTCATAATCAGGTGTCTCCATATATTCGCCCTGCTCAATCAGATCCAGCGGGCCGGATGAGAATGTGGACAAGGCGCTGGTGCCTGAGATGCGCAATCCCGCACTGGCGGGAATCGTGACATCGATCGACGCCGCGCCGCAGTCGATGCCACAGTCAACCATTGGTGATTTTGACCCAAGACTGAGGTCAATGTCAGCGGCTCCCGCTGACAGTCCCAGGCGCTCAACCGGAAGGTTGGTCAGTTCGAGCCCCAATTGTGCGCCACCGGCATCCAGCGACAGGTCGATGGGGAGTTTGTCACTCAGCTTGATGATCCAGCGCTCACGATCCCGAGAGCCGATCGTGCGGTGCCGTTTGACTCCCTCGGTGCGCGACAGCTGGATGGTGAGCACACTGTCAGCTTGCGCTGTTTCGATCCGTGGTTTGCGGCCGCGATGGGTGAAACGCCCTTCGGCCAGATGATCCGCGGTTGCCCCGTCACTGACAACCAACCGTCCGCTGCCGAAATCTGCCGACATCTTGACGCGTTTGGCCGTGGGGGTGGCGGCGGTGAACCACTCAAATGTCCCGTTGTCGCCGTCGTCACGCCAGGACGATCCGTCATCCTGCGTGCCTGCTACAACCGCATAGGCAAATGTGGCGACGATCACGAGAGGGGAGATGTACGCAAAGGATTTCAGACGTTCGGACGCCGCGAAGATTTTCTCGATCCCAATGGCGATCAAGAAGATCGGCCACAAGGTGAGGAGATTTTCCCACAGATTCCACTCCACGAGCCCGGTGGTGTTCAAGAGCAAAACGACCCCGACGAGGATCAGGAGCAATCCTGTTCGCAGTCTACCGGCCGTCATGGGGTACCTCCACGTCGTTTTCAGCAGCATGCGGCATACGTGATTCGTGCGGTGGTGTGATAGCCCGATAGATCAGCGCCACACCGATCCCGATCAAGATCAGTGGCCAGATGTAGCGGAAGTCGAACCAGAAGAAGAAACGGTGGAAGAGGAAAACCATGCCCAGCGCAATCAGAATCACTCCCGGCAGAAAACTCGGCCCGCGTTCCGCATGTGCACTGGCCAGGGCGGCGTCGGCGGGAAGGCCTGTCGTCGTGCCGCTTGGTATTGCGCTGACCGCTGATGGCCGTCCGGGAATGACAATCCAGCCGATGAGATAGGCAAGCACCCCCACACCACTGGCGAAAATCGTCAGGACGAAAAGAACGCGCACCCAAGTCGGGTCGATGTCGAAATACTCTCCCAACCCCCCACAGACACCACCGATCACCTTCTGATCGGTCGAACGATAGATTCGTTTTTTCACTCGGGGCCTCCGATCCGGGACTCGTGGGGTGCCGTCTGCGGCCTTCCTCCGGGTCCGGTTAGAAGTACGGCAGACGGTCAGCGAAGTTTCACATAGTTCGGGATGTTCCGCCATGGGTCATGTCCCGGCGGTCTGATCTGGCGCGGCCTCGGGGGTGCGTCCGTCTGCGCGACACTCAGGGTTGACCGCGTTTTTGCGCTTCCCCCGTCATCGGGACAAAACGTACGCCATATCGATCCTGGCGTTCGATTCCCTGCGGCGTTTTGTGCAGAACGATCAGCGTTTGTTCCTTATCGCCCAGTGGCAAGACCATCCGTCCGCCCACAGCGAGTTGTTCGATGAGCGGCTGGGGGATATGGTCCGGCGCGGCGGTCACGATGATCGCATCGAATGGCGCATGCTCAGGCCACCCACGATAGCCATCGCCAATCATGACATGGATGTTCTTGTATCCCATGGAAACCAGCGTCGATTCGGCGTGCCGTCCCAAAGGGTCGATGATCTCGATGGTAAAGACCTCACGTGCAATCTCCGCCAGCACGGCGGCCTGATATCCCGAACCTGTCCCGACTTCCAGGACACGATCCCCCGGGGAGAGGCGAAGCGCTTCCGTCATCACAGCAACAATGAACGGCTGTGAAATCGTCTGGTCATGGCCGATGGGCAGCGGGCAATCATCATAGGCTTCCCGTTGGTGTGCCGGCGGCACAAACAAATGACGAGGGACCGTCCGCATGGCATCCAGCACGGCGCTGTCCTTGACCCCACGCCGCTCAATTTGCCCGGCAACCATCACGGCGCGATCTGCACTGTATTCCATCTCGTCATGCCCTGCGCTGTCACTCGGGCGGGCCGGAGCTGACTGAAATGATCCGGAACAGCAGACGACAATTCCCATCAAGCCGATGGCCGTCTTCATCCCTAACCCCGCTCAAATTAGAAGATCCGGCCGGCTCTCGCAACATCCGAGACTCCCCCAAAAGGAGCGAAGCCGCGACCCGACAATCGGACGCGGCTTCATATAGCATACGGCCAAGAGCCGATACACTCTATCGCGGCAGGGGTGAACGGCGGTCGAACAGTTCATCGCTCCGCCTTTTCCACTCGGCCGATTCGCTGGCGTCCAAGGCCTTGATGCAGGTTCCCAGATTCTGAATGGCGGAATCGATCAACAGCGAGTCTGATGTGATCTGCCCCACTTGATACCAGAGCGTGCACATCTCACGATTCTGCTCGGCCGTTCGCATCGCTGGGGCAATGGACTGAAGAATCGTGATCTGTCGGCGTAATTCATGCAGTCTATCAAACCGCCGCATCGCTTCGGCCGGGGACTGGCTGTCGGGAGATCCGGCCATGATGTTCCCCGGCGCGGCTTCAAACCGGACCGTGGGCGTCATTCCCGTCGCCACAGTTTCAGCGCCGGGAGCGCCATCGACGAGCCCTCGTTCGATCAGCGCGTGCGGACGTTGCTCGGCCAACCGCTTGTCATCAGCACTGGCCTGCTGATGAGTATCCGGTCTGATTTCACCCACGATGGCAACCTGCCGGTTCGGCCACACCCGTTCCTCATCACGAGGATTGATTGCCGCTGGCGCCGGAGCAGCCGATGCGTTCGCCGGAGGCGAATTCAGGTCTTCAGGCCGGGGTATCTCACCGGCTATAGAAGGATTCGGTGGCGGGACTGTGGATGGTCTGACGTTGGGTAAATTGCGTGATCCCTCTCCCGCAGGAGAAGAAAGTGATGGCGCGCTGGCGGTATTCCCACCTGCAACCCGGTTCTCGCGCACCTGTGGGCGCTCTCCGCCTGTTACCGCACGGGGCTGGGTGGCTGTCTCGGCCGGTTCTGTCGCTGGATTTGCCCCGGCATCTGGCGGGGCGGTCTTGTCCGCGCGGACAATCGGAATGCTGGTCTCTGATACAGTCGATGGCTGCTGGCCAAGATACAATTCCCGGCCGATCAGGAAAGCGAGGGCGGCCACGCCCACTGCTGGAACCCAGACACGGATCCAACTCGGGCGGGGGGCGCGATGTTCGGAAGGCGCAGGCGTCGCCTCAATCCGGCGGGCGACACGAGGGGCAAAGGTGGCCCAATAGGCCTCCCCCGGATCGGCTGCAGGCGCCCCTGCGATCAGATCATCCAGAGCGCCGACCTGCCTGACCACAGTCTGGCATTTGGTACAGAGAGCAATATGCTCACGCCACGCGGACGGGATCTCCGCTGTCCCATGACGCAACACCCAACGGCTGATTTCCCGGCAACTCATAGCCACTGCCTTGCTGCCGCGCGCACCCGCGGCCGGAATGCTCCACCAAAACCCATACGTATCAGACGCAAATACCGATTCATCAGTTTCATCCCAATTCTTCTGTGGTTGACCGGTCCCGCCGCTTCACTCGTGCATATCCTCCAAGAGCGGCCCCAGCTCTTTCCGCAACTTCTTGCGGGCACGCGCCAACCGGGACATCACCGTTCCCATTGAGATTCCGAGCGCCTCCGCGATCTCTTCATACGACATGTTCTCCGTGGTCCGCAGCAACAGGATGGTGCGGTAGATTGGCGGCAGGGCGTCGATGACATGTTTCACGCGCGCAATCATACGTCGGTGCTGAAACTCGATATCTGGCCCCGGGGCCTGTAAGTCCGAAACCTCCGACCGACCATCCTCCGTCCACTGCGCCCGAAAACGTTGTTTCCGCACGATGTTCAAAGCCACATTGACCGTGGTCTTGCACAGCCACGACCCCAACGGCCGCTCCGGATCAATTCTCTCCAGAGCCATGTATGTCCGCACGAAGACCTCCTGGGCCACTTCGTCGGCCAAATCGTGGGAGCGGACTACCTTGTACGCCCAGCGGTAAACACTACGTTGGTGACGCCGGACCAGCTCGTCGTATGCCAGCCGGTCACCCGTTTGGGCCGCGCGGATGAGATCGGATTCATCTTTGCCGATCTGTTCCTCTCGCCGCTCACCACACATGGTCTACCAACATCCAGAGAAGTTATTCCCGAAATCTTGGTGAATTCAGAGAGAGGATGGAGAAATCGGGTATGACAGGACGACTGCACAATCGCCAGACAAGAATCTCCCACCCCATGCGGTTTGACACTTGTGAAGTCTTTATCCCCCATTCGGTTTCGCAGCATGCCAGAATGGCGGCCGGCAGATTCTTCTCACCGTATGCTTCAATTTGGGCACGGGACTTCTTCACGAGGAATGGTTTCATACCCGTCAACTCGGCTGCACGGAAGTCGTTGGGCTCCTTCAACTCCGCCAGTTTCGCCAGCTTGCCCAACAATCTGGACAAGGCGGATAACCAGACCCCGGGATATTCGCCCCCCGCAAAGAGTGATCTGACGATGGCCAAAGAGCGTCCAAGGTCATGCTGCGCCACAGCATCCAGAAGCAGGAAGATCGTGTGTATCCCCTCGCCTGCCAGCATGCTCTCGACGTCGGCGACTTCGATCCGCCGCTGGCGATCGAGGAATAGTGTGACCCTCTCGATTGTCTGTCTGACCGAAAACAGATCGTCGCCACAGGCCGAGGCCAGAAGCTCCGCCGCGTCCGGCGACAGGCGCCAGCCAAAATCCCCGGCAATCCGTTGCGCCCAACCCGGTAACTTGTCATCATAAATCCTGGGGAACTCCTCGAAACTCCCCCATGAAGATAGGCCCTTGTACAACTTCTTCCGCTTGTCGAGATCGGTGGCTGTGAGGAGCGCCTTTGTTGTGTCGCTAAAACGGTTGAGGGTCTGCAGCAAGCGCTCATGCTGGGATTCCAAGATCTTGTTGATATCCCGGATCAGGACGAGCCGTGTCTCTGCAAACATCGGAATGGTTGCCCCGATGTCCAGAAGGCGGTCGAAGTCAATCTTCGGCGCTTGGAAAACCTCGCACGAGACGGGCTGTGTCTTCCGCCATGTTGCCTTCCAGTGTTCGACCGCATCCCAGAGAAGGTAGGGGTTCTCCGCAACCAGTACATACCGCGAACCAAACCTTCCCTGCGCCCGATCCTCTGAGAAGCCCATGATGGCGTCCGCTCCGATGAGACACACCAACATAGGTCAAAACGCGATCAACGCCAAGGAGAACAAGAGCAATCTTCGACTTGGTGTACCAGACTGTGCCGGACTGTGCCGGGCGATGGCGGCGATTATTCTTGAGGCGAGAATCCCTGCGCGGGGTTTTCCGACTTGGGGACCCAGTCGAGGACGTACGGTATCTTGTTCTTGAACACTCGGGCCATGTTGCAGAATGACGCCAACTCTTTGCGGCAGTAAAGGCGCTCATTCACCTGATTGACCACGGTGAACGAGTCCCCGAAGATCTGGACAGTGCGTTCCTTGAACAACTGTGGATTGATCTCCACGAACTCCAGCAGGGCCAGCAGGGCCGCATATTCACAGGCAGGGGAAGTGCCTTGGAAACGCGCCCGAAACGTGATGTTCAAGTCCGGGATACAGAAGGATACGACACCACTGCCCGGCTGTTCCGGCGGTCCAGGTTTCTCAGCATAGAAGTAGCAGCGCATCGTGGCAGTGTCCTTTCTGATACAACCATCGATGCAAAGGTGGTGCCATCGGCTGACAAGGAACTGCGTCCGGCGATTCCGCGTCCACGACCTCTTCCCGCCAAGTCGTATCGTATTGCGAAACAACGAGATGAATTGTCTGTCGCACCGTCGAACAGCCGCTTCGTGCTATGACCGGGGATGACTGGCCGGGATACCCATGCCGTGGCTTCTGCAAACAGTTGCATGTGGATGCCTGCGCTAAGACAAAACGATCCAGGCATTTCATGCCTCCTTGCCGGAGTGGGTCAGACCTTTTCGAACGGATCGAACAACTTGCGATACTCAAGCATGGCGTAACGATCGGTCATGCCCGCGACGTAGTCGCAGACGACCTGGCGGACCACGCGTGATTGGTCGGCCGTATCGGGAGTGCGCTCAATACGCTGACGAAACTTCGGGGACAACTGGCGGGTGTCTTCAGTATAGACATCAAATAGACTGTGCAGGATGCGTTCGCCCTTGGCGGCCATGCGCAGGACGCGGTAGTGATGATACATCTTCTCGAACAGGAACTCCTTCAATCCCCTGAGCTTCGCGCCAAATTCCGGCGAAAAACGCATGGGAAAATCGTCGGCCGTGCGGACGTCCTCCAGAGTGAGGATCTTCAATTCTTCAATTTGTCGTTGCGCATACGTGATCAGATCCGTGACCTGCGAGTTGATGAGCAATCGCACGATGTGATGCCGGCGCAGCCGACGATCGATGTCGGGGTAGATCGCACAGGATGCGTCGTTGAGTTCGGTCCAAATCGGCAGTCCGGCCGGGTCATCCCAGCCAAAGATGCCGGAGCGCAAACCGTCATCCACATCATGTGAATTATAAGCGATCTCGTCGGCCAGATTGACCAGTTGCCCTTCCAGGGTCGGCTTCCATTCAGGATGAAATCCTTCGGTTTCGGGGCGGTCGTAGATCGTCTCATGTTTGACGATTCCTTCGCGCACCTCGAACGACAGATTGAGCCCCGGGAAGTCCGGATAACGTTCTTCCAGCACATCGACAACACGGAGTGACTGCCGGTTGTGCGAGAATCCGCCATCGGCGGCCATCTTCTTGTTGAGCGCCTCCTCGCCGGCATGACCGAAGGGGGTGTGTCCCAAGTCGTGCGCCAGTGCAACCGCCTCGGCGAGATCTTCGTTGAGCCGCAGGGCGCGTGCAATCGAACGCGCGATCTGCGCCACTTCGATCGAGTGGGTCAGCCGGGTCCGGTAGTTGTCGCCTTCATGGTTGACGAAAACCTGTGTCTTATATTCGAGGCGCCGGAATGCCGCTGAGTGGATGATGCGTTCGCGGTCTCGCTGAAAAGCGGTCCGATAGGGGTGCGGCGGTTCCGGATGCGCCCGACCCAGAGAAGCGTTGCTGTGAGCCGCGTACGACGCCAAGGTCAGCCGTTCCCGTTCATGCAACATGTCCAGAGGTGTGCCGGTCATGTTCTCCCCACTGCGGTGGTCCAGCGCGTCGCGTTCGATTATACCAATTCTCGCGGGCCGATGCGAATGGAAATCAGCCCGTGTGGCGGACTACGGTGCCGGGAATGCGTAGGTAAACGCGAACGCATGAGTCCCGCCCAGGTCCGGGTGGCTCTGATACACATAATCAATCCACCCGCCGCCGACGGCGATGTGGCCGCCCAAAGCGTAGCGGACGGGGTCGAACCGCAGCCCCGACAGAAACTCAATGCGCGTGGCGTGGAGAAAATCCCGCGCCAGAAGCAATCGCTGCCCCAATCCGAAGCGGCTGCGTCCATCAGACTCTGTGGACCAGATGCCCGCCAGCGTGATATCCGGCGGGGCGCTCCATGCCGCCGACACTTCGAGGTGTGCTGGCTGATTGTTTGTGTCGTAGAGGCGGTCAACACGGATCTCCCGCACGGCAGCCCCAACGGCTACGGAGGCAACCGGAGACAATACGGCGCCCCAGTTGATCGTGGCCCCGGAGTACGCCTTCGCGCCGCTGCCGAATTCGATGCGCTGATACCCGATGCTGACCCCCAGCGCCAGGTTTTTCCTGGTGACATGTGACAAACCCACAATCCCACGTGTCTCTTGAAAAAGACCCGACTGGCCGAAATGCGAGAAACCGCCCGCGATGGTCACCTGCCTGCCGACCCTCACGTGCGCACTGCCCGTATTCTCTTCGAGCGCTTCGAGATTGAACAAACGTCTGCGGGAGATGTTCAGCGCGACGTCGTACGGCGCCAGTGACGGCGCTGCGGGATTGGCCCAGCAGGTCGCGGGATCGGTGAGCGCGGCCGTGTAGGCGCCGCCGACGCCGACCTGCAACGCCGAACCAAAGTCATCGTCGTCCGCCCAGACACACTCTGGGGATAAAGCAATGGCCATGAAGCAGGCCACCCAAAGTCCGGCGGTAAGACCTCTCCTTTCTTCTCCTTGATGCGGCGCGCAAAATCTCACGGCCCCACCACAATGACCAGTTTCTGCTCCGTGCCTCGTGGCTCAGATCGCGCCAGAAGGATGTACGCCCCCGGATCGACATGACCGCCAGCATTGGTTGTCCCGTTCCAGAAGGTCGTCCCCGTGGCCGCTGGCATCTTGTCAGCAATGGTCCGCACCAGATGGCCGGCACGGTCGTAGATGCGAAGTGTCAACTGCTCGCCAATCTCCATGCGGTATGCAATCTGCGCACTCTGCTCCGCCGACAGGTAGATCGGATTGGGGGACACCGAGACCTCGAATGAACCGGTTTGATCGCGGTTCACTGAATTCGGCTGCCCCGGTGTCGCTCCGGACGGGTCGACGGAACGCGCCCAGTCATCGGGGCCGGCGAACGTGGCGGAGAGTTCGAGACGCTCGGCGGAACGGTTACCGTCATACAGCGTACGCAAGCTCAGCGAGTCGATGATCTCGCCCGCGGCGCCCAGCAGACGGATTCGGTCGCCGGAATTGTTGAGATCGCGCCATCCGGGAATCTGAACAAGACTGCCCGTGAACAAAGGGTAGAAGGCGCGAAAGGCCGCTTCACTCTCCGTGAGAACCCAGAATGCCCCCGGTGACATGACCGAAACATCCGGTGGCAATACACTGGCCCCCGACGAGTCGCCGATGCGCGTGGCGCGCATGTTGATGGCAAAATCGGCCACATTAGTGATCTCGACCCATTCGCCCGGACCCTGGGACGTCGGATTGGCAAGGTACTCGGAGATAATCACCAGCGGCTGCGAATGACGGACCGTTAGCGTCACCGCGCCCGAGTTGTTCAGTGAATCTCCGTCCGTATCAACCTTGGCCACAATCCGGTGGATTCCGGGGGGCGCCCCGGACCATTCGACTGTCGCGTCTGACCTTTCGCCTTCGTCCACAGACGCGACCGTCGCCGATCCGATCTTCGCCAGCATCGCGCCGGGAGCCGACAAGTCGAGATCATCATAGAGACTGAGAGCAATCCCCCGCGCCGGTCCGAATCCGGCGTTGGTGACAAAGATTTGAACCGTGATCGGCTCGCCCCATACGGGTTCTGCCGGATCAACACGAAGGGAATCCAGCGACAGATCATTGACGATGGGATGCACAGAATTGGCACGACCGGGTGTGGCGCCTGATGGGTCCATGCACTCCTTCCAGAACTTCGACGATGCCGGCGACGGCTCGAGATTCACGCGCTCCGCCGAGCGATTGTCCGGGTACACTGCTCTGAAGCTCACCGAGTCGATGATCTCGCCGGTCGGCCCGATCATCCGGATACGGTCGCCGGTGTTATTCAATTCACGCCAGCCGGACAGTTCAAGAAGCGTCCCATGGAAACCGTGATAGTAGTTCAGGAATGGTCCCCGATTTTCGCAGAACACCCAGAATGTACCCGGCGGGATTACCCCGACACTGTCGGGCAGGGGAACTGTCGCCACAGAATCGCCGAAGCGCACACCCTGCATGTTGATCGGGACATCCGTCCGATTGGAGATTTCCACCCATTCGTCCGGTCCGCCAACCGTGGGATTGGCAAGAAATTCCGTGACGATCACCAGCGGTTGCGAGAATCGCACAGTGATTTCTGTGTTCAACGTGTTGTTCATCGGGTTGCCATCGGCTGCGATGCGAGCGACCAAGCCATGCAATCCGGGAGATGCCCTGTCCCATAGGATGATTCCCGTGGTGGAGACTTCCTCCTCGATCGCGAACGCCTTGATTGCCCCGATCTCGCCCAAAGCGTCGCCAGAATGCAATGGGTCGGGATCGTCGTAAACTTGAATATCCGCAGGCGGCGCTGCCCCTAAGCCAACATTGGTCATGTAAACCCAGACGCGAATGGTATCGCCCCACTGCGGGTCGGCTGGCGTGATGCGCAGCGAGTCCAGGGCCAGATCACCGCGCACGGGAAATACAGAGTTGATACGTCCCGGTGTGCTGCCAGACGGGTCGGCACAGTACGCGAAATTGCCGGCGGAATCATCGTTATTCGGACGGATGCGTTCGATGGATACCCCATCGGCGCCGTCATGTGTCCAGAGCATACGCGATGTGTCCCCATCAGGAGAGATCAAGGTCACCGTATCGCTGCTGTTGCGCAGCGACATCTTCGCCAGAAGAACTGGGAACGATTCTTTCGGATTGTCACCCCAGACTCCGGAACTGTCGCCCCAGTACGCTTCAAAGCTGTCGGCGCCGGTCGGTTTGCGCGCCAGAACAACAAACCCGCCGGGCGGGATGGTCAGATTGGTGTCGAATCGCGTCGTGTCACGCCCGTCGACAAACCGGTACCCTTTGAGATCGATCGATCCCCCACCCGTGTCGGGCCAGTTCCATAGTTCGACCCATTCGGTCGTCGTTACGCTCCCATGCTCATTGGCGAGAGTCTCGTTGACGAGAAGACCAGCCCCGGATGCTGTCCCCGCGAGGCCGACCAACATAAGTACAGCACATTGAAAAGCGACGATGCCCCCGGTTTTCATCATGAGGAGTCTGCCGTGGCAGACGGCGACGGATCTGCTGTTTTCTCCGTGTGGAGTCACCCGCAGACTCCCACCTGTTGGGCGCGGGTTCTGCGTCGATCCATTCAGGCTGCAAGTATGCGTGTATCCCATGATGGCGCCAACCTCGTCCCACTCACTCAAAAATACACCATGAATTGGAGCACGGAGCCCGGCCCGAGGCCGTTCCCGAAGGAACTGGTATACCAAGTGTCCTCCGTGGAATGACTTCTCCAGACACCGTAGCCAGAATTGTGAGATCTGGACTTGGAGTGATTGCGAGATGCTGTAAGCCCGAAACGTGATTCGAGCACCAGGCGTCTGAAGAAGCTGAACGTGACCCTGATCCCAGCATCGACTGAGTAGCCATTATCGATTCGATCGTATCCCGTCTCGTGATCAGAGTAGTGGTTGAATGCGACCCCGCCAAAGAGGCCAAGGCCCATCCACTTATTCAATCTGGTGTCCCGAATGAGGGTCAGGCGTGTTTTGAGCGATCCACCCGCGCGATTGTTGGAAATCCTCCGCTGGGTGGTATCCACTAACTCGTCTACCTTACGAATGGTTCCGTCGAGACGCCCATTGACGCTGAGCCCCAGCGCCCATGAGGAGTCCAGACGATACCGCACACCGATTCCGTCATCCCATCCCACACCCCATCGACGAAACGCAGTGCTCTCTGGGGTTTGGGCAAGACAGTTGGATGTGGGCATGACGCATGCAGCCAGCGCTGCGAGCAGGCAGGTGAATCGGAGCCCCATGACTGATCTCCTCTTGTTGGTGTTCGAGTGAGTGAATGGTGTCTGCATTGGAATCACCCTCATTGTTCTGTTGGTTGCGGTCAAGGTCACGTCTGGCCCGCCACCATCCTGAGTCTCAACTCGACATCATCCCCCCGTCCCCGCTGCTCATACCGCTGCCACACCAACGCCGCCTCCACTCGCACGGCTGAGGCTGG
>JAVHPP010000125.1:29370-33692 GCA_036170655.1 Candidatus Zixiibacteriota bacterium | reverse complement strand
TTCGACGAAGCGGCTCGCATTCTGAGCGAAATCGGGAAGACAATCAATACCGCTGAGTATCGTGCCTTATATCTCTCGCATCCGCTGGCCAACAAACTTTCCGACGACAGGGCGCAGATTCTTGAATTGACGCGATGATCGAAATGGCTGGCGGGCCGGAGGGGCAAAAAGGTCGGCCGTCGCAGGTGCGACGGCCGCCAGTGACAGCTGGAAGTTGGACTCAACCACCGCCGAGTTGTGAACCAATTGGGGCGATGATCTCTTCGAGCAGCTCAACCTCCAAGGTATAAATCTCCATCAACTCACCTCCCTTCTCTAGGTAAAAAGGCAGTTGACTGGGCCGGGTACCACCCCGACCCATTTCTTTATGTGTTGATTGATCAGTACCGTCTGCATCCATGCTCCCTGGCTGTTATGAGCCAGAAGACTTTTCCCACGACCCGTGCCTCAAGGGCCCACACTGAACCCGGCACCTGCGGAGATCCCAAGCAGTAGACTAACCGTAAATTGGGCACAACAGCGGCGATTCTGACGAACGCCCTTCGCTGTCGTCCCCGAGCAGCCAATGGTAGTTAAGTGGATAATTTCGGTTTTGTCAAGGAATACGTGCATCTACGCTTCTGCCCGCTGTCCGGGGAATGTGATGCCCACCATATCTTGGTGAACGCTCGCAGGCACATACAAAATGGCGGGGTGCGCTTTTCCTGTGGCCTGCCCGAGGGGTGACGGCTCCGCGTGCCTGACATCGGCGCAAATCTCACCACCACGACCAGAACTCTACACGAATGAAATGCACCAGCCGCCGGAAGATTAACGAGAGGGCAGATCGGCTTCCGCAACTGACCTTGGCGTACCCTGTCATCCCCGGTTTCAACGAACCGGACGGGTTGTCAATCTCGGTCAGCACGGCGAATTGGCGCTTGCCCCCGGTGGTGTCAGCATCAAATGCGACATGAGTGACATGGCCGGAAAACTCGTCAAACGGGAGCGACCGGACTTTGAGCGTAACAGGGAAGCCGGCGCTGACATCCGGTATGTCATCCTCATCGACGGGGAGCCGGACGCGTACAGGGTCGAGATTGGCAACCTCGACCAGCACGCCGCCACGGTCAACGCGCGTCGCCAGCCCGTCGATGGGAGCGCGCAGGGTCGAGGCCTCGATCTGGGAGCGTAAGAAAGAAATCTGTGAATCCAGACCGGCGATGATCGCATCCTTGATCGCCAGCTCATCGGCCTTGGGATCGGAGATCAACAGCGCCAGTGCGCTCTTCTTGGCGTCGTGCTTTGCCTGGAGGACGCGCAATTCGGTCTTGATCGATTCGTAAGACTCTTTGGCGATCAACTGGCGATCCCAAAGCTGCTCGGCCCGCTGCACCTCGAGTCGCTTGTTGTCGAGTTGTGCCGCAATTTCGGCAATCTCGGCCCGCAGACCCGTCACCTGATCCTTCTTGGGACCCGACAACAGCAGATTCCTTTCGGAGACGGTTCGTTCTCTCTGTGATTGGGCAGACGCCAGTTCGGCCAGGTAGCGATTGCAGGAAAGCACCAGCAGCGTATCGCCCTGATGGACAGCATCTCCCTCTTTGATGTGCAGAGTGTAAAGGATCGAGGAAAAATCGGCTGAGCCCGCCTGCAAGACAGATTTCTCCCGGCGTTCCGGCTGCTGGCCAATGAACAATTCCGACTCGATCGCGTCACGGGCCGGTGCCCAGACCGTATAGCGTGCAGAGGGTTCGACACGGCAGGCGGATCCGACTCGACGTTCCGCCTTGATGAATACCAGCAACAGCAGGATCAACCCCAAACCACCCCACAGCAGCAACGGTTTCCAAAGGCGACGTCCCGATGATCCAGCAATTGATGGCATGGCCTCACCGGATGATTTTTCCACGGCAGCCCCCTTGGAATGCAGAGCAAACGCCAGCACGATGGCATAGAGAAGCCCGGCGCCAGCGAATCCCCAGTGTGCGACGATGTAAATGGTTAAATGGTACATCACCCAGCCCACGAGAAGTCCCGTGTAGATCGACGCTCCAATCCCATACCAGCGGAAGATACGACGCAGGCGTTTCGGTATTTCCGTGGCATCTGCACGCAACCCCGTAATCCACTCCCTCAAGACCGATTTCCAGTAGCTGAAGGCGCGTGCCCTCAGATTCGGGATTCTCAGCCAGTCGGCCAGAAGATAGTAACCATCAAGACGAATCAGTGGATTGAAATTGAAGAGGAATACCCCCACCGAGAACGCGATCGACACCGAAAAGAATATGCTGGGCAGCGTTCCCGGGGTCGTGACACGCCAGAGAAGAACGAGAACAGCCGTGAGCAGTCCCTGGAAAAAGAGCCCGGCAAGTCCCACAAACAACCGGGCATGCCGCCGGTTCAGCAAGTACGCATCCGACAGGTTGGTGTAGAAACACGGCTGGAAGTACAGGAGCAGAAATCCCATCTCACGGACGGAGCCGCCGTAGTACTTCAATGTGAGCGCATGCCCGAACTCATGCACAAACCCGACCGTCAGAATGGCGCCAAACAAGATGGGGATTGAAGACAACCGCCAGAGTCTGACAAGGCTGACGCCCCAGCTCTCCTGCTGCCCGATGGCGATTAGCGCCGCTCCCAACATGAGGACAACGGCGGCGCCCACGCTGACCGGACGGAACAGGAAGCGAAGACGCTGGATCCAACGCGACAGAAGTGCATCCGGGTCAAATGCTTTGAGGCGAATCGTTCCAATGGAGCGACGGCGATTGGCTTGCGACATGTGCCGAAGACGCGGCAGTTCGCGCTCTATCACAGCGCCCTCGAAGAACAGGTACTGTGCCATGCGCGTGAAGAATGCTTCGGCGGCGCCGGCCGGAACATGGATGCCGAATCGCTCCGACGTGAGCTGTGCGGCTTGGGCTGCGGTGGTCTGGCCGTCCGCCCGTGTCAGCAGGTAATACTCGGGCGCCCGCAGGCGAAAAAAACGGCTCGTGAGCGGGTCTTTGACCGTATAGAAGACCTGCTCGTCGATAGTGTCGGACGAGATGACCAGATCGTTGCGCAACTTAGGGAACGAATCACTCATGGGCCGATCCCACACAGGCCACCAGAGTCGCCTGCACGAATATGCTGGAAATCATCAGGCAAAGGGAATCGAAATCGGCGGGTGGTTGCCCAGACGGGCGTCCTGGTCTGTGTCATACAGGCAGCGGGACAAAAACGACTTCCGCTCCCTGCTGGGGCAACGGGGACTGCGGCGTCAGGACAAGATATCCGTCGGCATCGGTCATCGACTTAAGGTTGGAGGATTTCTGTGATGATACCGGGCGTACGGTCCAGCGGCCGTTGGCTTCGCGGGCAATCGCCCGTGGGAACTCCCATCCACGTGTCTTCTTGGGGAAGTCCCGGGCTACCGTGGCCCGCCATCGTGGCATCTCGATAGTCCCGGCTCCTGCCATCTTCCGCAAAGCGGGGCGAACGAGGAAATCGAAGACGACCATCGAGGAGACTGGATTACCCGGCAGTCCAAAGAAGGGGATTCCGCTGATCTTCCCGTATGCTTGGGGCTTGCCGGGTTTGATCGGTAACCGGTAAAGGCTGACCCCTCCCAGTTTGAGAAACAGGATCTTCACCACATCATAATCGCCGGCCGAGACACCCCCCGAGGTGACAATAAAGTCCACCCCCGGCAGGATTTTCCGTATGCGCGCCAGGAGCGATTCGGGATGGTCGCCGACACGGCCGCCATTGACCGGCGTGCAGCCGGCCGATTCAATCAACCCAAGTAGCCCGTACCGGTTCGAATCAGGAATCTGACCACGCTTCCGGCGCACTCCGACCGCGGTGAGTTCATCGCCGGTGGAGATCACTCCCACCCGTGGGCGGCGGAATACCCTGACCTTAGGCCGGTCGAGAAATGCCAGCATGGCGATCTGTGACGGGCCGATGATGTCCCCTTTCGAGAGGACCAACTGCCCCCGGCGAATCTCGGAACCGGCCTGACGGACATAGCTAAGTCGCAGGGGGGAAGACGAGAAGAAGACATTGCGATCCAACTCTTGCGATTGTTCAACCGGGATGACGCAGTCGGCGCCAGGGGGGAGCGGTGCGCCCGTCATGATCCTGATGGCCTCCCCGCGTCGCACCTTTCGGGCCAGATACCCGCCTGCCGCTACTTCGCCGGCAAGAATCAGACGGACCGGGCGCGTGGACGACGCTCCTGCCAGATCGACATGCCGCACCGCGTAGCCATCCATTACGGAGCAATCTGTCTCCGGGATTCGGCGTGGAGATTTCACGGGTTCGGCAAGAATCCTCAGCCGGGCATGTTCAATCGG
>JAVHPP010000125.1:0-29270 GCA_036170655.1 Candidatus Zixiibacteriota bacterium | reverse complement strand
GGCGTGGAGATTTCACGGGTTCGGCAAGAATCCTCAGCCGGGCATGTTCAATCGGAATCACTTCGATACCGACCGGCCGGACGTCCCGCAGGATCTTGCGCTTGAGAGCCGCAGGTGCCATGCGGATAATGTGATCCTTGACGGGAGATTCATGCATGGGGGCGCTCCTGCTCATCGTACGCCATCGGCTACCAATTTGACGACTCGCGCGAGATCGGCGGGAGTGTTCACGTTGATTTGAGACAGCCGATCCGGGTCGGCGCTCTCGTATTCTTCGTCGGTGAGAATGTGAGAGGGAGCCCTTGTGAAGAGCTGATGTGTGCGCAACTCGCCCTCTGCCAGCATCGTTCTGATGACCGGCGCGCAGGCGGCGTTGTAGTAACCAACGAGCGGTTCGAGGAACTCGCTGGTACGGCCACAGGTAGCCATGTGACCCGTGGACTTCTCCAGAAGCAGATTCAGCAGTTTCGGTCTCACGAGGGGATAATCGGCGGCGACAATCAGATTGTGTTTCCTCCCGGAGCGCTCCAACGCGGTTGCGAGTCCGCCCAGTGGGCCAAGCCCCGGTGGATCATCCGGAAGAATCGGAAACGGGGAGGCGCTGTCAAGTCCGTCTGCCTCCCCGGCAAAGTACAGCGAAGATGTGCAAGTCTCGAGTGCATCCGCCACCCAGCGCCACATCGGACGTCCGGCAATCTCGATGGCTGTCTTGTCCCGTCCCATTCGCGAGGATCGCCCGCCGATCAGGATGATCCCGGCGACATCGGCAACACTTGGGACACGACGCGCCATCTCAGAATCTCCACGAAAGGAACATGCGTAACAGCACCCCCACAGTGTAACTTCAGGGGGCCAGTACATCAATCAAGATGCCAGCAAATACCAGGTGAGTGCAAGCACTGGCGGTTCGACCAGAGGTCTATTTGGCAATTCCGCTGACCCGAACGCTATCTGGAGCAATGGAGGACTGCGACATCATCCGTTTGAATTCGCGGACCTCGTCGATATCGAGATACTCCGTCAGGATCAGCTTCTTGCTTTCCGCATCGGGCGGAACGCGCTGGAGAATTCCCCACGGAGCGAAGATGCCGGACCGTCCCTGCAGTCTCCCGCCGAACAGGGTCCCGACACCGCAGGTCTTGACGAGATACGCGCACGTCCTCTGCGCACCCGCGACGAAGATGCCGGCGTCACGCTTCTCTTTTTCGAACACGGTGTCGTACTCGCGATATGGCGAAACCGTCGGGATGAAGACAACGTCGGCATCCAGACGTTTCAGTGATTCGAACGATTCCGGTTTGAGCACGTCCGCGCAGATCAGAAGACCCACGCGGATGCCATCGATATCAAAGACCTTGAATTCTGTTCCGGGAATGATCCCGCGCTTCTCCTCGCGTCCATACGGATTGACCTTCTGATACGAGCCGACCTGAATCCCGCGATTGAACATGGGAGCGATGTTGGCGTAACCACCATCGACGGGGTGGGGAATCGTCCCGCCAATGACCACACACGACAGTTCCCTGGACAACTGCGCGAGCATCAATAGCCGTTGGTCGAGGAATGCGTCTCCGTCGGCGTAGTTTACGTCCGTTGGCCGCACAAAGAAGTACTCCGGCAGGCAGATGAAGTCGGGACGGCGGCGGATCAGGTGGAGCCGGTCCTCCAGCGTAATCACACCGCCCAACGGGAATTGCAGTGCTGCGACCGAGATCATCATAGGGGTACGCTCGCCCTCCTTCAGTCAAGTACAGCGCGCGACTGACAATCGGGACAGAAGAGTTACACGCAGAAGGGAGACGAAAGTTTCTGGCACAACTCACGTCGTCGAGGCCAGGGCTTGGCACACCATGTCGCCGATCTGGTGAGTCGACAGTCCGGAGTTGGCGCCGACCGAGGGGATCTTGCGTGTTGTGAGCAGATTGGCCACGGCAGCTTCAATCCGCGCGGCGGAGTGCGTCTCGCCGAGATGATCGAGCATCATGGCCCCCGCCATGATCGCGCCCAGCGGGTTGGCGACGTTCTTGCCCTTGTACTTCGGCGCCGAGCCATGGATCGGCTCGAACATCGAGACGCGCCCGGGGTGAATGTTCCCGGATGCGGCGATCCCCATGCCGCCCTGAACCATCGCGCCAAGGTCGGTGAGGATGTCCCCAAACAGGTTCGAGACCACGACCACATCAAACCATTCCGGATTCTTGATCATCCACATGCAGGCGGCGTCGATGTAGGCGTGATCGCGTTCGATCTCGGGGTACTCCGCCCCCACCTCGGCGAATGTCCGTGTCCAAATGTCCATCGCCCGGACGGCGTTGGCCTTGTCGACGAGCGTCACCTTTTTCCTGCCATTGCGTTTGCGTGCCGTCTCAAAGGCATATCGGATGACACGCTCGCACCCCTTGCGCGTGAAGATCATCTCGGCCACCGCGACTTCATCAGGAGTCCCCTTCTTGAGAATGCCGCCGAGGCCCGCGTAGACGTCCTCGGTGTTCTCGCGGATCACCACCATGTCGACGTCTGACGGCTTCTTTCCCTTGAGAGGGCACAGGTGCTCCGCATAAAGCCTGATCGGGCGCAGATTGACATACAGGTCAAAGCCGAGCCGCATCCCCATGAGAATCGGCCGCTCCACCAGACCCGGTTCGACCCTCGGGTCGCCAAGGGCGCCGAACAGGACCGCGTCTTTCCGCCGCACATCTTCCAGCACGGTTTCGGGGAAAAGTTCTCCCGTTTCGAGGTAGTGATCTGTGCCATGGGGATAATACGTGAATTGCAGTTTGAAGCCGTCAGTCTTGGCGATCGTTTCCAGAACCTTGACCGCTTCGGCAGTCACTTCGGGTCCGATCCCATCTCCGCCGATGACAGCAATCTGGTGGACGTTCGTTGGCATCACATATCCTCATGAAGGGATGGCCATCCGGCCCTCCTGGTCGGGTGAATAACGCGGATTTTCTAAGACGATGCAACTGCTTGTACCGCGATTCGGGTCTTGTTTGTGGTGTAGGCGTCCTCGCCTGCGTCTGCCGCCGAGGGCGGCTGTACCAGCGTGTGCAGCTAGGGACGGCCGCACCACAATCTCCGGACCTGCTCTTTGTGGGACTACGCGGGCAGTGCGACAGCGGCGAATCAACCCCTCGCCACTCGCCGCTGCCCCACATACACGCCCGCCGCGATCAAAAGCGCGAAGGCCGCCATTGACGTGGTGAATGTCTCGCCCAAGAGCAGCGCCCCGGCGGCGGATGCGACAATCGCCTCGAGGAACAGAAACATGCTGGTGTCCATCGCGCTCAAGCGTTTGAGTCCTGCGTTCCAACAAAAATATGCCAGTCCCGACGGCACAATGCCGATCACTATGATGATTGTCCAGTCGCGCCAATCGAGCGCCGACACACGTGAGCCGACATGCCACCCGCCCACGAGCGCGAAAAAGACAAATCCCAGAAACATGTGGATCGCGGAGACCGCCAGCGGATCGTACCGTTGCAGGCGGGCTTTGGTCATGATCGTGTAAACCGTCCAACTGATCACACTGCCGAAGGCCAGCGCATCGCCGAGGTTCTTCCCCAGTGACAACTGCTCCGGATGGCCTTTCGATACAAAGAGGACCACGCCGGTCATCGCGATCGCAAGCCCCCATACCTGCCGCGGCCGCACCCGTTCCTTCAGGAATAGCCACCCCAGAAGCCCGGTGACCGGCGGGATCAACGTCAGAATCCAGCCGGTGTTGGTGGCCGATGTGAACCGCAATCCGTTCAGTTGGATGATCTGGTGAATGATAATGCCGACAACGCCCGCCCCGAGCACAATCGCCAGATCGCGTTTCTCGATCCGGAACGACTTCCGCAGCCGCAGATTCAGCAGCGCCAGCGTGGCCGCGCCAATTCCCAAGCGGAAGATCAGAAAATCAACCGGCGTCAGTTTCTGCAGTACCAGTTTTGCAAAGGGGAAATACGCCCCCCACGATGTAATCGCCGCCAGGACAAACAGGGTGCCGGTGAGTGCGTCGCGTCGCGCGGTAGGCATGGGGGGAACATACGGAATCGGTGGCAACGTGTGCCACTGACTTGAGTCAGTGCGTCGCGCGGGGGAATCACGGACTGAAGTCCGTGGCACTCAGTTCTGGACGTCGACGATTGCCTCGGGCACCGGGCGGAAGATCACTTGCTAGAACTCCGTTGGCACGAATACCGAATCTGGATATGGAAGGCGACTGTTTATGTCTCGAACGAATGACAGATGCCGTCTGAGTTCTTCCCTCCATTCGGAGAAAGTACCAATGTCTCTTGCCCGAAAGGCGTGGATCGCGTTTCGTCGCTGTTGTATCAATCCGACATAAGGGTTCCAGTTCGGTCCGTCGATCCAGATTCTCTTCACGAAGAATTGGCGAAGAGGTTCCAGTCCGCATCCATCGGGATCCTTGGCTCTTCCGCACTGGTCTTTGATGGCCTCAGCGTCAGTACTGTAATCGTGGTACCAAACCGAGAGGAACAGCTTCAACTGTCCTTCTACAAGTGCTCCGATGTTGGCCCAAGCCAGAATTAGATCACCCTCGCTTGATGATTCAAGCCATCGAGGCAGGCTTTCTGCCAGAGATGCCTGCCACTCAAGCATTGACTTTTCCAGCAGCCCAGCAGCCTCAATCGGAGCCCATCCGTAAGCTGATTTCCAAAACCTCATCATCTCACTGGTGAGCCGCTGAATCCGATCACAGACGGATGGATAAGTCAATAGGAGAGTATCCGGGTCGCAGTTCATCTGTGCGCACTTTTCCCTTCACTGGTGGGCCACCCAAGCCGAGTGGTGGGCAGAGCCCACCCTCACGCCCCCTGCCCCTTGATCTGCTTGGTCCATTCGTCGAGCGTGTCGGTGGGGAGACTGCCGGACTCGAATTGGTGGTAGCGCACGATATTGAAGATCTCGTCGTCGGTCATGATCCGGTTGTGCTGCTTGGCGGCGGTGAAGACTTCGTCGACAAGTTTCTTTTCCGGCTCGATACCGTGCTCCTTCAGCCAGTAGACAATGTTTGAAACACCCGACATGAAACCGATTTCGATCTTCTGCTTCAGACCAAACATCCCCGCCGGAACTCCGGAGTAGACACGGTCGGCCAGCCAGTCGTCGCCCTTGTTCTTGGCTTTGATCACCGCGGCGGCGTGCACGCCGGTCGCCGTGCGGAAAGCGTCGTGGCCAAACACAGGGTACATGTTGTGCATCGGCACATCGCACATCTCGGAAACCATCTGGGTGTATTCGGCCAGACGCGTGAGGTCGCGGTCGATGATACCATCGAGTTTCATGTTCACCAGTAGCAGGTCCATGGCGGTGTTGCCAACACGCTCGCCGATGCCCAAGCCGGTGGCATGAACCCGGTCGACGCCCGCCTTGATCGCGGCCAGCGAATTGACCACCGCCAGACCGCGGTCGGAATGACCGTGCCAGTCGATCTTGACCTTCTCGCCGGTATCGGCAACGACTTGCTTGACAAACATAATCAGGTTGCGCACGCCGTACGGCATGGCATGCCCGCAGGTGTCGCAGACCGCGATGCGTCTGGCGCCGGCCTCGATGGCGGCGGTGTACATTCGGCGGATGTCTTCGGGGCGGGCACGGGTCGTGTCCTCGGTGACATACATCACCGGCAGGCCATTTTGCACCGCGTACTCGACCGCGTCGACCGACAGCTTGAGGATATGGTCCATCGTCCATTCCTCGGCGTACTGACGAATCGGCGAAGACCCGATGAACGTGGCCGCTTCGATGGCAACGCCGGTTTTCTGCACGATCTCGATCAGCGGGGTGATGTCGGCTTTGACCGTGCGCACCGCGCAGTTGGGGAATAAACTGAGTTTCTCATCACGGATGACCTCCGCCATGCGTGTGATGTCGGCGCGCGCCCGTGGCCCGGAGCCGGGCAGACCCAGATTGACCGCATCGATGCCCAAGCCGGACATTAGGTGCAAAAGCTCGATCTTCTTGTCCACCGGCGGATCGGTGACCGAGGGATTTTGCAGCCCGTCGCGCAGGGTCTCGTCATCCAGTTCGACTTTCTTGGGCGACAGGACGATTTCGGCCTGATGCTTGTTCCAGTCGTAGATCAGATCTCGTTCGAGTGGGATGGACATGGTTCCTCCGAACTTTCGGGATCGATTATCTCATATTTGAAAGAACCAAGGGGCTAAAGCCCCTTGTCCGCAGGCGAGCGCAAACATCGCGGACAAGGGGCTTTAGCCCCTTGGCGTCATCCGCTTCCTGACCGAATAGTCGCCGAATCATAAGCAACCAAGGCCCTTCGCCGTTAACAGCGGACACATGGGCATCCTGCCCGTGCCACCATATACGGGCAAAAATAGGGTGATTTATGAGTGCAGGTCAACCGCGTTTGATCAGTCCGCGGGCGATCACAAGGCGCTGGATTTCCGATGTGCCTTCGAACAACTCGGTCAGGCGCGCCTCACGGTAAAGCCGCTCGACCTCGTAGTCGCGCAGGTATCCGTATCCTCCGAGGATCTGAATGGCGCGGTGGGTGACATAGGTGGCCATTTCCGAAGCCACGACTTTGGCCATTGCCGCCTCGGTGGCGTATTCGAGATTCTGATCCTTGCGCCAGGCGGCATTGTAGACCAGCCAGCGGGCCGCTTCCAGTCGGCAGTACATATTGGCGAGGTGGTTTTGGATCAACTGGAAGGATGAGATCGGCTGATCGAACTGCTTGCGTTCTTTGGAGTACTTCAGCGCCAGCTCAAAGGCGCGCCGTCCCATCCCGAGGGCGGTGGCGCCGACGGAAATCCGTCCGGAATTGAGCGATTCCATCGCCACACGGAACCCGCCGCCCAGCTTGCCCAGCATGTTTTCCTTGGGCACGCGGACATCTTGCAGGATCAGTTCTGTCGTGGGGGATGCGTGAAACCCCATCTTTTTCTCAATGTGGCCGATGGAGAATCCGGGCATCTCCTTGTGCAGGAGAAACGCGGTCATGCCGCGCGCCCCGGCGTTGCGGTCGGTCTTGGCGAGGACAATGATGTAGTCAGCAAAGGCGCCATTGGTGACAAAGATCTTGTTGCCGTTCAGGACGTAATCGTTGCCATTCAAGACGGCCGATGTTTCGATGCTGGCGGCATCGGAGCCGGCACCGGGTTCGGATAGCGAAAACGCCGCAAACTTCTCGCCGGAACACACCGGTGGCAGGTAGAACCTCTTCTGCTCTTCGGTGCCGAAGCAGAGGATTGGATAGGAGAACAGCGAGTTGTGCGCCCCGACAATGGTTGCGTGTGAGGCGCATCCCCGTCCCAATTCTTCCGAGACGATGGCGTAGGACACCATGTCGAGGCCAGACCCGCCGTACTGTTCCGGCACGATCACGCCGAGGAACCCGGCCTCGCCCATCTCACGGGCCAGATTCAGATCCATTATTCCGGTTTCGTCGAATTCGGCGGCACGCGGGATGATCTTCTTTTCGGTGAATTCACGCGCGACCTGCTGGATCGCTTGATGGTCCTCGGATAGTGCAAAGTCCATAGTGTCGCTCTCCACGCCACCGGATGGGTGGTGGTCAGCTATTGCCGGAGCATGTGGCCTTGTGTGCCGATGCACCGGCCTGGTCTTTTCCCCTCATCGCCCCGTAAACTTCGCCGGGCGTTTCTCCAGAAACGCCGCGCAGCCCTCTGTCTTGTCGTTCGTCGCGCAGATGACGCCGAACTGGGTGTACTCGTACTCGAGGCCGCTCTTCAGGTCGACGTCGAGGCCGAGGTTGATGCACCGCTTCGCCGTGAATATCGCCACTGGTCCCTTGGCCGCGATCTTCAACGCCATCTCTCGCGCCTTGGCGGACAGATCGGCCGCTGGATATACTTCGTCCACTAAGCCAACACGGTGCGCCTCCTCGGCATTGACCAGGTCACCCGTCAGAATCAGTTGTTTCGCCTTTCCCCGTCCCACGAGACGCGGGAGACGCTGTGTGCCGCCATAACCCGGTATGATTCCCAGGCTGACCTCGGGCTGGCCCAGTCGCGCCGTGTCGGAGGCCAGACGGATATCGCACGCCATCGCCATCTCGCATCCACCGCCCAGCGCAAAGCCGTTGATCGCGGCGATGACAATGAGGCGGGAGTCTTCGATGCGATGCAGGAGATTTTGTCCCCGGATCGATTTGTGGATCCCCCCCTGCACATCGCAGACCTTCAGTTCGTTGATGTCGGCGCCGGCGATAAACGCTTTCTCGCCCGAGCCGGTCAGGATCACGACGCGAATGGCGTCGTTGTGTTCCAGTTCCGCGAACGCGCCGTCGAGCTCGGCAATGGTCTTGTCATTGAGCGCGTTGAGGACAGACGGACGGTTGACCGTGATTGTCGCGAGCGGGGCCGCGGCATCGACAAGGATATTCTCATAGATAGCCATTGATCAGAGCCTCCCTCACACTGACGCAGAATAGTTGTAAAAACCGCGCCCCGACTTGCGTCCGTTATACCCGGCATTGACCATGCGCTTCAACAACGGCGGCGCGGCGTAACGTGTGTCTTTGAACTCGGCAAACATGATCTCGGCGATGTAGTAGGTTGTGTCGAGCCCGACGAAGTCGAGCAATGTCAGTGGGCCCATCGGATGGCCACAGCCCAGCTTCATCCCGTTGTCGATGTCTTCCTTCGAGGCGACACCCGCTTCGAGCGCGCGTACGGCGTCCAAGAGATAGGGGACCAGGAGCAGATTCACCACAAAGCCAGGTGTGTCCTTCGCCGTGACGACGGTCTTGCCGGTCGATTCGGCAAAGGCCTTCGCGGTCTGGTAAGTCTCTTCCGATGTGTCGATGGAGCGCACGACTTCAACGAGCTTCATGATCGGCACAGGATTGAAAAAATGCAGGCCGCAGAAACGGTCCTGCCGCTTCGTGACTGCGGCCATGTCACCGATTGAAAGGGATGACGTGTTGGACGCGAAAATGGTCTTGTGTCCACAGACACCGTCGAGTTCGCGATAGATCTTGGTCTTCTCTGCGAAGTTTTCGATGGCCGCCTCGATAACCAGATCGCAGTCCTTCAAATCAGCCAGCTTCGTTGTCCCCTTGATCCGGCCCAGGACCGTGTCCCGCTCGGCGGCTGTCATTTTCTGCTTCTCGACAAACTTGTCGAGCGAGCCGGCGATGCGCTTGTATCCGCGCTGGAACAAGTCGTCCGTGATCTCGCGGACTGTCACGTCATAGCCAGCTTGGGCGCTCACCTGCGCGATTCCCGATCCCATCAGCCCGCAGCCGACAACACCAACTTTGCGAATGGTCATTCGTTCCGCTCCTTTTCCTTTTACTTTACCTCGTGACCTTCATCTTCACGTGTGAATTCTGGTACCCTGGTCCATACCAACGAGTATTGCGTTGGAGGACCGAAGATTGCAAGTATATCACAATGCACTGTTGCTTGGGACTGGAATCATGCTCGACGGCTCGCTTTGTTGACAATTTCTCCGGCTGTCGCGGACACCGACCGACGGATGTGCAGATTGTCTTGCCGGGGTGGCTCTTGCGTAAGGAATGAGACAAATCGGGAAGTGCTTCGGCGGATGTAGGGGCACGGCTTGCCGTGTCCGCTGGCGTGAGATTGGCAGCAGCTGGGCCGGGCACCGGCAAGCCGTGCCCCTACAGATCCTGCCCTGACAGTGAGAACTGGTTAGTTCCTCTTCTTCCGCGTGTCTACCGGCGCACTACGCGGAATTTCGAGCGGACGGCGGAAAGCCTGCGGGCCGCCATAAATACCGATGTCGGATCGGGTGCCGTCGGGATCGGTCAGTTCCGGGTTGCCGTTGTCGATCAGGGGAGAGCCCGCTTGCGGGACGAAGGTCAGCGTATCCCACAACGGGTCAAGATGGACATTGCTATACTCGCCGGTGTAGTCGGGCATGTCGCGCCAGTCGCCCTCCACGTTGTCCCACAGCACATTGTAGGACATGGGAAACAGAAGCGGGTGGCCGTAATTCCAAACGCCGACACGCGGGCAGACCCACTGATCGCGCCAGCCGTTGAGGACAATCACATTGTTGGTCATTCGCCCGTGGGCATCAGGTCCCCAGAGGCCGAACCCGCAGTTGCCGTTGCGGAAGATGATGTTGTTGGCGCAATCCATGTACGATGTGCCGGTGGCGATGATCCCCCAGCCGAGGCAGTGGAAGACGATGTTGTTTCGGCAGATCACGCGCGTGGCCCCGAACGCTCCGATCCCTTTCCAGAATTGAGAAATCTGGTTGCGGACCACGGTGGCCGTTGCGTCCCACGTAATTCCCACGCCGACGCCGCGCCCTTTTTGGATCACATTGTCGGCGATCACCGCCGTCGCGCCGCGATAGAGCGCCACGCCATCCCACGTGTTATTGATGATGCGATTGCCGATGATGTACAGCTCGGCACCCTCACGTCCCATCACGCCGCCGATGCCGACAATGAGCGATTCGGGGTACTGCGTGTTGTCACGGATCAGGCAGTTCTGAACGGTCACCCGCGAATCGCGCACAACAACGCCCGCATCCGTGGCCAGCCCGGATGTGTCGCGGTTGCCGCCGGTGATTGCCAGATTCATAATCCCCGCATCGGGACAGTTGTCGAAGAAAACGCCATAGCCGGCCTTGGTGACCAGCGTGGTCTTGTCCATTCCCGCGCCCACGATCCACAGCGGCTTGTCTTTCACGTGGAAACCGTACGAGGCCTGATGCTTGGTTTTGTGTTCCTGGCAATTGCCGCAGAGAGTATCAAGGAAGGTCACGGGCGTTGCCGTGTACGTTCCCGCCGCCAGTCGCAGCGTGTCTCCCGGCTTGGCGGCATCGATGGCGGCTTGGAGATCCTTGGCCACGGTACGGGTCGAGGCGTGGCCAATCGGTTGCAATAGCATGATAGAGATGCAATTCACTGCAATTATTACGATAGTGCGGCTGGTTAACACTGTTCCCTCGTGATTTCGGCACCTGTGCTGGTGCGCACGGCCGTGGGCCCTACAGACGCGCCCACAGAATTTCAATCATCCATGTTAAATGTCATCTACGCCCCAAATTTTGCCAGCTTCAACGCGTGCGCCAGTGCGATCGGCAGCAGGTGCCGCATCGGCAGATGCCCCAGGCCACCGGTCTGACAGGCGCGTTCGCCGAATGTCTTTGAGCCATCGGGGCGCACTGTCCCAGGCGCGTAGAGCAACGCCGGCACCGGATGCCACGAATGCGCCTTCAGCGCCGCCGGAGTGGAGTGATCGCCGGTAATGACGAGAACATCCGGCTTGGCGGTCAGCAGATCAGGGATGTGCCGGTCGACTTCTTCGATCACCGCCACCTTGCGGTCGTAGTCGCCGTCTTCGCCCGCCTTGTCGGTGTACTTGATGTGGACAAAGAGATAATCGAATTCACGCGGGACCGTTTTTGCGGCCGCCATGGTCGACGGGATATCCTTCGGCGCGTCGAAAACCGTCATCCCGACCAGACGCGCGATGCCGCGATACATCGGATATGTGGCAATCGCTCCGGCATGAATTGGGAATCGCTCACCGATCTTGGGGATCGGCGGGCGTTTATCGATGCCACGCAGCAGAATGCCGTTGGCGCACGGTTCGTCTCTGAGGACGCGCTCCACCTCGGTGACGATACGGTCAAAGCACTGCGCCGTGGCCTTGGATTCCCCGTCCAGCGCTTCCGCAGAAAGCGGCGCCACACCGGTTGCTTGCGGATCGGTGTCCCGCACATGTCCCCCCATGTTCGCGCCGCGCAACACAACAAGGCCGCGATGCTCGGAGACACTGCGCACGATCACTTCGATGTCGCCGGTCAGGCGCATCTCCGAGGTGATCTTGTCAACCAGCCGGCGGTTCTCATCGTCGCCGATCCGCCCCGCGCGCCGGTCGGTGATGTGCCGGTTTTTGTCGAGCGTGCAGAAATTGAAGCGTGCGGCGACATCGCTGTCGGTGAGCGGAAAATCAATTCCCAGCGCCTCCAGCACGCCGCGGCCGATCAAGTGCTTTCGCGGGTCGTAGCCGAACAATCCCAGATGTCCCGGGCCCGATCCCGGCGTGATCCCGGGTTCGACCGGATCGAATAGCCCGGTCGTGGCCTGAGGCAGGAGCGAATCAATGTTCGGTTTGCGCGCCGCTTCCAGCGGTGTCTGGTTTCGATTCCCAAAGGGAATGTCTCCAAGCCCATCCATCACCAAGAAGATGATCCGTTTGTCGTTCTTGATGCCCAGTTGCTCGGCTGTGTGCTCGTTCACCTTCTCGTATCCTCCTGCACTGATGCGCCGATGATAGCGTCTTTTCGCATGGCGGGCCAGCCGAATTTGGTGCATACTCATGGGCGGATGTGTTCTTCGCAACGTAGCGCCAACTGGAAACAACCTCGTTTGGTGAAGCCCCGTCCTGACTTTCCGAATCTCAATCCGCAGTTTGTCTACCGTCGTCTGCGACGGTGGTTCATGCTCCACGCCCGCTGCCTCCCGTGGCGAGGTCTCACAGACCCGTACCGAATCTGGGTTTCCGAGGTGATGCTGGTTCAGACCACGGTCGCCGTGGCGATCAAACGCTACCCCCGTTTTCTGAAACGATTTCCCACTTTGGCAAGCCTCGCCAAAGTGCCGCTCAATCAGGTCATGAAGGAATGGGAGGGGCTGGGTTACTACCACAGGGCACGCTATCTGCACCAGGCGGCACGGCTGATCAAGTCGGAGCACGGGGGACGGTTTCCGGCGACGTACGATGCCATCCGGGCGCTGCCGGGAGTCGGCGAATATGTCGCCGCTGCCGTCTCGAATTTCTGCTTTGGGAGCCGTGTCCCTGCCATCGACGCCAATGTGGCACGCGTGGCAGCACGGCTCTTTGCAGTCCGGGGTGACGTCCGGTCCGCCGATGTTCGCAGGATTATCTTTCAGCAGCTTCGGCAGCTGATGGTGGTCGGACGGGGCGCAGTATGGACCGATGGTCTGATCGAAGTCGGCGCGCTGATCTGCTCGCCCCGGAAGCCCCGTTGCGATCAGTGTCCGCTAAGGCAGTCCTGCATGGCCTTCCAAAGTGGCCACCCGGATCGTTACGGGACGATCGAGGCGCGGGCCGTGCGCGGTGAGGTACAAGTAGCCTGCGGCGTCATCCGCCACAGAGATGGCCGCATCCTCATCACCCAGCGGCCCGAGACCGGATTGCTGCCCGGCTTGTGGGAGTTTCCGGGCGGGAAGAGGCAGCGGAACGAGCGACTGGCCGACACCTGCCGCCGCGAGATCGAGGAAGAACTCGGGATCGTTGTGGCTGTCGGTGAGAAGCGCATGGTTATCCGTCATGCCTACAGCCACTACGCCGTCCGGCTGTATGTCTTCGAGTGTTGCTATGAATCGGGAGCGCCCCAAGCCATCGGCTGCCAAAAGTGGAAATGGGTACGAGCGCGTGACCTGGCACGCTACGCGTTTCCCACGGCGGATCGAAAGATCATTGAGGAGTTGCGGGCAGAGTCCTGACCGAACTCACCACAACTCGGTGTCTGCGCCGTCATGCCCGTGGGCAAACGAAGGAACGGGGGAAGCCCCACCCCCACATCTGGATTCGAATCCCCGCTCGTTCTACCGGAACATCTCTTCCGTCTTCAGCACCTTGATCTTTTCGGGCTTCAGCGGGAGTCGAAAACTCTTGTACGGCACGTCATTGGCCGCGAGCGACTTCGGATCGACCCCTGAAGGATACTCGACGGTCACGGGACCATCCAAGAGCTGCTTGGTGAATTCGACGCCGTTCGAGACGACCGCTGTTAATACCATGTTGTTGATATCGATCGCACGTCTCACGGCTCTCTTCACATCAGCGCCCGTCACCTGCTGGGTGGTCTTGGTGAATGAGTCCACGAACCGGGGAGTGCCAAGTGCAATTTCGTCCATGCGCATCCCCAAAAGCCGTCTTGGTGTCTCGATCTCAAAGGGGAAGTGATTGATCTCAAACTGACGCGCAGCATCAAGCTCTTTGTCCGACAGTCCGTGCGTGGACAAGTCAGCCAACTCTTTCATCACGGCATGGATGACGAAATTGGCATTGGTTGATTTCGGATAGACCCATGCCGAGAAATACTGTTGATGGCGTGGGCGCCCGGGGCGCGCGAGGTTGGACCCGCCATCCTGATCAAAGTGCTCGGCATAGGAATAAGCCCCGTAAGAAAGTCCCCTCTGGGAGCGAATGACCTGATACAGCCGACCCATTGACTCACGATGCCGTCCCAGATAAGTGTTGGCCAGATAGAGGGGCATGAAGTCCGGGTCGCCGCGTCCGATGTCGATCGGACGCCCAAAGCGCATCTGTGTCTGGGCGCGATTCTCCTTCTCGATCAGGAAGATATTCAATCCGTTGACAACAGGCTTCGGCAGCACGAGGGGGGGAGGTGCGTCCGGCTTCAACGCAGCGGCAAGAGCCGCGTTGATTGCCTTGGCCAGCGAGTCGGATACCTCACCGGCGAGACCCAAAATATAGTTTCCTGCTGTATAGTGACTCTCGTAGAAGTCACGCGCATCCGCCGCGGTGATCGCTTTGACGGTGTGATCGAGTCCCTCGACGGGATGTCCATAAGGGTGGTTCTCGTACATAAATGTCTGCAATGCGGCGCGAGCGAGACTGCCGTCGTCGCGGCGTATCTGCTCGATCGCGTCCAACTGATCGCCGGTCAGTTTCGCCATTTCGGACGGTGAGAATGCCGGTTCGGTGAGTACAGACAAGAACAGCTTCGAGAAATCCGGCCACACGTCCGCCAGCGCTCGTCCCTCGATGATGACAATATCGCGATCGACTTCGACGCCGATGTCAGCCGCCAGGGCGTCCAGCCGCTCGTCAATCGTGGCACGATCAAATGACTTGGACCCGCGCAGCAGGGCATTGGCGACAAAGTCCGCCAGCCCTTCTTTGCCGGACGGATCATACGCCGACCCGGCATTGAACTGAACGCGAATCTGAACTGCGCCCGAACCGGGTTTCGGAACCAGAACAGTCGGCGCATCCGCTCCACTGGCGGTTAGGCACCCCCAGAGCAGCAGCACGCTCGAGACAAGCGGCACTAATATCGTCTTGCGTCTCATCGCCATTCGCCTCTTTCCATCAAGACTTCGGTTTGGGATTCATGATGAGTGTTGTTCGTCCGGCGTCGGTCAGGTATTGACGGGAAAAATCCATCACCATCTTAGGTGTGACCTTTGAGAGCAGATCCATTTCCTTCCGCACGTTGTCGGCAGAACCGCTGGTGATGGCATACCGGCCAAGTGTCGATGCGACCCGCGCCGGCCGGTCGAATCCGAAGACACGGTCAGCTTTGAGACCATTGATCGCTTTGTTCAATTCTTCCTGGGAAACGGCCGTCATCCCCAGCTTGAGCAGTTCCTCCATGATGATTGTCTCGACCGTGTCGAGTGCAACTCCGCTCTTGATCGTTGCCGTGATCGTCCACAGGCCGGGGTCCTTGCCGCCAAACGCGCCGCCATCGACCTCTTCCACCAGCTGGCGGTCCACGACCAGCCGTTTGTGCAAACGGCCGCTGTTTGCGAACAGCAGGCGGTCAACAACACGATAGGTCACATAATCCGGCGCGTCGAATCGCATGGCAGGCGCTTTGTAAGCCACCATCAAGATCGGCGCGATCATGGCGTCTTTCCAAATCGTCGTCTCACTCTTTGGGGCCAGTTGAGGCGGCTCGGCCGGTATCGGATCCGGCTTGACTGTACCGGCAGCCCAGTCGCCGTACTTCTGCGTGATCCAGGCCAGAGTGGACTCGGCGTTGAAGTTTCCCGCGACGGAAATGACGACATGAGCCGGTTCGTAAAACGTTTCTTTGAAACGCATGGCGTCGTCGTAGGTCATGAATTTTTCGAGGTCCTCTTCCCAGCCGATTACCGGATGTTTGTAAGTGTGCTTCTCAAAGGCGAGATCATACAGGCGCGTTTCCATGAATCCATACGGATCCTCAACGACCCCGCGGCGGCGTTCCTCCTTCACCGGGCCGAGCTCTGTGCGAAATGTCTCGTTGGTGAATGAAAGATTGCGGACCCGGTCGGCTTCGAGGGCGATGATGTCCTTCAAGAACTCGCTCTTGGTATTGACAAAGTAGTCGGTGACATCGAAGCCGGTCGATGCATTCGTCTGGGCTCCCCAGGGCTTGACCACGGCGTCGAAGTCCGGGTATTGCTTTGTCCCCCGGAACATCATGTGTTCAAAGACGTGCGCCAGACCGGTGGTGCCTTTCTTGGTTTCATCGCGTGAACCGGCGTCGATCAACGTGTGGTAGGATACGGTGGGCACAGTCGGATCTGGCGCCAGAATGATCCGCAACCCGTTGGGCAGCACATGTTGCTCAGAATTGACGTCAAAGCCGCTGGCTTTTGGCGGATGCATAAGCCCCAGTGCGACCAGCGCACTGGCTGTGAAAAGCGACCATGATCGAACTCGCAGAGTCATTCCTGACCTCCTGGTGATGGATGTTCGAGGGGGCGTGAACCCCGAAGCCCCCCTTGACGGGTGCAAAGTGAAACGCTTCGCCGTTGAAGTCAAGCACCGGACAGCTTGTCTGTGAGCCGAATCATGTCTGATGCGCGACATTTGGGTTAAAGAGTCGTCTGCCTGTTGCATCTGTCACATAATATGGGCCTTCTCATCATGCCATGTTTTCTGCCAAACATTGTGCTTGTAAGATACTGCGAAAGCATTAACTTACGTGTGTGTCGGACACCCCGCGGCCGACCGTCGTCTGGTCTCAATTACCGCCGAAAGATCCCGTCGGATGCCTTCGTTGCGCCCGGCGCCTCGCGGGTGGGTTACTTGGGTGGAACGAAATCTTTGACAAGGGGCGTTACGATGACGCGCAGGTTTGGTGTTCGGCATGAAATCTTAATGGTTGCGGTGTCGATCTTGGGGGTGGCGCTGCTTCTGTCCGTTGCGGCGTTCGGGCAGACGGCGACGGACATCAAGATGTGGTACGATGTGTCCAGCGCGACGCCGCCCAACATCAAGCTCAATACGGACACGACGACGCAGCTTCAGAACGAGGAACAGGTGGCGGTCGATCCGACGAACCCCGACAATCTCGTGGCTGTCTGGCGTGATTTTCGTCTCGGATATCGTCAGATTGGGTGGGGGTACTCGCACAACGGCGGCGTCACATGGACCGAAGGCGGATTGGTCGACCAGACTCCGTACGGCCGCGATTCCGACCCCGGCATCACCGTCAATTCCGCGGGCGTGTTCTACAGCGTCATTCTGTCCTTCGAGGATGCCACTCCGGCCAACGGGCTGTTTGTTCCGGTCTCGCTCGATTCGGGGCGCACGTGGGCCTACTCGCTGACCGGTGTCGACACGCCCTTCGGACCGTCTTTTGAGGACAAAGAGTTGATTACCTGCGACCGCACGGGCGGGCCGACGGATGGTTCCCTCTACATTGCCTGGACCCGTTTTGGCGATTCGACGGGCATCTACTGCGTCCGGTCCACGGACGGGTTCGGTTTCGGCGTCGAGCGGCCCGTTTCGGACCGAGGATCGGTTCAGTGGCCGACCCCGGCCGTGGGGAACGACGGACGGGTTGTCATCGCGTGGTATTCGTATTCACGTGCTGCCATCATGTGTGATATCTCGCTGGATCAGGGTTGGACATGGGGGACCGATCGGGTCGTGGCGCCCACGTCATTCTCTCCCGGCACCATCGACGGTGGCATCACGACATTTCCGTTTCCGGCGCTGACCGCCGATGTGACTGATGGACCCTACGATGGACGGTTCTACTGCGCCTTCGCCGACCGGGCTGCCGACGGTCTCCTCGATTTGTACATGACCATCTCCAATGACAGCGGCAAGACCTGGCTGCCACGGGTACGGTTGAACGACGATCCCATCGCCAATCATGTTGATCAGTTCCATCCCTGGATCTCGGTCAATCCCGATGGTGTCGTCAGTGTTGTCTTCTATGATCGCCGGTTGGACCCGTCGAATCTGTACTTCGATGTTTGGGTGACGCACTCGTTCGATGGCGGGCAGACGTGGACACCCAATCAGCGTGTCACCAATGTGTCTTCATCGCCCTTCAATGCGGCATCCCTTGAGAAATCCATGTCCGCACCTCAGCTTGCCGATCCGACGATCCCCATCGAACTTCTGAATCCCAACGCAGGGCTGATCGGGGAATACATCGGCTTGTCCACCTCCCGCTTGCGTGCCACGATGGTGTTCACCGACACACGCAACCTCAATCAGGATGTCTACGCAGCCAACATGCCGTTGCGCTTGTTTCCGCCGAAATTGGCGGGACCGGCGACGGGTACAATCACGAACAACTTGTCCGTGTCGTTCTCCTGGGCCGACTGGTCGCGCTATGATTCTGCGCTCACGTATGTGCTCGAATACTCAACCGATCCGTCATTTGCCACAAATGTCACCCGTCTTACGGGAATCGTGACACCTGCGCGCGTCGAGTCGCTGCCCGATGGTCTCTACTCCTGGCGTGTGCGTGCGTTCGACACGTTCGGTGATTCTTCAGCGGTGTCGGCTGTGCGGACCGTATGGGTCGATGCCACGCGGCCGGTCGCGCCGACTCCGGTCCATCCTGCGCCCTTGACCGGCGACACGATCACCGATTCGACGCCGACCTTTGTCTGGACCACCGTCTCGGTATCCAAGCAGACGGACAGTCCGACACCGGTAACCTACCAGGTGCGGATCGCTTCTGATCCAATGTTCACCGTTGGTCTGCGCTCGTACTCAGGGATAGCGGCGACTCAGTTTGACCTCCCGCTCGCGGACAAACTCGCGCTGAATCAGGACTGGTACTGGCATGTCAAAGCCGCCGATGCTGCCGGGAATCAATCAGAGTTCAGTGCCGACCAGAACTTCCACCTCCGTGCAACTTATATTCTTGGTGACTTTAATGATGATGGAGCGCTTGACGTTGTCGATGTCGTTGGCTTGATCGATTTTGTCTTCAGCGGCGGGAGCCCGCCAGTTCCCCCAACGGCGCGCATTGATCTCAACTGTGACCAGGTGTATGATGTGCTCGATGTGACGGCGCTGATCGATGTCGTGTTTCAAGGAGCGCCGGTCCCGGTGTGTCCATAGACGGCGGCGCCCTTACAGTCCAGACGGTGACGAATCTCCGCCTGCTACCTTCAGGTCCACGACCGTAGCGCCCCAGGAACCGCCGCTCCCACCCTCATGCCTGTATGAGATCACCGCGGGATGACGGTCCAAGGCGGCATGCACGATTCGACGCAATGTGCCCGTGCCTTTTCCGTGAATAATCTGGATGTGCCGGATGCCCCGTGCAAGACATTCATCAATGTAATGCGGCACGAGATCCTTGATGTCTCTGGGCGAGAACGCGTGAAGGTCGAGCGTGCCGTCGATTGGCATGCGGAATGGTGCGTCCATCAAGGGGAATATACCTGTCTGCAAACCGAAAGGCGGGGCAGTTGTTTTCGTGAAACCGTATCGCGTTCTCTCCCGTAAGACAATGTGTGGGTCAGGGAGTAACGGAAAGATGATCGGTTTTTTGCTTTGGTGCTTGTTATTCGTTTTCTGCTGGCCCTTGGCTATCCTAGCGCTTGTCCTTTACCCCGTTGTCTGGTTGTTGCTGTTGCCTTTCCGGCTGATCGGCATCACTGTGGATGCGGTCTTTTCGCTGTTGCGCGCGTTGGTCCTTCTTCCCGCGCGTGTGCTCAGCGGACCCCACAGAATCTGAATCGCTCCCTTGCAGCAAAACACCGCGCCACTCAGTCTCGTGGCGCGGTGTTTTACGATTATTGCCCCGGTGATTTGGGTATCAACGGCTGCCCGGGTCTGCCTTGACGGCGACCGGGATCTCCGCTGAGGTTATCACCTCGACGCTGAATTCGTGCCCCGGCGACAATTCGAGCTGTTTGCCCTTCGTGGCCAGTGCGACTGCGCCGCCGGCCGCGGCTCCCGCCACAGCGCCGATGGCAGCGCCCTTTGCCTTTTTCTTGCTGGCCAATGCGCCGATCACTCCACCCACCACGCCGCCAATCGCGACTTTGCCCGCATCGCTGACTTTGTCCGGCTCACCCTCGACCACGATTGGTCGGGTGTCCAGCGCATGCATCCGGCCTGTGGCGTCGGCCACGCTGTCAAACTGCAGTGTCATTTTGGCGATGCCCTTAGTGCGATGGGGTTCTTCCACCTGCACGAGATGCCCGCGCACTTCGGCTCCGGCCGGAATGACCGCAACTCCGGCAATGTCGAGTGGCCCCGGCATCGTCCCGATGATCGGATCACCAGCCTGGTTCGAGTCCGTTCGCAGCGTCGCAGCCAGCCTGACATTGAATGTCGTACCGCTTGGGATCGTGATTTTCCTCTCAGGCTCTGGAGTCGGGGGCCGTGGTTTGGGCTGTGGCTTTTTCGGCTCCGGCTTGGCCACCCGAGGTTCCTGTGGTGGCGGCGTGCGTGCGATCAACTGATCGTTCGGTGGGATCGTGTCTTTCTGATCACCCGTGGTGGCTGCGGGCGGCGGGACGAACTGCGCAACGGCCACAGTATCTTTCGACGCTGTCTTGGCGCTTTCGTTCCCGCCGGAACTGCATCCCAGAGCAACAAACGACATGACGATGATCGTGACGAGGGTTCGTGTTGGGAATAATATCATAGCATTTCTCCTCTGTTAAGAAGTTAAGCGATCAGTGGTCGTCAGACAGTGAATATGCCCTTTGACGTTGAATCTCGGCCTATGGCCCATCAGCCCCACCCCTCGACGAAAATCAGTGGTACATTGATCCGGGATACCCAGTTATGGCATGCCCAGCCTCACGCCAATTGGGACTGTCTCTCCAGAATCGGCAGTTTATCCTCAAGCCCCCTGCCCCGATAAGTAGCGCTACGGGGAATCGAACCCCGGTTTGGTGGCTGAGAACCACCCGTCCTAACCCCTAGACGATAGCGCCATGGCGGGCGATCAACGCTGATCGGCCCGACCGAGAAATTGGCCGGAAACCGCTCGCAGGTCAAGTGGATTCGGTGAGGCGAGACCAGTCTCAAGCGGTGCCCGGATCTGGCCGATACCAGTGACAGACGCAGCAAGACAGAAGCCAGCATTGGGCCAGAGAGGGCGATCCTCCCCGATTCGGGGAAGATCGCCCTCGTGTTTAGTGGTCTGTCTTCTGGTCGAGCTTGCCCGTGGAAATCACGTAGTGCCTCGCGGCAATCAAGATTCCCCAACTGGCCATCACGGTTGCCGCGGTGGTCCAAGACAACGTCAGCAGGACCTGTGCGTCACTCATGTTCGCAAGCGACCCGATGTACGGGCGGTGCAGGAGAGAGCGACGGATGGCCTCGAGCCAGTAAGTCAGGGGGATCAGTCGTCCCAGCGCCGCCACCCATGAGGGGAGGATGTCGATCGAGAAGACCGCTCCTGTCAGCAGATAAAACAACGCACTCACTCCCTCCGGCATCGAAAAACCATTCTGGGCCATGCCGAGCGACATGGCGGCCAGCGCCACCCCGATCGCCAGCGTGGCAATCGTCCCCAAGAACAGAGCGGCGACAAAGTTGGGCAGGTCGGCAATGCCCATGCTGTACGGGATCCCAAAGAAAAGGGAGCCGACCGCAAGCGTAATCAGGATCGCGGCCATTGTCGAGACGATCTTTGACAACCCACGTCCGGCCAGATACACTCCCAGTCCCATTGGTGTCAGGTAGATATAGCGCAGCATTTCGAAGCGTTCCCGATCCTCAAAAATGACGATTCCAAGGCCCAGCAACACCTGCGTCACCAAGATGAAGAACGCGTTGCCAACGTAGAGTTGCGCGAACGCTGGATCAGAGGCGGGTTTGCCGCTGACGACCTTGAACATCACGACCAGGATCAACGCGCCAAACACAGGGCGCACGACCTGATAAGTCATGAACAGGAAGGGGTCGGCCCAGTTGGACTCAATCGCCCATTCAAGACGCCCCGCTGTCATCAACGAACGGATTAAAGACCTGAATCGTCCCATCGCTTCATTCGCCTCATTGTCCCTTGAGGGTCAGACGCCCCGTCGACTTGCCCAGGTATTCCATATACCGGAGCGCCTTCAACGCCGCCCAGTTCAGGATGACCGTTGCCACGATCAGGAGCAGCACTTCGGTCCGCACCGTGAAGAGCGGGTTGACCGCATTACCAGAGAAAATCAACTGACGGATGGCATCGAGCCCCAAAGTCAGTGGGATTGCTGATGCCGCCATCGCGGTGAGACTCCCCAACGAGCGCACGGGAAAGTAGAATCCGGTTAGGAAATAGACAGGTTCCTGAAAGAGATTCGCCGTGTGCCATGCCTCCCGCCCGAACAGCATGAACAGAGACGATGCCAACATGCCCAGCCCGTAAATTGCGCTCATCGTCAGAAAGAATACCAGGATCAGCGCCGGCCAGTTTGTTACCTGATACGCGACCCCGAACACGAATGTGCCGGCAACGAGAATGCCGATGGCGCGGATCGCTGTCATGAAGATTCCGCCAATCGCCATCCCCAGCAAGATCGACATCCGCGAGATGGGAGCGATGAGATACAGCTCGAGGTTCCCCATCTCCTTTTCCCAGTAGAACTGGGCGGCCATCGACCAGAGGATGTTCTGCCAGAAGGCGATCATGGCGCCGGAGACGACGACAAAGCCAATATATTGTTCGGGTGCGCCCAGTCCGCGATAAATCATGGCAAAGCCGAATACCGCCAAAAGCGGCAGCAGCACCTCAAAGAACAACCACGATGGCTCGCGGTTGGCGCCGACGATGCGCACGTAGGCGCGTCCCCAGATTGCCCGCAAATTGGTCATCAGATTCTGTTTCATTCGCGGCCTCAGTGATTTTCCCCATTCCCGGATGACAGGCCGTGGCCGACGAGGTTGAGGAATGCGTCCTCCAGCGATGGCTCCAGCCTGTTGACCGAGAGGACACGCGCGCCGCGCTGTGCCAGGCGGCTTGTGACCGCGCCGATTCCTGCCTCATCTTCGAGAATCACCCGGATGTGTGTTCGTCCCTGGTCGCCGCGATGTTCCATTGCGGCGGAACGGACCACGGCCAGTTCATCGAGTGGGTTGCCGCCATCGGTCCACAGCGGGACCTCGATCTGGTACACACAGTCGGGCGCGAGCTCCCGCTTCAAACTGGCCGGTGTGTCACAAGCCAGCACGCGACCCTTGTCGATGATCGCCACGCGATCGCACATCGAGTCGGCCTCCGCCATGTAGTGCGTCGTCAAGAGAACAGTCCGCTCGGGATGCTCGTGCATCCACTCGCTGATGAAGGCGCGCACCTCTCTCGCCACACCCACATCGAGACCCAGTGTTGGCTCATCGAGGTAGAGGATCTTGGGGTCGCTCACGAATCCCCGGATGATGTTCATCTTCTGCCTCATGCCGGTGGATAGCTTCGACGTTTTCGTATCAGCGGCTTCGGTCAGTCCGAGACGCTCCATCATTGCGTCGGCGCGTGCGTGCGCCACTTTTGTCGGGACACCGTAGAACTGGGCAAACATCCAGATTGTCTCACGCACGGTCAGGATGCCAAATCCCGAATGCTCGCCTCCGGACACCATGTTGATCCGTCGCCGGAGAGATTCCGGTTCTCTGGCGACATCCAATCCATCCACGATCGCCCGACCCGAGGTGGGCAAAAGCAACGTGGAGAGGATCTTGATAATCGTCGTCTTGCCGGCTCCATTGGGTCCCAAGATGCCAAACAACTCGCCCGGTTGGACCGTCAGGTCAACCGAATCCAGCGCCACGTGATCTTGCACGGGACCGCCGACGGCCCGTCGCAGAAGCCGCCGGACCGGACGGTTGCGAAACGTGCGTCTGAGGTCCTGTGTCTCGATTGCCCATTCCATGCCGTTTCCTCATCTCTACCATACTTGCCGTCAAACAAAAACCGTCCCGCGATGTGGTGGCGGGACGGCGTCATTTCCTCGCAACTTGTGCGAAAGACGCTAAGATCCGCCAGCCGGGGATTGTGCACATGGACGAAATCTGCCCATGCACGCGAATCCACTCACGAGCAAAGCAGTCATCCTCAATATCTTGATCACCTTCTTACCTCCCCGAAACACAGTTCTCGCAACACAAAGCCAAATCGAACGGCTAACTAACCGATACGGCCACATCCTGTCAAGAGTTTCGTTACCATCGCGTGTCAGCCGGCTATTCGGTCAGGCTCTCCGCGTTCGCCAGCCGGTGGGACTGTCTGTCCCTCTGTCGCGGAATCGATCACATCGGCGAAGAAAGGCCGCCTCCAGTTCCTCCTCATCATGCGCCTCGGGCGGATCGCAATTACCGGTCGATTCTCTCCGATTTTGACAACCCGCTGTCAATCAACATCAGTAGCCCTTGGGGCACATGTCCGCGGGGTGTATCATATCAGGGCGTGAGGATAGCATGACCAGGCGAACACCCGCAATTGTACCTGTCTGAGGATGTGATAATGAACTTCGGCAACGTGATGATCTATCTGGCCGCTGCCATCGGTGTAGGGATCGTTGCTGGTGGAATCCGTGGCGGGCCATCGCTGGCCACTTGGCACAGACGCGCATACCAGTTGATGACTTTCTGTTTGGCGGTTGCATCGGCGTGGCTCCTGTATCTGTTTCTCAGTCACAACTTCGCATACTCGTATGTTGCGGAGTATTCATCGCGTGACCTGCCGCTGGGGTACCTAATTTCATCCTTCTGGGCCGGTCAGGAAGGGACCTTTCTTCTCTGGGCGTTCATGGCTTCTGTCCTCGGTATATTCACCATTAGACACGAGGATGGCTGGACCCGCTGGGTGATGGTTTACTTTGTGATTACCCAGCTCTTCCTGCTGGTGCTGATGATTGTCCGGTCGCCTTTTGCCACGACCGTTGCTGTGCCGGCCGACGGACGGGGGCTCAACCCCCTGTTGCAGGATCCTTGGATGGTGATCCATCCGCCGATCGTTTTCTTGGGATATGCGGCTCTGGCGATACCGTTCGTCTACGCCCTCGCGGCTCTCACCACACGCCGCTTCGACGAATTCACTGCTCAAGTTTTTCCATGGGTGGCGTTCTCGGTCGCGAGCTTGGGAGCAGGGATTTTTATCGGGGGATTCTGGGCCTACAAGGTGCTGGGATGGGGGGGATACTGGGGCTGGGATCCGGTCGAGAACTCCTCGCTGATTCCGTGGCTGACGGCGCTGGCGCTCCTGCATGGGCTGATCTTGTTTCGGATGCAGCCCAAACTCCTGAAGACGAACGTGGGTCTGGCGATCATTTCGTACCTACTTGTGGTTTACGGGACGTTTCTGACCCGGTCTGGTGTCTTGGCCGATTTCTCGGTCCACTCGTTCACCGATCTGGGAATCAACGCCTACCTGATTGTCTACATGATCGGCGTCACAGCGCTTTCGCTCATCGCCCTGGCTGTACGGACTCGCGATGTGCCCACGATACCTATATCACGTGCGGTGAACTCACGTGAGTTCGGCCTTGTTGTGGGGATACTGCTCCTCTTGATCACCGCCGGTCTGGTCTTGATCGGCACTTCGGCTCCGTTGCTCACCAAGATCGTCGGCCAGCCGGCGAACGTTGCCGCGAGTTACTACAACATGATCAGTCTCCCCATGGGGATTCTCATCGCGCTGACCCTATCCGTCTCGCCATTTCTCATGTTTGGTCTGACCCCCTGGCGTGATGTCTTCCGCCATGTGTTTCCATCCCTGATTGTTGCCGTTGTGGTGACGATAGTCGTCTTGTTTCTCGGTGTGGTCCAGTGGCAGCATCTGATTTTGATCTTTGGTGCCACGGGCGCGCTCACCTCGAATCTGCTGGCGATATTCCGATACTCCGAGGGAAATCTCCTGCGTGTACCGGGTCATGTGACCCACTTCGGATTTGCCCTCATGTTGCTGGGCGTGCTGGGGTCATCGGCTTATTCTGTATCCCGGCGTCTGGCCCTGTCGCCGGGCGAGCCCCAGGAAGCATTCGGATACGATGTGACCTTCAATCGTCTTGTTGAGGGCCACACCGCCAATGACGGGTACCTCGACCTGACTTTGACAAGAGGCAGTTCACGCATCGAGGCCAAACCCCGGCTCTACTATTCGGATTACACACAATCGGAGACCCGCAATCCGCACATCGTCAACGGGATCGTGCGCGATCTCTATCTGGCGCCTCTGGACTTCAAGCGGCAGAAAGGGGATGGGAACACTGTTGATCTCATCAAAGGCGTGGCGAAAACAGCCGGAGACTGGACCCTGACATTTAACCGATTTTCCATGGACAGCCATGACGAGGGGGGCGCGCTTCTTGTGACCGCTGAGATTACGGCCAAACGCGGCGCGGACACTATCGACCTCAGAGCTTCGATGAATTCCGGCGTAGGGGGCGTGCAGCCGATTCCGGTGATGATCCCGGGCACCGGCATCAAACTGTCGCTTGTGGGCATGCAGGTCGAATCGCAGATGATTCGTGTTGCCCTCGACTCGCCGGACGTGCCCGTTTCGCCTCGCGAAACACTGGCTCTGGATGTCTCGACCAAGCCGCTGGTGAGTCTTGTCTGGGTTGGCGTGATCGCGATCACCTGCGGCTCTCTCCTTTCCTTCTGGCGTCGCCGGCGTGAAAGCTCGCTTTTGTGATCCGTGGTCACGCTGAATCCACGTTCATTGATGCCGATATCAGAATGTTCACCGGCCGCTTCGAAGTACTCGACTTCTGTCCCAACGATCTCTATTTTCGGTGCATGATTGTTGGTTGTTCGGATCGGAAACGGAGTGCACACTCCTCATGAAGGGTGTTGTTCTTGCCGGGGGACTGGGACGCCGACTGGGGCCGCTGACCCAGATCACCAACAAGCATCTTCTCCCGGTCTGGGACCGCCCGATGATCTTCTATCCGTTGCGATCCTTGATTGAAGCGGGAATCGACGAGGCGTTGATCGTCACCGGGGGCCAGAACCCGGGAGATTTCATGCGTCTCTTGGGTGATGGACGACAATTCGGTTTCCGGGGTCTGTACTACAGTTATCAGAAGGGTCAGGGAGGGATTGCCGAGGCGCTTGCCCATGCGGCGGATTTTGCCGCTGGCGACTCGCTCTGCATTGTCCTCGGAGACAATGTCTTTCAATCAAGTCTCCGGACTCAGGTCGCGAAATACAAACGCCAGGGGCACGGCGCCCGCATTCTGCTGAAGAAGGTCGCCCATCCGGAACGTTTTGGGGTGGCGAAATTTGCCGGTGACCGTGTCGTGTCGGTCATTGAAAAGCCCCGGATTCCGCCGTCACCATACGCCGTCATCGGGGTGTACTTCTACGACTCGCAGGTCTTTGATTTCATCGCCGGGTTGCGGCCATCACACCGCGGCGAGCTGGAAATCACGGACGTCACCAACCAGTACCTGAGGATGGGTCAGTTGACGCATGGAATCCTTCCTGGGTGGTGGACCGACGCGGGCACAGTCGAATCGCTCCACCGGGCCGCCGCGCTGGCCGGGAAGACATGGTTTCACCCCGGTGCCCGGTCGACATTCTGGAAGCCATTCGACCAATGGGCTGAGGATCTGTTCCGCTGTTCATCCGACAGCCGCGCGGGCCAGACAAGATCGAGGTCCGGCAAGCAATGATCGCAGGCAGTTCTTCACGCTCTCTTGTTGTCCATCCGGACGAACGGGGACTCCTCTTCGAGGTGCTTCGGTGCGATGATCCTGAATTCAAGCAGTTCGGACAGGTTTACGTCACCACCGCCAAGCCCGGAATTGTCAAGGGATGGCACATGCACAAACTGCAAACCGACTACTTTTGTCTCATCGAAGGGCGGGCGCGTTTTGTTCTCTATGATGCGCGTGCCAATTCTCCGACGTTTCGACAGATTGATCTGATCAATTGCGATGGCGCCCAGCCACGGCTGATTATCATTCCTCCATTCGTCTACCACGGATTCAAGAATACAGGCGATATTGATGCGGTCTGCATGAACTGTCCAACGGAGCCATTTGACCGCGAACATCCCGACGAGTACCGTCTCGATCCCCATACCGATCAAATCCCGTACGACTGGCACAGCCCCGATTCGGCAAGGGGGGATGTGTCAAAATGAGAGTGCTGGTAACCGGCGGGTGTGGTTTTCTCGGTTCGCACTTCGTGCGTGCCCTGCTGCGGCAGGATCGTGACGTTTCAGTTGTTAATGCGGATTGCCTCACTTATGCCGGGTCGCTCGATAACTTGGAAGGCGCCGCATCCGATCCCCGGCATCGCCACGAATTGATCGACATAGCTGATGCGTTGGCTGTCGACGCGCTGTGGCGAGAGCCATTCGATCTGGTTGTCCATTTTGCCGCGGAGACGCATGTCGACCGTTCACTCGAGGATGGGGGCCGGTTTGTCCGGACCAATGTGCTCGGAACACAGACGCTGCTCAGCGCGGTGCAGCGCCATCGTGGCGATACGGCGGCCCAAACATCGGTCATCATCATTTCGTCGGACGAGGTCTATGGCCCGACGCCAAAGGGTCAGGTTTTCGGGGTCGGAGAACCATTGCGTCCCACCAGCCCTTATGCGGCGAGCAAAGCGGCTGCGGACTGGATGGCCTTGGCCTATGCCCGCACATTCGCGTTGGATGTCACCATTGTGCGTTCGGTGAATGTTTTCGGACCACATCAGTACCCGGAGAAGGCGATCCCCCTTTTCATTGCAAAAGCGCTCGCGGGTAGGCCTTTGCCGCTCTATGGGCATGGCCGTCACAGCCGGTCTTGGCTGTACGTCGACGACTTCGCCAAAGGACTGATGGCAGTTGCGACCGATCAGACAAGGCGACAAGAGCGTCCCATCTGGCATCTCGGCTCACTCGACGAGATAGACAACCGGCAGTTGGCGTTGTCAATCTGCGCGCTCTGCGGTGCGGACCCGGAGTTGATCACATCGGTGCCCGACCGCCCCGGTCACGATCTGCGTTATGCCCTCGACTTTTCGCAAACCGAACGTGTTTTTGGCTGGCGTCCCACGATCAATTTTCGCCAGGGCCTCGCGGATACGGTCGCATGGTATCGAGCGAACCCTGAATGGTGCCACCAGCAAACGGACTGGACGCCGTCATTTCTCCGTGACCGATAACCTGCAAAAGCTGCGAATCGCCGTGACCGGCGCCAGCGGGCTTCTGGGGCGTGCGCTCATCCCGCTTCTGCTGGCGCGCGGGCACCACGTCGTGGCGGGATTTCACTCAACGGCGCTGCCCGTTGGCGCTGAGACCATTGCGCTTCACTTGCTCGATCCGGCATCGATTGCGCGGTTCGTTTACCGTGCCAATGCCGATTGGATTGTCCACGCGGCAGCCAT
>JAVHPP010000124.1:0-9324 GCA_036170655.1 Candidatus Zixiibacteriota bacterium | reverse complement strand
AATCTCAAAGACCTGTTGGCGAATCGGCGAAACACCGCCACGGTGGGAAGAGAATTGCGCATCATCTATGTCGAGAAATTTTGACATGCCCCCGTCGTCAGGTGACCTGAACCGGGACATGACGGCAGCCAGCCGCTCGGCAAAAACGGAAGTCTTCGACGCCACAGGGGCATGAGAGGATTCTCGCCCAACAGCAAGGGCGCGATAGACAAGGGAGATTCAAGCCACGGCTTGGATCTCCCTTGGTGTGTGATTACCGTGTGCGTAGAGGACGACAGTACCATGTGGGAGGCATCTCCCGCGAAAATAGTCGGCAACGTCTCCCTATGCTGGGCGTAGAAGCTATTGTGCAAACGGCGGATGCAAGGCGGCACGAGACGGGAAAGAAACAAAGAATGGTTGGGCAATGACCACGACAAAGCAGTGCAAGCCGAGGGGACCACATCCCCTGTGGGGGGCGCCGCTGATTGTCGCCCTGACGTTTCTCCTTGTCGGCTGCTACACCATTCTGAGACATCCGATCACGTCGGAGGAAGGTCCCGATCACTCATCGGCGGATTCCGAGCAGGCGTCACACCAAGAGTACTACCGGGGCCAGTGCCTCGATTGCCATCAGGACTATGCCAGCTATCCCTACGGTTTTTTCTACGGAGTCTATCCCGATTATTACTTTGAGTACCCCCGTATCGGGTACTACTACGCATACCCGTGGTGGTGGGATCGCCTCTGGTATGAGAATGCCGACCCGACAGGGCAGATGGGCGTGAATGGCGAGCCGGGAGAAGACTCTCTTTCCTCATCACGGAAAGCATCGCGGCGTGGCGGCCTCATACCACCTTATGTGGGAGGCGCTCCGGTGATCGATTATGGCGGGTATGGGTACCAGCGTGACGGAGGCACAACGACAGGCAAGGCCGGCAACAATACGGGCGAAGGAGCAGGCACGACTCCCGGCACGAAGATTCGCGTCAAGGCGTCTGATACGCCGCCGGCGGACAGCGGCAGTGCATCGGACTCGAAACCAAAACCAAGCAAAAAAGCCAGTCGCAGAGGCGGCGGAACTCCGTGATCGATGCGAACCTGAAGACAGGGAAGGAATGAATACGATCAGACCAACAAACAAGAGACGATTTCTCCTCGCTACGTGTGTGGCGTTCGTGTTGGGAGTTCCCATGCTCCCAGCGCACGCTCAAGATCTGGATTCTGTCGCGCTTTTCCAGGAAACGCTGCAATCCGATTTCTTCGGTGTGGATGGACGCGCTATGGCCATGGGCAATACAGGAATTGTGACCTCTCGCGATGGATCGGCGGCCATCTACAACCCGGCCATGCTGGCGCGCATCAGGCGGATCGAGTTCCGCGGGGGTCTCTCGCACCTGAGTTCCGCGAATAACAGTCGTCGCGACAATGGGACTGAGGCGCTGACTGACGGCCGGGACCTGAGGACGACCAACATCAATGCACTGTCACTGACATTGCCGATCCCGACGTATCGGGGGTCGCTCGTCGTCGCCTTTGGGTTACATCGGGTCAACAGCTTCGACCGCGCTGCCGGGCTCCAATACCCGACTTACATTTACATGCCCTACATCTCCGACCGTGCCCGTGAGACGGAGACGGGCGGCATGTGGAAATGGAACGTGGCCGGTGCGCTCGACATTTCTCCTCGGCTGTCGACCGGCTTGTCACTGCACCTGCTGACCGGCCACGACAAATACCGCTGGAACCGTGTCCAAGCCAGCGACAGAGGAGGGGCTCAATCCATAACGGAGAACCAGAAGATCGACATCAACTATGTCGGTACCTCCGCGACGGCAGGTTTAACCTATGCACTTTCACAGACGTTGACGGCTGGTCTGACGATCGAAACGCCGACGTACTTGCAGGCCGAGGAGACTCACTCGACTGTGATCGATACAGCGTATTCGCGCTATGAGTGGGTCACCGATGAAGGGTTCTCCAACTACACAATCACCCGACCATTCGTCTTCGGATTTGGCTTGGCCGGGGACTTCAACCGGCTGCTATTGACGGGAGATCTTCGCTACACCGACTGGTCGCAACTGAACATTAGATACCAGGAGTCGTCACTCAGCGACGCGTCCGATCTTCAGTTTATCCAGGACAACCTCAAGGAGGTAATCGGCTGGAATGTGGGCGCTGAGTATCTGTTTCCCGCTCAGGGGATGGAGCTTCGTGCCGGATACTTCGTTGATCCGCTCCCGATCGACAGCCGGTTTATCGAGTCGCAACGCCAGTACATGACTTTCGGCGCCGGGATCCTGATCGACCGCGTAATGACCGTGGACTTGGCCTACGTGCACGGGGGCTATGAACTCCGCAACGGCGATCCGGGATTATCATTTGCCAAATACAAGACGCGGCGCGTGTTCGTCACGTTCGGCTACCGCATTTGAATCCACGGCATCCGCATCCTTGGAGTGTATCGAGACGGGAACGCACGGTCGTGCGCCCCTGCTTGGATCCTCTGACAAAGTGAGTTGGCTGATCGACCACGCGTAGGCGCTGCTTTCAGCCGCGCGGCGACGCCAAGAGCGTCGCCTACGCGATCCCGGCCAGTGAGGTCGTTCAGACACCCGAGGAATGGAAGGCCATTTTCGTAGAGCCTCTCAATTCGTTATCCCCATCCGACGGTATTTCTCTTTATACTTTTCCCAGAGAATCTTCTGCTTGTCGGAAAGATCAATCTTCTTGCCTTTGATGAATTCCATGGTGACTTGGGTGGGGATGTCCAGCGGGTCGCCCGTGGTCACGATCATGGTTGCGTCTTTGCCCTGCTCCAATGAACCCACGCGGTCGGCTACACCCAGGATCTGCGCCGGGTAGAGGGTGATGGCTTTGAGCGCCTCGTCCTTGGGGAGACCATAAGCGGCGGCCATCGCAGACTGGTAGGGAAGATTACGCACGTTGGCCGCCTCGCCGCCACCGGAGATGCAGTAGGCGATACCGGCTTGGCGCAGCCGTTCCGGGACGGTGAAGGGACTGTCATAGGCATCATCGTTGCGCTGCGGGTCACGGTGGGTGCCATCGACGATCACCGGCACGTTGTTCTTCTTCAGAAGATCGGCGCAGTACGGGGCGTCGTAACCGCCCGCGATGATCAGTTTGACCTTCTGCTTTTCGGCGAACGCGACGGCCGCCTGAATCTGCTGGATCTGATCGGCGTTGACCACAAGCGGCAGCTTCCCTTCCAGAACAGGGATCATCGCCTCCCAGCGGGAATCATACCTGTGATAGGGAACTCCGGGAGTGGCCTCGGCCTGCTTGGCAGTCATGTAGGCACGAGCATCATCGAAAGCATCATGGATGTCACTGAGCGCCTTATCGCGGGTCTCCAGTTGTTTCTCCTCGGGCTCCTGCATCCACCAGGCCGTGAATGTCACCATGCGCGGCCAGTTGACGTGCATTGCCACCGGCGCCCTGAAGGTCATCTCCTCCCAGGTCCAACCATCGAGATAGAGCAACGCCGATGTGCCGGCAATCACGCCGCCAGCGGGAGAAGTCAAAGCGAGCGTCACGCCATTGGCACGCGCCACGGGAATCAACTCACTCTCGGGATTCACGGCGACTTCCGCCCTGGCGTTGGCATTGACAGGACCAACCTCATTACGGTCGTTCGTCGCGCGAACAGCGCCGACTTCTGTCAGGCCGATTGACGTGTTGGCATCGATCAAGCCCGGGTAAATGTGCTTGCCGGCGAGGTCGATCTTCTCGGCGTTGGCGGGAACAGCCACGGTTGCGCCCACCGCCGTGATCTTCCCATTCTCGAAAAGAATGGTCCCCTTGGCAATCTCGGCGCCGTTCACCGGATGGATGGTCCCGCCGATCAGAGCAATGGGATGTTCTTGAGGCGTGGCGGGAATCTGCGTCGATGCCTGCGCACCGGCCGCCAGCGTTGTCGCCAGCATCAGGGAGATAAGGTTACGCATCGGAACTCTCATAGTTAACGGCCCTCCTCGTCATGCAAGGTGCGCATTTCATCGAAGATGTCTTCTCTCGGCCACATCGGCTTCTTTTCACCGCCGCCCATTCCCCCGGTATCCGACGTCTTGAGCGCTTTCTGGATGAGCGTCGCACGCATCCTTTCGACTTCCACGCGCCGCGCCATGTCATCCTTGCGGTCGAAGTACTTTCGACCATCGATCCAAGTCTCTTCGCATCGGGAGTAGGATGAGAGCGGTGGGCCGCTCCAAACAGCGAGATCGGCATCCTTTCCCACTTCGATTGATCCAACCCAATTGTCGATGTGCAGTTGCTTCGCCGGGTTGATGGTGACGAACTTGAGCGCCTCTTCCTCCGGCACACCGCCATACTTGACCGCTTTCCCCGCTTCCGTATTCAGACGCCGCGCCAATTCCCCGGAATCAGAGTTGAACGAGACCAGAACGCCCGCGTTGCGCATCAAGGCGCCATTGTATGGGATGGCATCGTAAACTTCCATCTTATAGGCCCACCAATCGGAAAAGGTCGTTCCGCCAACCCCATGCTTGGCCATCTCAGCGGCGATCTTGTATCCTTCAAGAACGTGATCAAATGTCGTCAGCCGGATTCCGAAGTCTTCGAACGTGCGCATGATCGCCAGCATTTCATCCTGTCGGTAGCCATGGCAGTGAACCAGCCGGGTGCCATCCAGGACTTCGGCAATCGCATCCAGTTCCAAGTCTCTGCGCGGAGGGATTCCCTTCTTCTCATTGCGCCATTGGACCCAGCGCGTTTTGTAGTCGAGCGCGGCTTTGAACTCATCGCGAACAATCTGCTCTGCGCCCATGCGTGTCTGCGGGTAGCGGGTCGTGAAACGGTCGCCCCAGTTGCTCTGCTTGACATTCTCTCCGAGAGCGAACTTGATATCCGGCGGGGCGCCCGCGAACTTCATCTCCTGCGGACCGGCTCCCCAGCGCAGTTTGATGATCGCATTCTGCCCGCCGATCGTGTTGGCTGACCCGTGGAGAATGTGAGATGCTGTCACTCCACCGGCTAACTGGCGGTAGATCGTGATGTCGTTGGGATCGATGAAGTCACCGATGCGCACTTCGGCCGTAATCGTCTGTCCACCCTCGTTGATCCCGCCATCTGTGGCGATGTGGGAGTGGCAGTCGATCACGCCCGGGGTCAGATGCGCTCCAGCCAGATCGACCACGACAGCACTGGCGGGCGGGACCAGTGATTTCCCAACGGCCGCAATCTTCCCCTTCTGCACAAGAACCGAGCCGCCCTCGATTTTCCCCTGAGGCCCGCAAGTCCACACGGTTGTATTGGTAAAGAGAACAGCATCCGGTTGGAGCGGGATTGAGGGCACACCGAAGGCGCCCAAGGGATGGTTCACAGGGAAGGACGCCATCAGCGGCGTTTCCGGTTTCGACGTATCCGGCTCCAGACTAAATGGCACCGTTCGCTTCCCACTCCAGGAGAAGGCTTTCCCATCTGCCCAAATCCCTGAGCCCAGCAATTCGTTGCTGGACAAAGTGCCGCTCATGCGCACGACACCCGGCCATCCCAGAGAATCGCCTTTGAAGGAATATCCCAGACGGGCGTCGTTGAGGGTTGCGGATGCGAGCTTGGCTTCCTTGTGATTCTTAGTTAGAGCCCCCGAGAGCTTCGCGGGCTCGCCTTTGAGCACGAGCGTGATCGTGTCGGAGGGGCCCTGCTGCTCCGACAACTTCAGATCCCATGTGCCGCGAACATCGGCAGCGGGTGGCAGTTCTGTCTCATAGCGTCTGCCATCCACCCATGTTTCCAGAATCTTCGTCTTCCGGCTGAAAAGATCGCCGTCGGTCACCACGAAATCGGCGGCTTTGCCCACTTCGAGAGCGCCCATGCGATCAGCCACACCGAACAACGCCGCCGGCGTCGTGGTCAGTGCGCGCAATGCCGCGTCAGCGCCAAGTCCGCGTTCGACTGTCTTGCGAATCGCGTTGAGAAACTCGCCGCGGTCCTTCAGACCTTCGCTGGTGAAGGCGATGCGCACTCCGGCCTTGTCCAGACGTCCTGCATTCTCTGGAGCGATGTCCCAATGCATCAGCGTTTCCAGAGAGATGGACATTGCCTCTTCGGGTGTCTTCACTTTCGGGACATCCGGAAAGTTCAATGGCACGATCAGCGGACGTCCAGCGGCTTTGATCTCATCGAGCCGCCGGTATTCATTGCCGGAACCGCGGACAATGACGTTGAGATTGAATTCCCGGCCAACTTGATCGGCGCGCAGCACATAGAGTTCGTCGGATGCATCGAAGATGACGGGCGCCGGACTGCCCGCGTACCCTTGCAACGCATCGAGCGCGTCGATGTTCTCCGGGCGGGGAAGGACGGTGTTCTTCCGGTAGGCATCCCATGCCTGGCGATACCAGTCGGCGTCATAGAACGCCTGCCGGAAGAGCGTCATTGCCCCCATCGGTGAATTCGGATACCCCTCGCTGTCGAAACTGCTCTGCGTTGTCAGCTTGGCGTGCAGCGCCACCTGATTCTTCAGAATCGCCGCCGTTCCGTCACCGTCCGCCGTCGTCAGCAAGGCACTCGTTCCTTTGATGATCCCCTTGGACGGCGCGAAAAGCCGGACAGTGATCCCCTGACTGCGCAACTTCTTGTTCAAGTCGCTGTCGGGGACATAAGCACGATCCGCACGTGTCTGAGGAACAATCTCGGGATTCCAATAGTTGGCACCACCTTTGCTGACGGGGGTTCCGGGACTTTCACCGCGCGCACGCGGTCCCTGGCCCATCCCCGCTGGTCCCGGCATTTCCCGTGGGGACTCAGTGTACGCATCGATCAGGCCTGGGTAAATGGTCTTGCCAGACATGTCGAAGACGCGTGCGTCCTTAGGCGCCACTACCCCGGCGCCAGCAGCGACGATCACACCGCCGCGGACTACCAGTGTCGCGGAGTCAATGATCTTGCCCGGCATGACGACCAGACGCACGTTGGTGAGCGCGAAGACGTCCGGCGTGTTCTCACGAATGCCGGGTGGCGGCGCTGTCGTCTCGGTGGCGTGAAGCGTCGTCAGCCCGGCAAGTACCAAGAGCGTCAATGGAAATCCGCATCTTCCGCGGAAGAAGGCTGCTGCCATACTGGTTCCTCCTCTGACAGTGCTCTCGTGGACCGTTACTTGTTCACGCGGGTGGAATCAGAGACCACCCGCCAAGAAGAGATCGTATGCCTCGCATGATCCCCAGATCATGCGGGAATGATAACCGCTGGCAGAGCATAATCCACATCTTTCGAGGGGGGCCGCGACCGCAGGGGAACCGATCGCCCGCCTCATTGATCAGTTCGACATCACCGGAGAATGGGGTGGCATCGAATTCGACTTGCCCGGGATCGGCTGCCCAGTCAGAACATCAACGGCAACCCATGCGGAAGAGATTCCGATGCGACGCGCGTACCAGATCCAGGGTTGGAAGTAATCGGGAACCGTTTGGACAATCGCGCCGGAACTGCCGGAGGGAAGCACACCGTCAGCGATCGCTTGAGCACGCAACTTGCCCATCCCGCGAATGGCAAACACGGCCACGAATATCGCGAGCCCGGCCCTGGCCGTTGCCGCCGGAGGCAATTGGCGCCACCGGCGGATGGCAAGCAGGACAAGCCACCCCCCGAAAACGTAGACATCAAAAAGCGGCATGATGTCCCATGCCCAATTGATCCGTGAGAATGGCCATGCCAAGTACCAGCGGTAGGGCATCAGCACATCGAGAAAAAGGTGCGAGCCCACAATGGCAGCAAACGCAACCCACAAACGGGTCAGGGACACCAGCTGAAACCCGCCCCACCGCCGTGCCGCAACAGCCCATCCCAAGGCCAGAACAGGCCACATATAGAGAGAATGGGTAATGCCACGGTGAACGTCACCGAACCAGTGCGTCGCAAACTCCAGCCAATCGGGTGAGATGGCAGCAATGGTCCACCACCATCCCGCCCGCCTCGGCCGCTGCTCCGGCGCCGTTGCCAGTTGCCCGATGAAGAAGCCGGTGGCCGAGTGGGTGATCCATTCCATCCTGCTGAAATATACGGGTCTGCGGCTCCCGGAACCGATGATTTGTGAAGCCGCGAAACATTTGTTCTCCCTGCCCGTAATCTGGAGAACGGCCCATGAGGTTCGTACTCGTGCGAACATGATCAAACCGGCCTGAATACAGGAGTGACAGATGCTGAAGAAAGTGTTGCTGGGACTCACAGCGGTTGCCATCGCCGTCGCCGTGATCTTCATGATCTTCAAACGAACCGGCCATTCGGACAACTCATTCAAGCTGGTAAAGGTCGAACGCGGGACCGTGGTCGACAAAGCGCTGGCAATCGGACGGATCGAGCCGGGAAATGAGATCGCGATTAAATCGAAGATCCCCGGACTTGTGAAGAAGATCTTCGTAGAAATCGGTGATCTGGTTAAGATCGGCGACCCGTTGATCGAAATCAGACCCGATCCCACGCCGCTTGAATACGCCGAAGCCAAGCGCAATGCCCAGTTGGCTGCCGTGACCTACGACAATGCCAAACGTGAATTCGGCCGCGCCCAGGATCTTCAGCAGAAGGGTCACATCTCCGAGCAGGATTTTGAGAAAGCAAGGCAGACATCCGACGAGGCCGATCTGCGGCTCAAACTGGCGGAGGAACAACTGTCCCTGATTGAGAGCGGAAAGACAAAGGTCGCCGATCGTGCCATTGAATCGGTCCTGCGGTCGCCGATCAGCGGCACGGTGCTGGCACGTCATGTCAATGAAGGCGACCCGGTTGTTCCGCTCACAACCTACCAGCAGGGGACCGAGCTTCTGACTCTTGCCTCGATGGAGAAACTGTTATTCAAGGGAACGGTCGACGAGATCGACGTCGGCAAATTGCGCGAGGGAATGCCGGTCGAGATAAAGATCGGTGCCTTGCCATCAGCCCAGGTGAAGGGCACACTGTACAAGATCTCACCGAAGGCGCGCAAGGAAGACAACACGATTCTCTTCGATGTGGAAATCCATCTGCTCGCGAGCGACTCGGTCGTGGCGCTGCGTGCCGGCTACTCGGCCAACGCCGAGATTGTCATCAACAAGAAAGACAGTGTGCTGGTCCTGCCGGAGCGCCTCGTGACATTCCGCAGCGATAGTGCCTTTGTCGAGGTTCCCGGTGAGAAGGGAGAAGCCAGGGAATTGGCCATCAAGACAGGGCTCTCCGATGGCTTGAAGGTGGAAATCCTTGCCGGCATTGACGAGGGCAAGGACGTCATCGAAAGGCCACCGAAAGAGATCAAGTGACGCTGGCGATCATACCTGGATGGTCCTTCCCGATGTCATCCGGCCTCAGCAAGGGTTGACAGGAACAGACATG
>JAVHPP010000123.1:0-1981 GCA_036170655.1 Candidatus Zixiibacteriota bacterium | reverse complement strand
TCTTCCTCCTGTAGGCTCACCGTGCTCCATCGCGACCGTGGCCTTTGACGCGGCCTGCTCTTCTTCTCGTGCGTTCCGCGCACTACCTTCATGAGGGGCTGAGGTCATCTCAGACCTCGTTGCGGCGTCTCCTGGGTCCATCGACACGACGGCGGTGTCCTTCTCTTTTCTCTTCGGGCCTTCACAGCGTGGAGTGGCTGCTACTATGCCTTCTGCTGACTGCTGTGTCCCCTGCCCTTTGCCTCTCGACTCAGGTTGCTTCTTGCGAAGCGGGTTCACAGCCCTCCCCGGGTATCGCGCAATCACTTCCCCATTTATCACCGCCCCATCTACATCACGACTCTCCGGGCAAGTATCGGACTTCAACGAATATGGCCGTCTTATCTCCATCGTGCTGCCTTGTATGGGGTTCTTGTTCATCGGTGCAATGTTTTGCCTGCGCCTTCCTTCAGACTCCGCCTCACGGCGGACGCCCTTGGCGTTCGGCTAACGCTTCCCCTTGCCGGGTGCGTGGTGGACTTGAACCACCAAGTGACTGCGCCCTGCCGGGCGATCGGGTAGGAGGCGGGGTTGCCCCCGCCGTCCTCCCACACCACCGGACGTGCGGTTCCGCATCCGGCGGTTGAGTTAAGAGTTTGTTTTCAGGCTCTTCTGATAACGTTGGATGCGCTCGCCGATGAAGATGAGTCGGCGCTGGCGGAACCAGCCCAAGGGCAGGGCTTCGTTCATGTGCGAGGCTCCGGCGTTCCACCAGGGGCCTCGTCCATTACTTGTGCTCTCTGCGGCTCGGGTGTCGGCTATGCCTTGCTTCATCAGTTCTTTCTTTCGTGTGCGCGGGCGTTTCCATTGCCGCCATTGCTGGCTGCGGATTCGCCTTCGCACCCAGCCGTCGAGCTCTTCAAAGACTCCGCTTACTTCCGCTAACCGGTAGTAGTCCGCCCAGCCTCGCAGCTTGGCGTTGAGGTCTTCTTGGATGAAGCGTTGAAGGTTGCGGCCTCGCCCTTTGCGGCAGAGTTCGCGCACGTTGCCCTTCAGTTTGTCCACGCTGGCTTTGGCTGGTTTGAGCTTGGGCTGGCGTGTGGAGGTCATGCTGTAGCCGAGGAACTTTCGATTCCATGGGCGGTCCACGGCGCTTTTGGCGACGTTGATTTTCAGCTTGAGCCGCTTCTCCACGAAGCTCGTCACGCTGGCCAGGACTCGCTCTCCGGCGGCTTTCGACTTCACATAGATGTTACAGTCGTCTGCATACCGTGCGAACTTGTGTCCGCGTCGCTCCAGCTCTTTGTCCAGGTCATCCAGGAGGATGTTGGAGAGCAGGGGCGAGAGGGGGCCGCCCTGGGGCGTGCCTTCGCTTCGGGCTTCGACGATGCCGTTTTGCATCATCCCGGCCTCCAAATAACGCCGTATCAGCCGCAGCAGGACTTTGTCCCTGACTCTGCGGGCGATGCGCGCCATGAGGATGTCGTGGTTCACCTTGTCGAAGAACTTTTCGAGGTCGATGTCCACAACCCATCGGTGCCCCTGGGCCACATACGTGCGGGCGGCTTTCACCGCATCATGCGTGCTGCGCTTTGGTCTAAAGCCGTGGCTGTGGGGCGAGAACTCGCGTTCCCACAGCGGGCTTAGCACTTGATGGATGGCTTGCTGGATGAGGCGGTCGCACACGGTCGGAATGCCGAGGGTGCGAATGCCGCCGCCGGGTTTGGGTATGTCCACGCGCTTCACAGGTTGTGGTTCATACCGGCCCTCCAGCAGGCTGGCCTTGGTCTGCTCCCAGCGGTTCCTCACCCAGTCGCTCAATGCTTCCACACTCATCTCATCGACTCCTGCGGCTCCGGCATTGCGCTTCACGGCTTGGTAGGCTGCGAGCATGTTCTCGCGCGAGACGATGCGGGGCATCAACTCGGCGAGGTCGTTATCGTTATGTCTTCCTCCTGTAGGCTCACCGTGCTCCATCGCGACCGTGGCCTTTGACGCGGCC
>JAVHPP010000122.1:0-9384 GCA_036170655.1 Candidatus Zixiibacteriota bacterium | reverse complement strand
GCAAATACCAAACTTCGGGACCGGTGCATCGAGCAGACGCGCATCACAGACGGGGGCGCCGGGCGTCGCGGCGGAGGCGGGCCCACCGGAGAAAATCAGCCCTTTGGCGGCATCCCAGTCGATCTCATCGGGGCGCACGGAATAGGGCACGACGCGCGAGAAGACGCCCAGCTCGCGCACACGGCGCGCGATCAACTGGGTATACTGCGAGCCGAAATCGAGAATCCAAATCGCTTCGCGTCCGACTTCCCGGCTCACCGCAACGGACCTTTCAAGATGGTGTCCTTCTTCCAGTGTACGTCGTCGGTTCGCGGGAAATCGCTCCGGAATTGGAGACCGCGTGACTCGGTGCGCTCCAAGGCGCTCTTGGCAATCAGCAAACCCACCAGAGTCGCGTTGCGGTATTCAATGGTGTCCGCATTCACGCCCTCGCTCAACCAGCGACGGCAGGCACGGTGGACAAGCAATGACAGACGTCCGGTTGCACGGCGAAGACCGGAACGATCGCGGATGATGCCAACATCGTCCCACATGACATTGCGCAGCGCGTCCCAGTCGCGTTTGTGCGGGGACGGTCTGGCGATTTTCTTGAAATCGGCGCTGACGGGGGAGTCTGGCAACAGAGCCGTGAGGTGTCTCAGCGAATGCCGCGCGGAATCCGCCGCCACATGCGCAATGTACATGGCTTCAAGGAGCGAATTCGAGGCCAGCCGGTTGGCGCCGTGCAGCCCGGTGCATGCCACTTCGCCAGCCGCCCAGAGTCCATCGATATCGGTCTTCCCGTGAGCATCGGTAATCACGCCGCCACACATATAGTGGGCCGCGGGAACAACGGGAATCGGGTCGGTAGCAATGTCGATACCGAGTTCACGGCAGCGGCGCTCGATGTTGGGGAAGCGCTTGCGGACAAACTGCGGCCGGAGATGCGTCAGATCGAGCCAGGCGCACGGTGAGCCGGTCCGCCGACACTCGGCGACAATGGCACGCGCCACGACATCACGGGGAGCCAGATCGCGTAGCGGATGATAGCGCTCCATGAACGCTTCGCCATTCTTACGCTTGTTGCGCAGAATGCCGCCGGCGCCCCGGACGGACTCCGAGATGAGAAAGCGCTTCGCCTGCGGATGAAACAGGCGCGTCGGATGAAACTGGACGAATTCGAGATTGGCAACGCGCGCGCCAGCGCGGAACGCCATGGCAATGCCATCACCGGTGGCGATGTCGGGATTGGTCGTGTGCCGGTACACCTGTCCGGTCCCTCCGGTGGCCAATAGCGTGACAGGGGCGGTGATGCGGCGTACCTGACGTCCATGACGGTCGAAGACCCAGGCGCCCACACAACGCCTGTGGGAACCGCGGCCAGCGATCATCAGATCGATGGCGAGGTGATGGGCCCGGAGACTTACGTTGGGGTGGGCTGCCAGCGCCCGCAAGAGCGAGGCCTCGATCGCTTGTCCGGTCAGATCGGTGGAATGCACGATCCGCGGCGCGCTGTGCCCCCCTTCCAGTCCCAAATCGAGATTGGCGGGCACCGACGGGCGTGCCCGGTAGGTAAAGCGCACGCCGACGTCGATCAGTTCGCGCACCAGCTTGGGGCCGGCGGCGACGACACGGCGGACGACGTCACGCCGGCACAGTCCACAGCCAACGGTCAAGGTGTCGGTCACATGAGCATCAACTGAGTCAAGCACCGAGACAACCGCCGCGATCCCGCCTTGCGCATAATTGGTGTTCGACTCCGCCTGGTCTTTCTTGGTAATGACAATCACACGGCCGAAATCCGCCAGTCGCAGCGCCGCCCATAAACCGGCAATTCCCGAACCAATGATGAGAAAATCGGCATTTTCGCCAGTCATTCTGGTTGATGGCGATAGCGCGCGACGCACAGTCATGTTCTTGCCTCCAGGATGACCGACAACATATCGTCGCCAGCGGTCAATTCAAGCGATATTCGCAGCCAGAAGACCGGTATTGTCAGCGGCCAAGCCGGGTCGATTTTTACGGCGTCTTTGTGTGTGGTCAGTATCCACGTGCCGCCAGCGAGACGGCATTGATCTTGTAGCTTCGCCAAATCTGTTGCTGTATACACATGATGATCGGGAAAGCGCTGCACACTTGCCGGAGTGAAGCCATCCATCGCCAACTGGTCAAGCAGACGCGAGGGCATTCCCAACCCGCAGAAGACGAAGGGACGCCGATCGGGAGGCGATGACACGGCATTGTCACTAAGCCGGACCAGTCCGTTGGAGACAGTCCGATACCAGCCGATGGGACCGGTGTAGCCCCAATGTGCCAGTATTCTGGTGGGCGGAACCCACCCTGCGGGCGGTTTCGGCGCTGTGTCGATGATGGCCACCCCGGCAGCAGGCCAGACACGGCGGGGCGGGATGCGCCAGCGGCCATACGGAAGAAGATGGGCCGGTCGCGCCAGATCGGAGGCGGCGAACACGACGATTCGGCGCTCGTTCTGCCAACGATGACGCACCCCATCATCGACAATGATGATTTGCGGGTGAAAATCCGTTTCCACTCTGGACACGGTTTCGCCGAGATCATCGCTGACGTGAACGGGCGCACCCGTCATCTGGTGGAGCATCAACGCTTCGTCGCCGATGTGCGCGGCCGTCACCGGAGGCATCCTGCCGGTCAGTGAGACATTCCCCCGGCCGCTGCGTCCGTAACCGGTCGTGACGAGGTGAACATTGGTTCCGTTCCGCAAGAGCGTACGCACCAAGTGCGCGGCCAACGGCGTCTTTCCGACTCCACCCACGAGCGGCGACGAGAGGACGACAAGAGTTGTGTCCGGGAAGAGCGAATGCGTGGGGATGCGACGCAGGCGGGCGTCGAGCGCGAGCCCCGCCCGATACAGCCAGGATAGCGGTCGGGCCACAGCCCCAAAGCACATGAGGCCGGGCGAGCGCCGGCCTTCAGTCCAATCGAGGAACGCACGATCCCAGAATCGGATCATCGCGCCTGATCCCGGTCCGAAGCAAGACCAAGGGGACGCCCCGCGGCACAACAGGAAGCCTCTCCGCGTTTGTCGTGAAGACGCGGCAATCGCGCACACAGATCGGACGCGACGCGCGCGCGGATCTCGGAAAACCGTTCCGTCAGAGAATGTATTCTCTCGTGTCTCAGCGCCGGCGTGATCGGATGGCGCAGATAATCGGCCACGGCCGCTGCCAGTGACGGGGGATCGTGCACGGTCGTTGCCAGTTTCAACGACAAGAGCAATGTGGCCGCATCAGATTGGTCTTCCATGTGCGGGCCAAACACAACCGGCGCACCGGCAAAAGCCGGTTCGAGCGGGTTGTGACCACCATAAGGTTTGAGACTACCGCCAATGAAGGCAACGGCAGCGTGGACATAGAGCGACGCCAACACACCCATCTGATCGATGACCACGACAGACGTATCCGCAGTCATACCGAGGCGAGCGGGCGGACTTGCGGCCGACCAGCGGACACAACGGAAGCCCACGCGTGACACCAGCGCCACGGCGCGGTCAAAGCGGTCGGGATGACGGGGCGCAAGCCAGAGATGCAGCTTCGGGAACTCCGTCTGCAAAATGCGATAGGCCTGCAAGATGATTTCCTCTTCTCCGGGCCGTGTGCATCCAGCGATCCAGACGAGGGAATCATTCGGCACATTCGGAGAAGCCGGGATCGCGTGAGGTTGGGGCAGGACACAGAAATTCCCCGCTTTGAGCGATCCAAACGCGGCCATGCGCGAAGAATCAACCCCCAACCGGCGCAAGCGGTCCGCATCGTCCTCTGAACTCATATAGAAAAAACTGACGGCACGCAGCAGCGATGCCCAGTAGGACCGCCCCATGCGGTAGCGGCGGAAAGCCCGTTCGGAAATCCGTCCGTTGATGATGAAGACCGGAACATCGGCGCGCGCACATCCCGTGAGAAGATTGGGCCACCATTCGGTTTCGACCAGGACGAGTGCGCGGGGATGAAAATGCGCGAGCGTCCGCTCCACGGGACCCGGCAGATCGAAAGGCACACGGACGCGGGTGGTACCGGGCGGAAACACCTCTCCGCACAACTGATAACCAGGCTCGGTCATCGATGAGACGACGACTGAAGGTCCGTGCCGGATCAGTTCGTGGGCAAACAGTCCCGCGACACGCACTTCACCCATGGACGCGGCATGGATCCAGATCGGGTCGTGCACGTCAGCCGGGGGAAAAGACCGGCCCCATCGTTCCTCCACACCCGCGTGCGGCCATTGTCCGCGGCGCTGCGCCCACCAGGAGTACAGGGTCGCCCCGGCGAATGTGGCCGCGCTGTACGCGCCGGTCAGAATGCGCGACCAGAATTCGGGATGCCCGTTCGTTTCATCTGGCGTCATTCCTGATCCTGCTCCAGCCAGCGCTCAACCACACCGGCGGCACGCGCGACCGCTCCCGGAGGCCCCAGCGCCTTTCTGACTTCGCCGAGACCTTCCACTTGGCCCCGGCGCATTGCGTCATCAGTCAGAAGCGCGATGGCAGCACCTGAAAGCGCCTCCGGGGTCGCCTCTGACTGAACAAATTCGGGAACGATGTGTCGTTTGGCAATGAGGTTCGGCATGGCGATGAAAGGAATGTCAACGAGGGCTTTGGCAATGATGTAGTTGACCGTGCCGGTCCGATACGCTGTCACCATGGGCGTGCCCAAGATGGCGCACTCGACTGTGGTGGTCCCGGTCTTAGTGATGACGAGATCGGCGGCCGTCATAAGATCGTAGACGTCGGGAGTCATCGCCAGGTGCCCCACGGCTTGCCGTGGGATACTCGGAGCGATTCCCCCAGCAAGCTGTGGGACATCAACGCGCAGAAGCCCGTCACTGAGAGAACGACTGACACCGATGGCGCCGCGCACGCCGGGAACGGATTCGGCGACACGCTTCAGAACCTCGGTGAAGAGCGGCAGGTGCGCATTGTAGTCTTGCACGCGCACGCCGGGCATCAGCGCCACCAGGCGCTCTTCCGGGCGAATCCCCAGACGCTGGCGCAGCGCCGCGCGGCCGGCTGAGGGATGAACATAATCCACGAACGGGTGGCCGACCCAATCGACGTTCAGCCCATGATCGGCGAAGAACGCCTGCTCAAACGGAAAGACGACAATTGTGCGGTCAACATAGCGCTCAAAGAGCTTGATCCGTCCTCTCCCCCATGCCCAAAGTTGCGGAACAATGTAGTAGAGCACGGGAATGTGGAGCCGATGCACATGGGCGGCCAGTTTGAGATTGAACCCCGGAAAATCAATGAGGATAACGCCGTCGGGGCGCCATTTCGCAATCTGGCGCTCGAGCGCGCGCAGCCGCTCGCGGAACTGCCAGAGCGACTTGAAAACTTCGGCAAATCCCATGACCGCCCAACTGTGGGCATCCTGCCAGAGTTCACAGCCGGCCGCCGCCATACGGTCGGAGCCGACACCCCAGATGCGCCAGTCTGGGTGGCGGCTCTTGAGTTCGCTGACGAGAAGTGATCCGTGAAGATCACCGGAGGGTTCGCCAGCCACGATGCACAGGGACTTGGGCGACATCGAAATGTCCGCAGGCGCGGATCGGAGGTTCACACCGGCGCAGGCGTTGCCGTCCCGCCATGAACAGCCATGGGATCCTTCGCATGGTCTTGGCAGGCGCGGACAACATCGAGAGCAACGCGCAGCGAACGCGCACCTTCGGCCAGATCAACACGAGGTGAACGCCGTTCCCTAATCGCCGCGTGGAAGTCCGCAAGCTCCGCTTCGAGCGCGTCATAGATCGCAACGGGCGACGACCAGCGCGCGATGCGTCGTCCCGGCGCCGCGGCCAGAGTCATGTATCCTTCGGCCTGCGGCTCCGCACCCTCGTCGAACATCTGATACGAATCGGCGGACTTTGCTGCCAGGTCGATCGACGTATAGTGATCCTGCGAAAAGACGCGAATCTTGCGCATCGGGTTGGCCGAGATGCGTGACGCGGTCAAGTTGGCGACACATCCATTGGCGAAGGCCAGACGGCAATTGGCAATGTCATCGGTCCGGGATAACACGGGCACCCCCGCCGCGCGAATCTCGATGGGCTCGGCGCCGACCAGCCAGCGGACAAGGTCGATATCATGGATCATCAGTTCCAGAACAACGTCGGTGGTCAGACCACGCAGGGAAAACTGATTCAGACGGTGGGCTTCGATGAAACGCGGCGTGCCAATGTGCGCCAGCGCGGCGTTGATTGCCGGGTTGAACCGTTCGATCTGTCCGACCGCGCCCACCACACCGGCCTTCTGCGCCATGACAGTCAATGCCCCAGCTTCGGTCATGGAAGAACACACTGGCTTCTCCACGAACACATGGCGCCCGCACTCCATGGCGCGGCGGGCGATGTCGAAATGAGACTCCGTGGGTGTGCAGATGGAGACGGCATCGACGCGCGTTAACAACTCTCCGGCATCGCGGCAGATGGCGACATTGAACCGCGTGGCGGCATCGCGGTTCTTTTCGGGATCCGAATCGTATATAGCCGTGAGGTTCCAGTCCGATGACTCATGGAAGATACGCGCGTGGTGCGAGCCCAGATGGCCGACCCCGACTACGCCCACCGCGACCGGCATTCGTGTGGATAAAGAACTCATCGCATGATCCCGCGTGTGGACGACGCGATGAATTCCAGGAGATGGCGGATCTCCGCCGTATCGTGACCTTCGTCCCGCAGGCGGTCCACCGCCTGCGAGTGATTCAGGCCGGAACGAAACAGGATACGGAAGGCCTTTGTCAGAGAGTGAATCTGCTCCGGCGAGAAGCCGCGCCGTTCGAGTCCAACCTTGTTCACGGAGATCACGCGCGACGGGTACCCGCCGACAATGGCATAAGGCGGAACGTCCTGCGTGACACGAAATCCGCCGCCGATCATAACATGCTCGCCGACCATCGAAAATTGATGCACGACGACGGCGCCGCCCAAGATGGCCCAGTCGCCGATCGTCACATGGCCGCCGAGCTGGACCGCATTGGCGAGAATGACGTGATGGCCAAGGTCGCAGTCATGTGCGACATGTGAATACGCCATCAAAAGGCAATCGGCGCCCACGACGGTCCGCCCGCGCGCCTTGGTGCCCCGATTGAGCGTGGCGCACTCGCGAATAACAGTCCGGTCGCCGACAATCAGCAGGGTCTTCTCGCCGCCGAATTTCAAGTCTTGGGGAACCGTGCCAACAGTGGCGCCGTGGTGGACTTTCACGTCGCAGCCCAAACGCGTGCCGCTGGCAATGCACGTGTGCGAACCGATAACCGATCCGGCGCCGATTTCGACATCGGCGTCGATGATGGCGTAAGGCTCGACCGTGACACCGGTATCGAGGCGCGCGGAGGTGTCGACAATGGCGGTGGGGTGGATAACGGTCGCAGCGTTCACAATTCTCGCATTCCTGTCCCGACTGAGGACCCGGTCATCCCTTCGCTGTGCAGGGGCGGGTCGATGACCCGCCCCTACAGCAACAATCGGCCAAATCACCAGACACGTTTCAGTCCAGTCTCTACTTCTCCATCAGCATGGCCATCATCGTGGCCTCGGTCACCAGGGTGTCGTCAACAAACGCCTTCCCGGCGATCTTGCACATGCCACGGCGGAAATTCAACATGTCCACTTCAAAGCGCAACTGATCGCCTGGACGAACCGGCCGGCGGAATCGTGCATTATCGATGCCCATGAAATAGACGACTTTCGACTGCGGGTCGTCGATCATATGCAGCAGCATCAATCCGCCCGCCTGCGCCATGGCTTCGACGATCAAGACACCGGGCATCACAGGATGATGCGGAAAGTGACCCGCGAAGTATGGTTCATTGAAAGTGACGTTCTTAATGGCGGTGACATGTTTGCCCGGTTCGAGGCTGACGATCTTGTCGATCAGGAGCATCGGGTAGCGATGCGGCATGATGGCGGCGATCGCCTGCGCATCGAGTTGGATCCCCTTGCCGGCCGGCGGCGCTTTGTATTTCTCCGCGAGCTTTTTCTTGTCGATCTCGGCGCGGAGCTTCCGCGCCAGCGCGACGTTGGCCGCGTGGCCCGAGCGCGCGGCAAGAATGTGCGCTTTGATCGGCATGCCGATCAAAAAGAGGTCGCCGATCAGGTCCACGACTTTGTGGCGCACCGGCTCATTGGGAAAGCGCAGCGGCACGTCGCCGAGAATCCCGGTTTTCCCGATCGTCACTTTTGTCGGGTAGTTGAAAATCTCTTGCAGACGGTCGGCATCGGACTGCGCGTTATCGCCGTCGCGTATCACAATCGCGTTCTCAAGTGTCCCGCCCTTAATCAGCCCCTGCTTGTGCAGGAACTCGACCTCCGACATGAAGCAGAATGTCCGGGCCGGCGCAAACTCTCTGACGTACTCGTCTTCGAGCGACGCCAGTGTGGTATACTGCGTGCCCAGTGCCGGGTTCTTGTAGTCGACCATGAACGTAACCCGAAAGTCATCGGAGGGGATCACGATCAGATCGACGCCGCGGGCGGGCTCCGAGTAGTTGATCGGCCCATCGGGTTCGAAGTAGACCTTGGGTTCGTCCTGCGTCTCGATCCCCGCCTGCAAGAGCACGTCGACAAAGGGCTTGCTCGAACCATCGCCGACCGGCGGCTCGATGTTATTTAGTTCACAGATGCAGTTGTCGATTTCGAGACCGGCCAGCGCCGACAGAACATGCTCGACGGTGTGAACTTTGGCCTCTCCGAGGGCAATGGTGGTGCCACGGTTGACATCAATCACATGATCGATGTCGGCCTTCAGATCGACCGTCGCGCCGCCACCGGGGACGCGGAACACGATACCCGTCCCAACCGGCGCAGGCAGAAAGCGGATCGTCGACAGCACGCCGGTATGCAGACCAGTGCCGGAGAGTTCAGCGGGTTTGTGGATGGTGCGTTGGTGTTTGTTCATTTTGAGACATAGCGGGTGACAATCCGTGGTTCATACTCTCCCCAGCCACGCGCGGACGGCGGTCTGGATGAGCAGGATGTAATCGTTCACGAGCTCGGGCGCGACCTGCTGCACACGGGTCTTCAACATCGCCAGCTTGCTGATCGGGGTGGCGAAGGAGTCGGTCTCGGCCGATTGGAACATCGCCACCAGAACCATCAACTGGTCAGAGAGATGCTTCTTGGCTTCGGGATTGTCGGTCTCGGTCATGTCGAGTTCGGCGAAGAACGAAGCCACCTCGTCGGCGAAGGACGATTCCGCTTCTTCCTGCCAGGCGGCATAAGCATCAGTCTGGCCACTCGCCCGGACATTGACCCGGTCGGGTTTGTCTTCCGGCGGCGGCTGCTTGGCCGGCGGGGTTTCATCGACACCAAAGCCGATGCCGATCTTATCGTCCTTGATGCTCATGCCGACTTTTTTTGGCGGCTTGGGTTCTTCGG
>JAVHPP010000121.1:0-1990 GCA_036170655.1 Candidatus Zixiibacteriota bacterium | reverse complement strand
TTCCCCCTGCTGCGACGGGCGGGCACGGCAAGCCGTGCCCCGACAATCATCTGGTTCCTGATCCAGATTCTCGGCACATCTGGAGCACAGGGCTCCTGACCTGCAAGGGCGCAAAAAACCACCCCGTCCCGATGATTCGGGACGGGGTGGAGAGCGTTCGGGTTCGAACGTTCGAGATTACTTCATGAGGGTCATCTTCTTGGTCGCCGTGAAGTTCTTGGAATTGAGGCGATAGAAGTAGACACCCGAAGCAACCGCGTTACCGGAGTTGTCGCTGCCATTCCAGGAGACCTGGACCTGGCCGGCGGCATCACTGCCGGAGAACGTGCGGACCGTCTGGCCGGTGATGTTGTACACCTGCAACGACCAATCCGTCGCTTCCTTCAAGTTGAACGAAATCACCGTTCCAGCATTGAAGGGATTCGGATAGTTCTGCAGCAGAGCGTACGACTGCGGGAGCGGGTTGCTCTTGGCGCTGGTGGTGCTCAACAGAGCGCCACTGGCATCGGACATCTCAACACTGACCAGCTCGATCGTGCCTTCGCCCGAAATCGGGAGGGACAGGACCTCGTTGACACCAGCATCGATCCGCGCGCCCTTGACAGACATCGGGGGCACAACCAGAACACGCACTTCGCCGCGATCGGCCTTTGTCCGGACAACCATCTGCGAAGCCGCGCTGGAGAGCGCCGCATCGCCGACAGTCAGACCAGAGTAGCGGAAGGTCAACACCGCGCCACCCAGATCGACGGACGAATTCGCTGTAACCGTCACACGGTCAGAGCCAACGCTGACAATCGCGTTCGCCTGTCCGGACGACGGAGACATCTTCGGATTGCCACCCGGCGGGAACGGCTGGGCGTCGCCCGTGATGATGCGGATCATGTAAACCAGGTCCGCAACCGTCAGGACGGTGCCGTCATCGTTCACGTCAGACGCCAGGATGACAACATCGAGCCAAGTCTGATCGAAGACGTCGGTGCTAGAAGAGATGAAGTAGTTGCTGTACAGCACCGCATCGGCAATCGAGTTGGCAATACCGTCGAGGTTCAGGTCACCCCGGTCGTCCGGAGGCTGATGGATGCAGATCATGGCATTGCAGAAGTCGATGATTGGACGAATCACGTGTCCCGGCTTGCCACCCTTGAGACACAAGGTATCGACATTCTGCATCGCGAACAGCGTGTCACCCGTATAGGATGACAGAGTGTTGTCGCCGCAATCGAGCCAGTAGAAGGTCAGCGGCAGGCACTGCCCGATGAAATTGCGATCCGACGTCACCAGGAAGCAGATCTTCACGATGTTGCCATCCAGCAAGAAGTCGGACGGTAACGGGCTGTGCCCATTATCGAGGTCAGCAATCGCTACGAGCCGAATGAGACCGCTCGGACAACCACCCGAGCAATTCGAGTTGGCACTCATACGGTAGGTGAAATACTCCCACCCTGACAATTCATCGAGCGCCAAAACGGAGTCGGGCGACATGCCGGACTTGTCGTATGCGACCAAAAGATCGAAGCCGCCGAGCGCGTAACCATCGTGGATATTGATGTACGCACAGGCAGTCTGTCCATTGAGTACTCCAATGGTATCGACCACATACGACGGGACTGTCGAGTCAATCGGGTACTTAGGCGCACCACCGATGCACAGCTTGAAGTTAAACACAACCGAGATGTTGAAGCTGCAAGTGTCGGCAGCACAGCCATCCGACACGATCACGGTCGCAGTCCAGGTGCCCAAGTCGTTGTTGTTATTCGACTCGGTCTGCCAGCCAAATACGCCGTTGGAAGTGCTGAATGTCGGCTGATGGTTGGGCGTACCTGGGCCAAGGCCCGTGTGCGTGAAGGATGCGAGCGTGTAGGTCAGAACATCGCCACTGCCATCAGTTGCATTGACATCATTTGAAAAGAGGGTACCCGGAATGAAGGACCCGACGATGTCGCTGCATTGCGTGATAACCGGCGCTTCGTTGGTGACAGTGATCGCC
>JAVHPP010000120.1:0-9639 GCA_036170655.1 Candidatus Zixiibacteriota bacterium | reverse complement strand
GCCGATTTCCAGGTTGTCCATGCGGGCCAGTTGGTCTGCGTCGGAACCGTACAGCATGAAGCCGGACCCCGGCGCGGCGAAGGGCTGCGCGATCTGTCCATTATCAATGATGGCGCGCTGGCGTCCCGCCGTGGGACGATTGTCTGGGTCGGGACGACTGACCGGACCACACGAGAAGTCCGGCTCACTCCCGACGGACACACCTTGGATGCCGGTGGACGGGTCGTCACACCCGGCTTGGTCGATGCTCACACCCATCCGGTGTTCGCCGCCCCGCGTCACCTCGAGTTCGAGATGCGCGCAGCCGGGAAGACCTATCAGGAGATCGCGGCGGCCGGCGGCGGAATCAGGACATCGGTGGCCGCGACACGCGACGCGGATTTGGAGCGACTGATCGCGGGCGGCCTGCGCGTGGCGGATCGCATGCTGTCGCTGGGGACCACGACCGCCGAGGCCAAAAGCGGGTACGGTCTCTCGCTCGATGCTGAGATCAAACTCTTGCAGGCAATCCGCGCCGTTGCCGCCCGGCACGCGATGGACTGGATTCCCACCGCGCTGGCCGCGCACGACATCCCGCCGGAGTTCAAAGACAACCCCGGCGGCTATGTGTCGCTGGTTGTGGACGAAATTCTTCCCGCGATCGCCCAATATAAACTGGCGGAGTTCAGCGACATCTTCTTTGAAACCGGTGTCTTTGACCGGGCGCAGACGGAGCGCATCCAAACGCGCGCCCGTGAACTCGGATTCGGTCTGAAATTTCACGTCGATGAACTGTCCGATGTTGATGGCGCCGCGCTGGCGGCCGCCATGGGCGCCGTCTCGGCCGATCACTTGGTGTTCGTCTCCCAGCGCGGCATCGACGCGCTGGCCCGTTCCCAAACTGTCGCCGTGCTCCTGCCGGGAACGGCCTATTTTCTCGATCTTTCGCATCGCCCGCCCGTGCGCAAAATGATCGACGCCGGCGTCGCCGTCGCCGTCGCCACCGACTGCAATCCGGGAAGCAACATGACCGAATCGATGCCCCTGGCCATGAATCAGGCCTGTGTCATGTACAAAATGTCTCCCGCCGAAGCGCTGGTGGCCGCCACCCTCAATGGCGCCTGGGCCATCCGCCGCGCCGACGTGGTTGGCTCTCTCGCCGTGGGCAAACAATGCGACCTTTGTTTATGGGATGTTGCCGACTACCGGGAAATTGCTTACCACTACGGCGTGAATCTGGCCGCGACCGTCGTGAAGAACGGAGCGGTGGTGGTATGAGAAAGGATGAAGGATGAATGATGAAGGCCGGGGGACGAAGGATGAGGGACGAAGTATGAAGCATGAAGCATTCAACATTCAACATTCATTTTTCATCATTCATAATTCATCATTCATAATTCATCCTTCATCTTTTGCCGTACTGCTCGCCGTCCTGAGCACCTGTGCCTGCACCCCATACTCTTTTTCCGGCGGCCGCACCGCGCTGGTCAAAACAGTGGCCGTGCCGGTTTTTGAAAATCAAACCACCCAGTTTGGTCTCGCCGAAGCGCTGACGGCCGGTGTGATCAATGGCTTTGTGGAGGATAATCAGCTCAAAGTCGCCGATGCGCGGGTTGCCGAAGCAACGCTCAACGGCAAAGTCACCGACTACCAGCGCAAGGCGTACACCTTCGACGAACACGATCAGGTCAAAGAGTATCTGGTTGAAATCTGGGTGTCGGCCGAATTGGTGAAGCGTGATACCACGGGCCCCATCTGGAGCGCCGCCAGCATCCGCGGCTTCGGCGATTATCCCGCCGACTCCGCCGAAACGATGGGCCAGCGCCGCGCCATCAAGAAAATCGCCGAGGACATCATCAACCGGACCGTCAAAAGCTGGTGAACGATCCCCGAAGCACCCGGAACCATGCACCCCTCAAGGCGGTTGAACAGTTGGTGACTCTTGGCGGATTCATTCGTAACTTACCGGCATGACGGAGGTGCGTGGTGAATAGAGTTGGTTGCGTCCCGCGATTTCGCCTGTTGCATTGTTTGGTTCCATTTCTGGGCATCATTGGCATGGCGGTTCCCCCGCCGGTTCTGGCCGCTGATCCCGGACAGGCGGCGTACACATTTCTCAAGATCGGCACCGATGCCCGTGCCGAGGCAATGGGTGGCGCCTACACGGGTCTGGCCGATGGGATAGGGGCGTTGTTCTACAACCCCGCCGGCGCAGCATTGGCCGCCCCGCGTCAAGTCGTGGCTACTTACAACAACTGGGTGACTGACATCCAATCCGGTTTCCTGGGTGGTATCTGGCAAGTGGGAGCCGGTGGCCGCATCGGCGCCTCGATTCAGTATCTCAACTACGGCAACTTCCGTGCGGCCAACGCACAGGGCGACCGCCTCCCGGATTTCGGTGCGTCCGATGTCGCCATGTCGGTGACGTGGGCACGTCCTGCGGCCACACACTCGTCTTTGGGGGCCACAGCGCGGCTGATCGCGGAGTCGATTGACAACGAATCATCGTGGGGGCTTGCCGTTGACTTCGGCTTCCTTCATCGCTTCCCGGATGAGCGCACACGGCTCGGTCTGGCGATCCGTAACGCTGGTTTCCAGTTGAAGGGATTCGGCCAGGGGGCGAAGGACAAACTCCCGTTCACCGGTGTCGTTGGGCTGTCGCACCGCCTGCAGGGAGCGCCGCTGCTCTTTGCGGTCGATCTGATCAAGCCCTATGACGATAAACTCGGCGCCTCGCTCGGGACAGAGTTGTCGGCCTTCGACCCGTTCTTCGTGCGGGCGGGGTACAGCACGCTGGCGGGTCGGATCGACACGGGGTCAGGCAATGACAAGTGGGCAGGGCTGAATCTCGGCGCCGGTTTTTCCAAAAGCCGGATCACAATTGACTACGCTTTTGGACTGATGTCGCAGCTTGGCTCAACACATCGCTTCACGATCCGTACAGCTATCTGAACGTGTCAGGGGAAGCCATGCACGTCCCCGGAAAATGGATTTCAGCCGCCGTTGCACGCGAACGGCGCTCATGGCCGCGTGTTCTCGTCCGTGGCGTTGTCGCGTTGTGTCTCGTGAGCGCGCCCGCCGGATGTTCTCAGCAGGGAAGACCCGATCCCAAGGAAACACTCAAGGGGATGTTCGAGGCCATGCGCGTGTCCGATTCCGTGACGCTCGCCGCTAATGTTGATCTGGTTGCGGTGGGTCAGGATCTGCGTTCGGATCTCCGGGCGGTCGCCACAGGGACCGTCGGCGCTGACACCAACTGGGGCCAGTTGCTCGTGGGGCAGATGACAGGGGACGGCGAATTGCGCAAGCGCTGGCTGACCGATAATCAGATCGTCTTGGGGCAGACCGAAGTCTCCGGAGACAGCGCGCTGGTCGAAGTGTCGTTTCTCGACCGCATCACGCGGGTTCAGTATTATAACAAGATGCGTCTGTGTTTTCGTAACGGCCGCTGGATCGTGACCAACTTCCGCACCATGTAGGCTGTTGTGTGCGCCGCGGCAGGAGGATCCCAGTGAAGCTTTCTCATCACCTCGTTCGATTCAGCGCCCTGGCCTTCGGCCTGCTGGCCGCGTGTAAATCCCCCTCCGGATTCACGGAGATTTCCGTCAACTCCCTGCACGAACGGTTGGCTCAGAGTCCGGACATTCTCCTTCTCGATGTGCGCACACCTGGCGAATGGGAGTCGGTCCGGGTACCCGGAATCAAGAAGTTCATCCCGCACGACCAGATGGGTGAGAGATCCGCCGAGTTGAACGCCCAGCCCGACACTCCCATCTACGTGATCTGCCGCAGTGGCCACCGCAGCGCCATCGCCGCAGGAACTCTTGCCAAACTGGGCTTCAAGCAGGTGTTCAGTGTGCAGGGCGGAACCAACGCCTGGGTGACGGCGGGATATCCGACCGAATCGGGGCCAGTTCCCCAATAAACGCCCCAGACTCGTGAGTACGCGCCAAGCGGCACTCTCTGCAACCGGTATGATCGCTCCTATTTCCGATCTCCGCCTCTCTTTGCTCAGTGAAGCGACGCTGACATTTGTCGATGTCGAGACCACGGGTCTTTCTCCTGCCGAGGGGGATCGTGTCTGCGAGATCGCCCTGATCCGTCAGGAGCCGGGGCAGAAGCCCAACCGATATTCGTCATTCGTTGATCCTGGTCGCGGCATATCTCCGGGCGCCTTCGCCGTCAACAAGATCACGGTCGATATGCTCGCAGGGGCGCCCCAGTTCCAAGAGGTCATTGATCAAGTGTACGAGATGATGGTTGGATCGGTTCTCGTGGCGCATAACGCGCCGTTTGATCTCGGATTTCTGCGCGCTGAATATGCGCTTTGCGGGCGTGAATTTCCCGATTGTCCGGTCATCGACACGGTGCAATTTGCCCGGCGTCATTTCAACTTCGTTTCCAACCGGCTCGGGTCGGTCGCCCGGGCGCTCCACATCACCCCGTCACGCCTGCACCGGGCGATGGCGGACTGCCGGACCACGCAGCGTGTGCTGGACGCCATGGTGCGAGAAGTGTATGCCGACGCCGTTCCCACCATCGCGCATCTGCTCGGTTCGATTGAAGACTTTCCGGTCATCCCTGTCACGGATTGGACCGAGGCCGAGAAGGGAGCGCTACCTCCCTCGATGGCCGATATGATTCTCAGGAATCCGGTGCTGAGCATCACCTATGTTTCCGCCGAAGGACGCCGCACACACCGGCAAATTCGCGTTTACGGTCTGATCCCCACCGGACGCAATACATACTTGGCCGCGCACTGCCTGATGTGCCATGAAGACCGCCAATTCCGCCTTGATCGCATCATCGACTGGGAACCGGTGGCATCGGGACGGCAGGAGACTGCCGCAACCGTGCCGAAACTCCAAGACTCCGAGAGCGATGGGATCATGGTCCGGCCGCTGCGACGGCGTGAGATCCGGCTGCTCCACGCCCTTTGGGATACGGCCGGGCTGCACTACCGGCCCAACGGCCGGGATTCTGTCCAGTATCTGCGGCGTGAGTGGTCAGAAAACAAACTTGGATTCCTGGGGGCATTTGTTGGAGAGGTTCTGGCCGGTTTTGTTCTCGCTTCTTCCGATGGCCGCCGCGGATGGATTAACCGGCTGGCAGTCGATCCGCGTTACCGCCACCGTGGCGTTGCCCAACGGCTGATCGAGGTGGGCGAAACCGAGCTACGCCGTCGCGGGATGTTGGTCATCGGCGCGCTTATCGATACCGAAAACGCGGCGTCGCGGGAGTTGTTTGCGAAATGCGGCTATCATTTTCACGACGGGATTGTCTATTACTCCAAGCGGGACTCGGTCGATGCCTGATGGCGTCCCATCGCATCAAGGGCTCATGTTGCCCGATTCCATCTCAGTCAGGATGATCCGTCTCCCTGTTGGGGGCATGTTGCTTCTCTGCGCTCTTCTGGTCGCCGGACTGGCAGGTAGGGGTGCCGCAAAAACTCCAACTCGTGGCGTCCGGCCCGCCGGGATGGTGGCGCGTCAACTGCTGTCGAATCGGCTTCTTGATTCCGCAAATAAGGTTGTGGATGCGGCGCTGCTGACAGATTCCCTCAACCTCGATCTCCGGATGATCAAGGCGGAAATCCTCGGAAAACAGCGGCGCCGGAGCGAGCAGATTGCCGTTCTCAGGAGTGTGCTGGTTGGTCGCCCCGAGTATCCGGCTGCCAACCTAAGATTGGCGCGCATCTTTTGTGATTCCGGCCTCGTGGATTCGGCGGCGAAATATCTGATCGTGCCTGCTCACGAGGATACGCTCAATCCCGAAGTCTCCTATCTGCTGGGTCGTGTGGACGAGAAGCGGGGAGAGCTGGACGTGGCCGCCGGGATGTACCGTCGCTGTGAAGGTATACTCGAACGAGGCGAATTGGCTCGGATTCCGCTGGGTCCGGATGACCGCCTGACGCCCCTCAGTCTGAAGACCCTCGAAGGGAAACCTTTCCGCTGGGCGGGCGGGCAACCGGCGATATTTCTCTTCTGGGCAACATGGTCAGGTGGGTCGATCGACGCGCTGAAATCGATCGTCGCCCAACTTCCGCAAGCCGGCATCTCATGGCAGTTTGTCCCTGTCAATATCGATGATCGCCTCTGGCGGAAGACTCCGCGGCCGCGTGTCGCGGCCAAGCTACAGGATGCTGGATACAAAGGGCCCGTGCTCGTCGATTCTGGGCTCGCGTTGTTTGAGCATCTCGGCATTCTGCAAATCCCCACCGTTGTCGCCACAAATCTCGCCGGCGACATCGCTGTTGTCGAAAGTGGGTGGTCTTCCGCGATCAAGGCGCACATCATTCATGCGCTGATGGCCGGCCTCGGCGACTCGCTCCCACGTACACCACCGGCCAAAACCGACACGGCCTGTGCGCGGTCAAGACGCCTCCTGAGCCTGGCGCGATCGTTCTGGGATGCTGGCGACCCTTTTGGCGCGTGGAATCAAGCGCGGACCGCAGCCAGCCGCTGTGGCGTCAACGCCTTTCCCCATATCCAGATTGCGTCGTGGTATTGGCAGTGGGGAGACACCTTGCATTCTCGTGAGCAAGTCGCGCAATCTATCCGGGCAGATTCGCTGAATCCGTGGGCGTGGTACTCGGTCGCCCGGCTGGACCGATTCACCGGAGCACGTGAACCGGCCACGGATGCTCTGCGTCGTGCTCTTTCGTTGGACAGCAATTTCACCCCGGCTTGGGGTGAAATTGGGCGTCTGGCCATATTGGCCGGTGATACAGTGACCATCCGGAAATCGACTGATACGATCACCCGTCTGAATCGCCACGCCGCAGATCTGGCGGTTTTGCAGGCAGCCCTCTTGGGGGCGCGGGGACTGCATCAAGACGCGGTCGTCGTGTGGCGCAGGATTCTGGATGACCGCTTCCCCTGATGTTTGTTCATCCACCCGGCTCCAGTAATCTTATCGCCCGACGGTGAATTGGTTGGAAACCCTCGAAACGCTGTGTATAATGGACAACAGTCCCGGTCCGGCTTGAGCCTCGGGTTGGTCAGGACGATACAATGAACGTCACCCCGAGTTGGCTCGGGGATGGAGGAGCAGATGAAACAATTGGGACAGATGGTTCTCTTGGTTTGCGCCATTGCCGGTTTTGCCCTGTCTGCGAGCGCGGAGTCTGGACGCGACGTTCAGAACAAGGTCACGGTGTATTTGTCACCGGGAGCCACGGAACGCGAAGCAGTTCTCACCGTTTGGATGACCAACTTGAATCCGGTGATCGGTATCACGCTACCCTTCAAGTTCGACACGGCGGGCGATAGTTTGCGACTCGACTCCGCTTGGATAGTGGGGGGAAGAGCCGCGAGTTTCATGCTCATGCCGCCCCTCTACACGCCCAAGGGTCAGACCCTTCTCGTGAACATGATTTCCAACCCCGATTCTGTCACACACAAGATGCCGCCGGTTCCACTGGGAGAAGGACCGATCATGTGGTTCCGTGTCAGCACCAAGGGTAAGTTTCCGATGGAGAAGTTCCAGATGGGGCCGATCCAGCTCCCGCCGTCAAATGTCCTTCTCTTTGTTGAGAACTCATACAACACGGTTAACCCGGTCTTCGAACTGTCACGCAAGTCTCCACCGGCGTGGTCGGATGGCCGCGGTAAGCCTTCGCGGAAAGGCTCACCCAACTGACACAGCACGCAATCCTCACGGGCTGTTTTGCGGTTGACAGTGTTGTGTCCGTGATGTTATCAAGGCAATCTGTTTTGCCCCGTTCGGCGCGGACCGATTGGGGCGATGAACGCCGCCCTAGCTCAGCTGGTAGAGCAACGGACTGAAAATCCGTGTGTCCGCAGTTCAACTCTGCGGGGCGGCACTTGTAGATGGAATTACGCCACCGTAGCTCAGCTGGTAGAGCAGTCGATTCGTAATCGACAGGTCAGCGGTTCGATTCCGCTCGGTGGCTTTGACTGTCACGGTCTGGGACTGGTAGAATGACGAACCGTAAGAACGTCACCAACATCGGGGTGTTGGGTTCGTAATTACCACGGGTCTCAAAAAAATCGCGCCCTTGACGTGAAATTCGCTTGACATTCCCTTGGGTGGCGATATATTCCAAGTTTGCCGTTCGAAAGCGGCAGTGTATTTTCGATCTTTGAAAACAGAATAGCGTAGACAGGCCAGAAGCAGATCTGATGCGGGCTCGAGGATTTCCATTTGGGATTCTTTGGCCAAAACGAACAATGAAGACGTTCAACGGATCGTCTTTTTGGAAAAGCAAAATGTGTTTGTTGTTTTTTCCACGGAGAGTTTGATCCTGGCTCAGAACGAACGCTGGCGGCGTGCTTCATACATGCAAGTCGCGCGAGAAAGCGTCCTTCGGGACGTTAGTAAAGCGGCGAACGGGTGCGTAACACGTGGGCAACCTGCCCATCGGTCTGGGATAAGCCTTCGAAAGGGGGTCTAATACCAGATGACATCCGGGAGGGGCATCCCTCCCGGCTCAAAGGCGGTCACTTTCGGGTGGCCGTTGCCGTTGGATGGGCCCGCGGTCCATTAGCTAGTTGGTGGGGTCATGGCTCACCAAGGCCACGATGGATAGCCGACCTGAGAGGGTGATCGGCCACACTGGGACTGAGATACGGCCCAGACTCCTACGGGAGGCAGCAGTAGGGAATATTGCGCAATGGGCGAAAGCCTGACGCAGCAACGCCGCGTGGGTGATGAAGCTTTTCGGAGTGTAAAACCCTGTCAGTGGGGAAGAAACGGTCGCGGAGGTAATGACGCGGCCCTGACGGTACCTGCAGAGGAAGTTCCGGCTAACTCCGTGCCAGCAGCCGCGGTAACACGGGGGGAACGAGCGTTGTTCGGATTTACTGGGCGTAAAGGGTGCGTAGGCGGGCCGGCCAGTCGGGTGTGAAATGTCACGGCTTAACCGTGAATCGGCATCCGAAACTACCGGTCTTGAGTACTGGAGAGGAAAGTGGAATTCCTGGTGTAGCGGTGAAATGCGTAGATATCAGGAGGAACACCGGCGGCGAAAGCGGCTTTCTGGACAGATACTGACGCTGATGCACGAAGGCCGGGGGAGCAAACAGGATTAGATACCCTGGTAGTCCCGGCAGTAAACGATGGGCACTAGGTGTCAGGGGTATCGACCCCCTTGGTGCCGCAGTTAACACATTAAGTGCCCCGCCTGGGGAGTACGACCGCAAGGTTGAAACTCAAAGGAATTGACGGGGGCCCGCACAAGCGGTGGAGTATGTGGTTTAATTCGACGCAACGCGAAGAACCTTACCTGGGTTTGACATGCTGTGGACCGGGTTAGAGATAACCCCTCTCCTTCGGGAGTCGCAGCACAGGTGCTGCATGGCTGTCGTCAGCTCGTGCCGTGAGGTGTTGGGTTAAGTCCCGCAACGAGCGCAACCCCTGTCCTCAGTTGCCAGCGGGCCCTTCGGGGTGCCGGGAACTCTGGGGAGACTGCCCCGGTCAACGGGGAGGAAGGTGGGGATGACGTCAAGTCCTCATGGCCCTTACATCCAGGGCTACACACGTACTACAATGGCCGGTACAGAGGGTCGCAAGACCGCGAGGTGGAGCCAATCCCTAAAGCCGGCCTCAGTTCAGATTGGAGTCTGCAACTCGACTCCATGAAGGTGGAATCGCTAGTAATCGCGGATCAGCACGCCGCGGTGAATACGTTCCCGGGCC
>JAVHPP010000119.1:0-9826 GCA_036170655.1 Candidatus Zixiibacteriota bacterium | reverse complement strand
CGGACGGTCGGTCATACGCGCGGACAGGATTTCCTTTTCCGAGGGGCGTCCTTCCCGTTTGAAAAACCCGCCCGGAATCTTGCCGGCGGCATAGGCCTTCTCGCGGTAATCAACAGTCAGGGGGAAAAATCCCTGATTGGCCTTGGGTTCCTTACTGGCGACGATGGCGGCCAAGACAACCGTGTCGCCGTGGCGCACCAGGACAGCGCCATTGGCTTGCTTGGCGACATGGCCTGTCTCAAAAGAGAAGGGTCGGCCGCCGAACTGCAGTTCGATACGTTCCATGTGCAAACACTCTCGCGCTCCGCTTTGCGGAGCGGCCTTTCAATTTTCGCCGGGAGAGAGCGCCCCTGTCAGATGGACAGGGCCGCAATGTTGGGGCTGACGGCTCGCCCCGGGGCCCAAGTGATGGTAACCAGGTCCCGCCGCGAACCGATTCCCCTTCCCGCCCAGCGGCGCATTACTTGCGCAGGTTTAGGTTGTCCACAAGCTGACGGTAAGCAGCAATGTCCGTCCGGCGCAGATAATTCAGCAGACGCCGTCGTTGCCCCACCAATTTCAACAGCCCCCGTCGCGACGCAAAGTCGCTCGTATGCGTCTCCAAGTGCTTCGTGATTTCCACGATCCGCGAAGACATCAGCGCGACCTGTACCTCCGGAGAACCGGTGTCGGTCTCGTGGAGGCGATACGCTTTGACGATCTCACGGGTCTTCTCGGCAGTTCCTTGCACGTGCCACTCCTCAGGGTTGAAGGTTTAGATCATGTGACGTTGACAACATATTTCGAACGATGCGTTCGTCTTCCGCCAACTGGCTCTTCAACGCATCAGCCGTATCAAAGCGAACCTCAGACCGCACATATCCTGCCAACCAGATGGTCTCGTGGCGCTCGGGCAGAGCGCTCCCCGCCGACGCGTCAAACAGATTCGCCTCAAGCCGGATGGCGTGCTCGCCAAAGGTCGGGTTGGACCCGTAGTACACCATTGCCCACCGGGGCATCTGTCGGCCCGCCCAGCCGGCATAGATTCCGACTGGCGGTGGTAATTTACGCTCGGAGAGGCGTAAATTCCAAGTAGGATATCCGAGTTTCCGTCCGCGTCCCGCGCCCGTAATGATTTCGCCAGAGACGGGATATGGATGTCCCAAGAGGCGGATGGCTTGCTCGAACCGGCCATCCTGAAGACTCTTACGAATCGAACTTGAGCTAATGCGCTCCTTTACATTATCGTCTATAATAGCTTGTACGACAGCAACTTGTATTCTGGCATTCACACCCCATCTCTGGAGGAATTCGGGCGTACCCTCACGTCCTCTGCCGAACCGGAAATCATCACCAAGAACCAGCGCAACGGCATGGAGTTCCTGGAGGATGAGCCCTCCGAGAAAATCCGTGGCCGATGTCGACGCCAGCTTTTCGTCGAAGTGCAGTTGCAGTACGAGGTCAGCTCCGTATGTTCGCAACAGAGCGATTTTCTCTGCTGATTCGGTGAGCAGGAGCGGAGCATGGTCAGGCGACACAACAGACTTGGGATGCGGGTCGAAAGTGATGGCCAAAAGCTGGCACCCTTTCGCAGCGGCGATTTCCCGACCGCGTGCGAGAATGGCCTGATGTCCCCGATGGACACCGTCGAAAGTCCCGATACAGATCACCGGGGGGCAATTCAGAGACCCAGCGAGCTGGGCGGGATTCTCGAAGAACGCCTGACCAGAGATGGCCGGAGGACAATGAATAGGAGTTTGCCTCAAGCCAGCACCCTTTGGTAGCGGAAGAGTTCGTTTTGCGGGCAGGCATCCGGCCACAAACACGAATCGAAGCGGGCCGTGGCCACGGCCAGGACGTGTCCGTTGGCATCGCACAACGTGACGGTCTCGCCCGAAACGAACTTTCCCTGAATATCCATGACAGAATTCGCCCTGAGCGGAGGACCCGTGAGAACGGCAGAGACACAGGCCTCGGAGAGCGTGATTCGCGGAAAGCGGAGGAACTCTTCGATGGGACGCAGGATCGACAAATCCGCCGTGCCCACGAGACGGGTGGACGCCTGACGATTGAGAAGAACCGTTAGTTGATCCAGCGTGAACGCTTGAGTCACTGACCATGGTCCCACGGCTTCGCGCCGAAGGCCGTCCAAGTAGGCGCCACAGCCCATCATTTCACCAAGCATTTCGGCGAGAGAACGGATGTAAGTACCACTGGAACAACAGATCCGGACCTCTGCAACCGGTGTCAAACAGGAAATCAAGTCGGCGGAGTGGATGGTGACCCGGCGCTCCAAAAGCGGCACGTCCTGACCGGACCGCGCCAGATCGTAACGGCGTCGGCCACCGCTGCGCACTGCGGCATACGCGGGCACCTTCTGCGTGATCTCACCGACGATACCACGCAGGATCTCCGCCAGATTCGGACCGGACACCAGAGATGGATCGCCACTGGTGGAGAGTTGTCCCTCAGAATCACCCGTTTCGGACACTTGCCCAAAATGCACTTGAGCCAAATAGGATTTCGGGAGCGCACTGAGATACGACGCGATTTTGGCGGCCCTGCCCAGCAGGAGGATGAGCAATCCGGAGGCGGCGGGATCCAATGTCCCCGTGTGCCCGATCTGACGGATTCCGCAGAGCCGACGCACCACATCGACGACATCGTGTGAGGTCATTCCCGTCGGCTTATCAACGAGCAGCACACCCGAGGGCTCCGCCAGACTCCGCGGGGCATGTTTGGGAACGGACACGCGCGTCATCGGGAGTTGCACTGTCCCATATTTATCGGGCATGTGTCGTCTGATGATGGATCTGGCGGGAACTGATGGCTTCCGTCAACACACGAATGGCTTGGGGAATGGAAAGATCAATCAGGCAGCCCGACGCGTTCAAGTGGCCTCCGCCCCCGAACTGCCGGGCGATTTCCGCAACGTCCGAGGAATCCCGGGAGCGCAGACTGACCTTGGTCTCGCGCGGCCCCAGTTCCTTGAGCAGCGCTCCCACTTTGACACCGCGCACATAAAGCGTATAGTCGACCAGCCCCTCCAACTCACGCATGGGCACATGGAAGCGTTTACGGTCGGACTTCCGCAGAATCAGGAAACAGACCCGGCCACCGGCCTTCATCTGGGCATTGCTCAGAACACGCTGGACGAGGCGGAAATGGTTGGGGTGATAGGAGTAGTAAATCTGATCGGTCAGCGCCGTGAGGTCAGCCCCCAAACGCATGAGCGACGCTGTCAGTTGGAGGGTACGCGGCGTGGTGCTGTGGTAATGGAAACGTCCGGTGTCGGTCAAAATCGCCGCGGCCAGGAGTTGCGCGATGGCCGGGGTGAACTTTGCCTTCCACAAGCGAAGCAGGTCAAAGACCATTTCACCGCAGGCGGCCGCTGTCGGATCGAGCACGTTGACGGCGCCAAATTGCGAGTTGTGACGGTGGTGGTCGATGTTGATGACCGGCACGTTGGAACGCACCAATGATTGAACGGAGCCGATGCGATCCAGGCTGGAGCATTCAAACACGACGACCGCATCCCAGCGTCCCGGTCGTTTCACCTGCCCCGGTGAACGGATCACGCTGTTCGGGTCCAGGAAGTGGTATTTTCGCGGGATTGAGCCGTGATCGATGACGTCGGCCTTCCCCCCCCGCTGTGTGGTCCAGTATTCATAGAACGCCAGCTGGCAGCCGATCGAGTCGCCATCCGGATCACGGTGCGCGGTGATCAGGATGCGCGAGGCGCCCTTCAGCGCGCGGGCGATTTTGTCGGCATCAGCTTTTCGCATCGTTGTCACGTTCGCGGGCGATCTGGTCGAACAGTTCCTGGAGCTTCACGCTCTCCACTTGGGAGGAATCGTAGGAAAACCGGAGATGCGGCGTCTGCCGCAACCCGAGACTCTCCCCGACACGCCGCTGCAGGAATCCGGCCACACGGCCGAGCGCGTCGGCGGCCTCGCGGCGCTTATCCTCATCGCCGAGCACCGAATAGCGCAGCGACGCCTCCGCGAGATCATGCGACACCTCACAGCGTATCAGAGTGACCGCGCTAAGGTCGAAGTCCTTGACTTCCCCCTGCAACATCCCGGCCACCAGACGGAGAATCTCGTCGGCCACGCGTTCTGATCTTTTGAAGTGTTTCACATTTGTTCAAAGTCGTCCGGGCCGGTCTCCATTACCCACACGGCGTTTCCGGAGTTGGGGCGGACTCTTGATCAGTGTATTACGGCGGCCGGGCTCTTTTGTTGAGGGCTTTCCGCGCCATCCGGCCCGGGTTCAGATGTGGATTTCGCTTCGGATCAGGATGATTTCACCGGGACGATCGGCCTCGTTGATAACCTTGGTCAGAATCCGGTGGAGATGCGCCCGTTCATTGGCCACGACCGCCACTTCGACAATGGCCAGTTGCCATTTGTCTTGGGCATCAATTTCCGCGATGGCAACACAATACGTTCGCCGAATATGTTCCAGAAACCGCTTGAGAATACCACGCTTGTCCTTCAGACTGTGACACGCCGGCAGAGAGAGTTCCAGACGGGCTTCGCCAATCATGCGCCATCACCCGTGCCCCGGTGTCTCCGAGTGATCGTCTGACAGATGGCCGCTCACGCCAGTTTACGCTCATGCTCCACGATCCGGAACAACTCCAGGGAATCTCCAACCTTGATATCATTATAATTTTCGATCTTGATGCCGCATTCCAGTCCGGCTCCGACTTCCTTGACATCATCAGTGAAGCGGCGGACAGTCTGTATGATCCCGGTATAGACCGTGACGCCATCGCGCACGATACGCACTTTGTCATTGGGCCGCACGATGCCCTCGGTGACTTCGCAGCCGGCGATCGTGCCGATCCGCGAGATCTTAAACGTGTTCTTCACCGTGGCCACACCAGTGTTCTCCTCGACGATTTCCGGCGATAGCATTCCTTCGAGCGCAGCCCGGATGTCATTTTCGACTTCATAGATGATGCTGTACAGGCGAATATCGACGCCTTCACGGACAGCCAGCTCACGGGCCCGGGCATCGGGGCGGACATGGAATCCGACAACAACCGCCTGCGACGCCGCGGCCAGGAGCACGTCCGATTCATTGATGGCGCCCACGCCACGGTGGACAATGGCAACCTGCACTTCATCAGACTTGATCTTCGCCAGCGTATCGGCCAACACTTCCACCGATCCGTCAACGTCACCTTTGATAATCAATTTCAGATCGCGGATCTCGCCTTCCTGGATGCGTTCGTAGACATTCGCGAGCGTCGTCTTCTGGAGGCGGTAATAGGCCTGTTCACGTTTGACGCGCCCCCGCATCTGAGACACGGACCGGGCGACGTGTTCATCTTCACAGACCACGAAGGAGTCCCCGGCCTGCGGGACACCGTCGGCGCCGGTGACCTGCACGGGCACCCCCGGTCCGGCAGCGGGTACGGAATTGCCGTGGTCGTCCACCATGGAACGCACCCGGCCTGAATGGGCGCCCGTCACGAAGAAATCGCCGACCTTTAGTGTGCCATTCTGGATCAGCACGGTCGCCATCGAACCGCGCCCCTTGTCCAGTTTCGCTTCGACGACAACGCCGCGACCGCGGTGGTGCGGGTTGGCCTTCAATTCGACCACCTCGGCCTGGAGCAGGAGCATTTCCAAGAGCCGGTCGACGCCTTCGCCGGTTTTCGCGGATACCGGCACCATGATGGTCTTGCCGCCCCACTCTTCGGGCACGAGCCCCTGGTGCGACAACTGCGTGCGCACATTGTCGGCGTCGGCGCCGGGTTTGTCCATCTTGTTGATGGCAACGACAATGGGGACGCTGGCCGCCTGCGCGTGCGCAATGGCCTCGATGGTCTGCGGCATCACCGCGTCGTCGGCAGCCACCACGAGAACCACGATGTCGGTGATTTGTGCCCCGCGCGCTCGCATGGCGGTAAAGGCCGCATGCCCTGGCGTGTCGAGAAAGGTAATCAGCCCGCGGGCCGTCGCGACGCGATAGGCGCCGATATGCTGGGTGATGCCGCCGGATTCTCCGGCGATGATGTTGGATTTGCGGATGTAATCCAAGAGGGAGGTCTTGCCATGGTCAACATGCCCCATGACTGTGACGACAGGCGCACGGGCAACGAGATCCTCTGGCCGGTCTTCCTCGCCGGTGATCTCCTCGGCCCCGACCTCTTGAACAAACTTGACACTGTAGTCAAACTCCAAAGCGATCGTTTCGATCGTGTCGGTGTCAAGTCGCTGATTGACCGTCGCCAGCATGCCCAATTCCATGCACTTGGCGACCACCTCGCTGGCGCTGACCCCCATTTTGCTCGCGAGTTCCGAGACCGACATGAACTCATTGCCCTCGATCATGCGTGACGGTTCGACAAAAGGTTCGCCTTCGGCCGCGTCGTGACGGCGATGGCGGCGGGGTTTGGCCTTCATCCCCAATTGGGCGACCGTGCGGCGGAAACTGGCTGCGACCTCCTGCTGGTCCACGCGCTGTCTTTTCTTTTTGGGGCCGCGGCGATGGTGCTTCTGTTGCCCGCCCTGAGCAATCACGGGACGCCGTCCGGCGGCGGCCGCTGGGGAGGCGGGACGACCGACGACAACCGGGTTGGCGCCGGGCCGGGTGACCCGCGGAGGGACATGAGCTGCGCCAGCGGGACGTCCGGCAATACTTGCTGACAGCGGTCTCGGAGAGGGTGGTGGCACCGCCGCTGTAACCGCGATCGACGGTGGAGCCACCGGTGCGATCGAGACCGGTGTGGTCGTGATCACCTTGGCGGCGATTGCCGCTTCCGCTTCCCTGGCTTTGCGTTCTTCTTCTTCCCGACGCGCTTTTTCGGCGGCCCGCTGTGCTTCCGCCTGCCGGCTTGCTTCCTCCTCGGCTGCCTGGCGCGCACGCGCCTTGCGTTCGCGCGTCTTCTTCTCCCGTACGGCGATTTCCGTCTTCAGGGATTCGCGTTGCCGCCCGAATTCAGACTCAACCGCTGCGAGCATCTCGTCAGTCGCCACACTCATGTGGCTTTTGACATCGAAGCCCAGCCGGTTCACCAGCGCCATGAGCGCATCGCTGGACAGCTTATAATCATGTGCAACTTCATACAGGCGTTTATTGGCCATATCGTCGTCAGATACCTTCCGTGGCGTCCCGTGACCGGATCACCAGATTCGGTCAAAGATGTTGCGGACACCTAATGTTTGCCGCGTGAACTGTCCTCATCCGTACTATCACCGGTCTTGTTGCCCAGCGCCTCCTGCTCTTCTTCCGAAAGGAACAGTTCATCGCCGATGGCGGCGGATTTTGGCTCCTCTGCCTTCAGGCGGAGGTCAATATGCTGCGACACCCATTCCTGCGCGGACTCGATCAGCTTAGCCGACGTCTTGGGGCCAAGACCCTCGATCTCTGTCAATTCTGCTTCTGTTTTGGCGGCCAGCTTTTCCACCGAGTCAACACCGGCGGCTTCCAGCTTCGCCTGGGTGGCTTCGCCGACGCCGGGCAGCTCCGAGAGCGCAGTCACGGTGCCCAGCGCGTGTGTCCGCTGATTTAGGAACTGCGACTCGGAACGGATGGTGATCTTCCATCCGGTGAGTTTGGCAGCCAGACGGGCATTCTGCCCATTGCGGCCGATCGCCAGCGAGAGCTTGTCATCCTCGACGATGACGGTCATCTCCTTGTTCTCAGCGTCGGTATTGACCTGAACGACACGAGCGGGCGCCAAGGCACGCTGAACGAAAATCTCCGGGTCAGGATCCCAGGGAACAATGTCAATGCGTTCATTGGCCAACTCACGGACGATCGACTGAACACGGACACCCTTGACACCGACGCAGGCGCCGACCGGATCGACGCGCGCGTCGATCGAGGCCACGGCCACTTTCGAGCGCTCGCCCGGCTCACGTGCCACGACCTTGATCTCAACGATCTTTTCGAAGATCTCCGGCACTTCCAGTTCGAAGAGGCGCAGGAGCAGCCGCGGGTGGGCGCGTGAGAGGATGATCTGCGGAGCTTTAAGATTGGGCTGCACATCCGCAATGATCGCACGGATTCGGTCTCCCTGCCGGAATCGTTCACGCGGGATCTGTTCCTTGCGCGGGACCACCGCCTCGGCGCCATTGACATTGACAATGATCATGCCCTTGTCGATGTGCTGAACAATACCGGTCACGACTTCGCCGACGCGATCCTTGTATTCATTGTAGGTCTGCTCGCGTTCTTTTTCACGGATCCGCTGAACAAGAACCTGTTTCGTCGCGGCGATGGCATGGCGGCCGAATTCCTCGAGGGGCAATTCCACCTCCATCTCGTCACCGATCTCCGACTCTTCATCAATCTCCTGCGCCTGAACCAGAGAGATTTCATGGAGAGCGTCTTCGACAAAGCCGACCACGGTCTTGGTGGCGACCATGTAGATTTCGCCCTCGCGACGGTCGATTTCGACGCGCACATTGTCGGTCTCGCCGAAGCGTTTGCGCACGGCGGTCATCAGACCTTCACGGATGGTCTCGAGAACATATTCCGCGTCCAGGTTCTTGCTCTTGGTGATCTGGTGGATCACCTCCATGACATCGAATTCCATCGCCATCGTTTGTTCTTTCCGGCCGCTTCCGTTCCGGCCCTGCGCTCCGCTGATTGTGTGCATTCGTGCGGGGCTTCGAGATGGTCACCCCGCGAGGGCAAACGGTTCACCGTGAACGGGCGCTTCTTAGATAATGAGTTTCCCCTCCGCAATCCGGTCAAATGTCACCACCTGCCCTCCCACCGTGACCGAATCCCCGTTGACCGCATCGATTGTTCCTTCGATACCCGCCGCCAGGGGATCCTCACCGGTGATACGCAGGCTGACCTCCCGTCCCAACTTGCGGCGAAAATCCGCCGGTGTTTTCAAGGGCCGGTCGATCCCGGGAGAAGACACTTCGAGGGTGTACCGCCCTTCGAGAAAGTCGGCCATGTCCAAGTCGGCGGAGACCCGCCGGGACACAACAGCGCATTCCTCGACCGACACACCCCCCACCTTGTCGATCAACAGCCGGACAACCTGACGCCGTCCGCTGCGGACATGGATCAAATCAATCAACTCGACTCCGCGGCTCGAAACCGCCTTTTCGACAATTTGTTTCAACCGGCTGTCGACCTCTCTGTGGGCCGTCTCAGACACTTCACACACCCCGCTGGTCGTCCATTAACAAATCAAGGAGTGGGGGCCCCACTCCAAACTGTGTAAGATATTGCCCCGCAATGGGGCGCGCAAGGGGAATTACGGGCATGCGGCGGGTCGCAGCAGACGCACCACAGGGTGCCCCGCCATCAGCAACGATACCCCTGGCCTCCGCCCTCGACTTCGCCGCCTCCATGTCCTCTACCAAGCATTTGTGACAAAACCTGTCTTCTTCTCGATTGACTTTGTTGTCCGCCAACCGTAACCCGCCGCGTTGTGACTGGAGAAACATTTCACAAGAATTGAAGAATCTCTTTACAGATCAGAAAGGCAGTTGGGGCAGGTTGACGATGTGACGCACACTAAGTACCAGGTGCTGATCATCCGCAAGTTGCAGACAGGGAATGCGGATGATGCACAATTCAGTCCGGCGACAACATACAAGTTCGGCGTCGCGATGATGGACAACGATGGCCGCAACCACATTGGGTCAAGAATCGAGACTCTTGAGTTTATGGCTCCCTAAATCCATCACGAGAATCATCGTCTCATCAGAGGGGGAACCGCGGAACGCGTTCCCCCTTTTTTCTTCTTGCGTAGGGCGTGTTGAAAAAGCCCCACACACGGAAGGCGACGGAGCAGATGTGAGTTTTTTCGGGAGGGCGAGGCTCCTGCCGAGCCTCTTTCTACTTTCGCACGAGAGGCTCGGCA
>JAVHPP010000118.1:0-2074 GCA_036170655.1 Candidatus Zixiibacteriota bacterium | reverse complement strand
GGCCGCTGGTTTCCGGCGGCCGGATCGTATCTCGACCGTCTGCCGTTCTGGACCATTCATCATGCGATTCATGCTTCTCATCTGCATGGATGGCCGGCCGTACTGGCGATTGATCTCTCGCCAGTTCCGGGGTTCGCAGAAGACTCCCGAAGAGCTCTCCTATTGGGCCAGTTTCTTCGCGACCTTCAGTTCGAGACGATGGACCAGGCCACACAGGATATCGATCCGGATTCATTGACGACATTGCGAGTTGGCGAACCTGATGTGGAGTGCGGTGGCTCACCGCCGCAATGAAAGCGCGGGCGAGCCTGCGCACTCCAAATTGCCTTCCCGGCGTGTCTGTTGTACATTCCTGAGCGGGTGTGCCATGACAATTCCTGTCCCTCAAGCAAACCGGCAAACGGATCCCACGACGGGATCACGCCGGTCACGCGTTGCGGCCGTCGTCACACGGCCAGCGACCGTGCTCGATGACTACCGGCGGCTTCTGGATCTGGTCGGCGTCACCGATGGACTCGATCACGACGTCGACACTCTGCTCAAGCTCAATCTGTCATGGACCAAGTACTTTCCCGCCTGTTCCTCCCAGCCGTGGCAGGTGGAGGGAGTGATTCGGGCGCTGATCGACTATGGTTTTCCGCGCGATCGTCTGATCCCCATTGAGAACAAGACCGTCGTCACCAACCCCGTTCAGGGGGCAAAGAACAATCTCTGGCTGCCGATTCTCCAGCAATATGGACTCACGTTCACCCCGTTGACGGACGTCGAATGGACCGTCTACCATTTCAAGTCCGATCTGCTCAAGCTCAATGAGATTTTCCCCGAGGGAATCGAGATTCCCAAGATCTATCCCGGCAAGCAGATCATTCACTTTCCCACGATCAAGACCCATGGCCACTCGGTCACGACCGGCGCGATCAAGAACGCGTTCGGCGGCCTGCTGAAAGAAGTGCGTCATTACGCCCACAAGTACATCCACGAGGTCATGGTCGACCTGATGTACATGCAACGGGAGTTACACCCGAAGGTCCTCGCAGTCATGGATGGCGCGGTCTGCGGCGACGGCGCGGGTCCCCGGACGATGGTCCCGCGCATTGGCAACGTGATTCTGGCATCGTACGATTCGGTGGCCATCGACGCGGTCGCTGCCAGGATCATGGGGTTCGATCCGATGTCGATTCCCTATTTACGCATGTGCCACGAACGGGGACTGGGCGTGGCGGATACAGACGCGATCGACATCATCGGCGACGATATCCGAGGCATGAATCTCGGATTCCGCACAAAACGTTCGCTCGTCATCTGGGGGGATCAGATGCTGCGCAAGGGGCCGCTGCGCTTCCTCGAACGGATCGCGCTGCATTCGCCGCTCGTTGTCTGGGCGCCATTCGCGTCGAATGTCTATCACGACTGGCTCTGGTACCCGACCGTGGGACGGAAGATTATCCGTGGTTTCATGCGCACGGACTGGGGGCAGTTGTTCCAGTCTTACAAGACGAAGTTCCCTGCGTGATGAGCAGCATTGCGATCATCGGCGCCTCCAACGACCGGCGCAAGTTCGGAAACAAGGCCGTCCGCGCTTATCTTCAGCAGGGTTGGACGGTCTTGCCGGTGAATCCCAGCGCGGTGACCATCGAAGGACTGAAAGCGTACCCGTCGGTTCGGGATGTGCCCCGTCCCGTCGATCGCGTGTCGGTTTATGTTCCTCCGCAGGTTGGATTGATGCTGCTCGATGATATTGCCGCCGTCCAGCCGGGCGAGGTGTTCTTCAATCCGGGAACGGAATCGGATGAGTTGCTCACGCGAGCGCAACAGCTCGGCTTGAACGTCTTGTTGGCCTGCTCCATTGTTGCCATTGGCGTCAGTCCCGCCGGACTCTCCTGACGACACGCGCCTGTACCCATGACACCATCCGAACTTCGCTGCGGTCTCTGCCATCGTGTGCACGATCCCGGCGTCCTGCAAGGCGTGTGCAGCGAATGTCAACGGCCGCTGCTGACCTATTACGATCTGAATCCCGCGATCGGAAAACAGATTCGGGACCGTCTCGATTCGGCCGGGCATTCTCTCTGGC
>JAVHPP010000117.1:0-2085 GCA_036170655.1 Candidatus Zixiibacteriota bacterium | reverse complement strand
TCCTGGGATAACCGATATCGGCCGAGAAAAACAGATCAAAGGGCGCGCCGTTGGACAGTTGCGCGAAGAAATTCCCCGACGATCCCAGGGACAGCTTGACTGTGTTGCGGGTCTTCTTCTCGAACTCCGCCACGAGTTCCTTGAACACGAAATTCAGGTCGGACGCGGCGGCGACGGTGACCTCGCCGGCCTGCGAGGTCAGAGGCCACGTTCCGCCGATCACCACCGCAAACACTGTAGCGAGCACGAAACACCCGGGTTTTCTCAGCATGCGTTTCCCTCGGCACTTGGGGGAGATGCCCACCAATCTGTCATTGCGAGCGACCATCTGGAGCGTGGCAATCTCGTCTGTTTCACGTGAGATTGCTTCGTCGTAAAAACCGCTCCTCGCAATGACAAAGACTGGGGCGTTCATCATTCTGTTAGTACCGGAACTGAATCTGCGTGGTGAGGAAGTTCTTGTTGTTGGCGTTGGTGTTACCGGCCGGCGCCAGCGGCGTGGAATTCTGGTTCTCGTCGCTTCGGATCTCATAGTTCAGTGTGAACTTCACGTTCGTGTGAAAGTAGTAGTTGAACCCGATCGTGTGCCGGGCGAGCGTGCTGTCCGGACGGTTCGTGTCCGCCGTGAATTCCTCGTACCGGTAGGCTGGTTCGAAGTTCGGCAGCAACGAGAAGGGCCGGAAGGTAACATACTGGTAGAACGTCCGCCGCCGGAAGCCGTTGTCCGCCCCTTCGATATATTCCCCCTGGATCTTGACCAGATTATCGAGGAACGGCGGAATATAGGTGTACATCACGCCCTGCCGCGTCTTGCGCACGTCGGTGTTGACTGGCAAGGTCGCTGTTCCCGTGTTCGGCGCCGTAAAGAACGACGTGCCTGTATATCCTGCGAAATACAGCTTCATGCCCTCGGTTGGCGTCAGAATCAGTCTCCCGCTGAGATCCTTATCGGCATTGTTGTCGTTGAAATTCCGGCCTGCGCCGTTGACGACCGCCCATTGCACCTCAGGTTCCAACGGCAATTGCGGCGCCTTGTGGGTCAACTCGACTCCCATGTCCAGCTGCTGGAGAAATCCAGACGAGTTGTCCTTCCCAAACGGGTTGAGCCCTGGGTCTCCGGGCCTCGTGCTCACACCGCTGGTACGAAGATCGGTGTAATAGGCGCGATTGATAAAATCCTGCAAGCCTTGCGAGGTGCCCTGTTCGATCCCGAAGGGCTCCCGGAACTGCCCGACGCGTAATTTGGAAATGTACGGGTACAGGCTCTTCAGATACGGCATGTCTTTCGCATAGAAATCCATATACATGCTGTTGAGCGCAATCTCGTTCTGTCGGGCGAACTCGACCTCTACGTAATACGTGGACCAGGGCACCAGCCGTCCGGTGACGTAGAACTCCGCCGCGCGGATGCGGAAGCCGTTCTCGTCGCGGAGCGTCCCCTGGTTATTGGACGTATCGGCCGTCGCGCTGGACGGCTTCCGGTCGGTATTGTCGGCATTGTACTGCGCCTTGAGCGCCACGATCCCGACGCTGAGCCGCTCATTGCGCTTCAGAATGCTGTCGAGCGTCGTGAAGACGTTCCGGTAGTCGTTCTTGCGCAGGTTTTCGATCCCACCCGCGACACGCTCCAGATCCTTGTACGAACCAACCGGCGGCGGTCGCTTTGTGCCCGGCGGGGCCTCCTCCGCGGAAACGGTCGGCGTGGGTGCGTCGGCTTCCCGGGCTTCCTTCAGAATCTCCTCGTACTCGCTCCGATTGATGATCCCCTTCTTGAGCAGAACGTCCAGAATCCGTCTGTCGTCCGCCGATGCAGTCCCGGCGACGGCGATCAACAGCCCCATGATAAGACAGACGATTCGCGCAGCCATGGTCATCCTCCCGGTCAATCAAGAAAGAAACACATCATAAACTACCGGCAAAAATGATACTAAACTTATAGTTTAATGTCAATACTATATTTATTATATCATCAAGAGGCAAAACAACCCGCACCTGTAAAGCGGAAAATGGGATCGGAAGGCGTTGAGGACGGTTGCTGTTACGGCGGAATCCGTGTATAAGAATCCCGCGCCAGTCCTGCCGCAG
>JAVHPP010000116.1:0-2085 GCA_036170655.1 Candidatus Zixiibacteriota bacterium | reverse complement strand
CGAACGGCTGGGTCCTTGATCTCACCGAATGCCGCCCCGCCTCACCTTTGCTGGCTGCCGCGATGGACGCATCCGTATCTGCCAGCAAGTCCCGTCTGCTTCAGCCGAGTGGTGTCGCGGGGAGTGCGACGTTCGAATATCTTTCGAGCGACTCGATCTTGCTGCCAAAGGCGCTTCATTCGCAGGCGAACGTTCTCAATTCGACCACAAGCAATTCGGCCTTCCATACGGACATCTTTAGCGTTCCCTGGGGAATCTCCGCCGCATCGTTCCATGCCGGAACGATACAGTACAATGATTATCTATTTGTCGGCGACTTTTCCTGGAGCCGTGTCGTCGGCGCCGACAATGCGCATAGCTGGATATCAGTACGCGGTGGCGTCGGCACCGGCCAGTTTCAATTCAGTGGCCCCATGGGAATCACCGGCGACTTCGGCTCGTGCTACGTGGCCGATGCCCTCAACAACAGGGTGGTCCAATACCGTCTCGTGCGCGTCTCTTACGAGGACACCGACGTCCAATTCGATCGCGAGATCACGTGCGGATTCAACTATCCAACAGATGTTGACTTAAACGACCACGGGGGTGGTCTCTTGATTGCCGACAACGGCAATGGGCAGATTGTCAGGTACCGTGCTTCTTGCACGTACGACGCCTATCGAATTGGAACGAAGGGGTCCGGCGCCGGCCAGTTTCTGAACCCGATGAGTGTCTGCTGGGGGCGGAATATCATGGGCTGGCAGGACTCGTCATTGTTCTATGTCGCCGACCGGGGAAACGCCCGTCTGACGAGGGTCCACAGGACAATAAATGGTCAGTACAACTTCAGCAGCGACACGCTCCCCGGAAGCGATCTTGTGTCTGTCGACGTCGACAACTACGGTCAGGTCTACGCGCTGGACGCGGCCACCGGGACGCTGTACAAGTTCTCATCTTACATGGTTCCGCTTGCAGCCTATGCATTCCCGTCGCCAGCTGGGACGAGTTTCTACCCGCACGCGTTCGCCATCGGTCACGGCTATGAATGCAGCTATCCATGTACCACCGAGGCCCCGCTGAAGTCGGGAGACGCATTCATCACGCAGAACTACGGCACCTCTACAGGCGTCCACCGCTACTCCCTGGGTGTGGACGTGTTGTATCCAATCGCCGATTACGTCTATCGCACAGATGTTGATCCGCAGGATCGCGTAGAGGTCGGATACACCCTGACGGATTTTGCGAATGTCACCGTGACCGTATCCCTACAGGGGACTGTCTATTTCCGGAGTGGCCCGTCGCTTCAGGTGTCCGGTCCGCAATCGCGTGTGATTTGGCAGCCTGACGTGAATGTGCCTTCGGGAGCTTACGACGTGCAGGTCCGGGCGCAATCAACGTACACAAACTCCAACACATCTGTATGGACATCGAGCTTGGCGATCGACAGAGCCACGATCAATCACGTTCCTGTCATTCGCACCGGCCCGGAGGTCTTCTGCAGCACTTGCACCTGCCTTGTGGCGAGCCCGATAGTGGGGTATCTCGTGAAGGTGGACGCCTTTGATCCGGAGGGGGGCATTCTTACGTACCATTGGAAATGTGACAGTTGGAGCAAGTTTGAGAACGGTACGGATTCGATGATGACGTGGAATCCCTCTGCAACGTACTACCTGCTTGGCAATCTGCTACTGCCGCCGGAGAATCGCGGCCTTTCGCCTGATTACACATTCTACTATGTGGCGGTGAGGGTCACCGACCCGACCGGGGGTGTTGTCCAGTCTCAGGAGACGTATTTTCGTAAATGCCCTGATGGCGCGACCGACGCCTGTTGCTGCTGCCCGCACCCAGGCGATGTGAACGGCGATGGGGAGGTCGACGTGTTGGATGTCGTGGCGGACGTGGACATCGTGCTCGGCACGGGCGTAGACGTTCAGGATCCGAAGTGTCCACTTTTCCGTGGAGACTTCAACGGTGACGGCTTTACAGATGTGTTGGATGTCGTGGGTGCGGTTGACTTTGCCTTCGGCACTGGAGCGGCACCGTGCAATCCGTGCAACGAGACATGTCCGCGGCCGTAATCATGCAAGTCTTGTATGTGGAGCAGCA
>JAVHPP010000115.1:11654-35684 GCA_036170655.1 Candidatus Zixiibacteriota bacterium | reverse complement strand
GTGAAATACTCCTGCAACAGACGATACCCCGGAAAGGAGTTCGCCGGATACGGCAGGAGCGCATCGCTGTCGTCAAAACCGGCCGGTCGCACAGTCGAATGATCAATCCGGATCTGCTTGTCACCCGCATGGAAAGCAACCGCGTGCGTGTGCCGACAAAGCCAGAGATACAGGCCGTATGACGCGGCGGCTTCTCCGTGCAGAAAAAGGCGAAGCGAGCCGAAATTCAGTTTGCTGAGGTTGGCCTTCTCCGAAACCACAAAAGACAGGCTCAAAGTCGCCGGTTTCGAAAGTGGGACATCCAGCGCCGTCCCCTCCAGCGTGAAGGGATACATCAGGACATCGGACGTGGTGCGGAAACGGCAGCGTGTCCCATCGACCGGTGTCGAGTCAATCTCGGCGCCTTGCGGGATGGCCTGGACATCCTGCAGGGTGGCGGCGGGAAGAAATTGGACGATAGACATCGACGGCACCGGCCGCAGATAATGCGGCCACATGAGTCCAACGAACGCATGAGTCAGTTCGGGCAGTTCGCTGTCCAGACGCTGGCGGATTCGGCCGGTGAGAAAGGCGAATCCCTCTAGCAGGCGCTCGACATCCGGATCCGTCCCGCTCTCCGCCAGCATGTGGCCAACTTGCGGATAGGCACGCGCGAATTCCTGCCCCAATTGGCGCAGGTAGGTCAACTCGTCCTGGTAGTACTTGTTGAACATGACCCGTTTGCCAATCAGCCTTCGATGGTCAGCCCGCCCACGGACCCCACACCGGTTCTAAAGGAGATGGGAACATCCCGATCCTCGGTCACCAGGCGCGCCGTGATCTCAAAGCGGATATTGAGTGGATCATCTTCGTCCGGCGCCCAGATCGCCTTCACATTCTTGAGACGGGGTTCATACTTCTCGATGGACGTCTGGATTGCCTGGCGCATCGGCGAGATCGATTCGGGAAAGCTGAACATGAACTCGTTGAGATCCGGGATTCCATAGTCGGGCTGGGCGGTGGCGCAGCCATGCCGACTGTTCAGCATATTCCTCAGATGCTGAATAACCGATCGCTTCAGACGCCCGACGTCGAGAGCTGAACGACGTCCGCCCGCCGGATCAGGGTCCGCCAAACGTTCAAACAGGGTGCGCTCGCTGACCAAGACATCTTCTCACAACACCGCGTGTGCACAAAACAAGGACATCCCACACATAGGTACAGGAATGCCCCCGACTGCGTGGATCAGCCAGCGGCCCCGCACAAGGTCGGAGCCACCGGCAAACCATCAGTGCGAGTCACGCGAACTACGTCCGGCGCACGCGCCAGTCGTCTTCCGCCGCGACACCGTCGGGCTCCCACGTCCACATGATCTTACGATAAGTGAACGACACATCCTCCATGTGCCCGTAGCTGGCGAACTGCGGATCAAGGCAGTTGGGCGTGTTCGGATGTACGCCGACCACAATCGCATCTTCGAGCGCCACAGTGAAGTAATGCTCCTCGGCTCCCGCTGGATCGATACGGTACCACTTGAGGTTGACACTCTTCATCCGCTCGCCTTCGCACAAAGCCTTGTACAGCTTCGGTGACGCCTTGTCGTAGACCTTGGTGATGGTCAGCGGGTTGTGCACCCGCAACCCGGTTGGCTGACCGCTCTGCGGGTCGCGGGGAATGGCGATATTGTGCTCAAACGCCTGGCACAGGATCGTGCCCTCACGGCCGGTCTGATCGCACGAGCCCTCGATGTTCCCTTGATTGACGCCTTCCAGCGTCATGTAGAATGGCATTGGCATAGCGTACCTCCCGAAAGTAGTTGAACTGCGCCAACAATCAGCCGCCAGTCACATAACCGGCAACTCATCAATTCATCGGTTCCTACAAAATCCACCCCATTCGACCTCCGAGCGGGAGAGCCCCGCTCGAGCCAGACTACTTCTTGTCAAGCTTTCCAACCAGCGACAAGGTGAAGAATGCACCCATGTACTTGAAATGCGGCCGCACCTTCATATCAACCTTATACCACCCCGGCTCGCCGGGAACGTCCTCCACGGAAATCTGCGCCTTCCGCAGGGGACGACGGTTGCGTACGCCAGGCTGGGGATTGTCCATATCCGCAACATACTGACGGATCCAGTTGTTGAGCTCACGTTCCAGATCCGACCGTTCCTTCCAACTTCCGAGGTTTTCGCGCTGGAGGACCTTGATGTAATGAGCCAGACGAGAGATCACAAACATGTAGGGAAGCTGCGTCCCCAACTTGTAATTGGTCTCGGCTTCCTTTCCTTCGGCGCTCTGCCCGAAGAACTTCGCCTTCTGGCAAGAGTTCGCAGAGAAGAAACAGGCGTTGTCCGAATCCTTGCGCATCGTCAGCCCGATGAAGCCCTCTTCGGCCAGCTCGAATTCCCGGCGCTCGGTGATGAGCACTTCCGTCGGAATCTTCGACTGAATTTCTCCCATCGCCTCGAACGTGTGGATGGGCAGGTTCTCGACGGCGCCCCCGCCCTTTGGACCAATGACGTTAGCGCACCAGCGGTACTTCGCAAAGCTGTCGGTCAGACGCGTGGCGAATGTGAACGCCGTGTTTCCCCAGAGGTACTTTTCGTGGCTGTCCGAAACCGCCTCATTATAGTCGAAGGTCTTGACGGGATTATCCGCCTTGCTGTACGGCAGCCGCAAGAGGAAGCGGGGCATGGTCAGGCCCACATACCGCGCATCCTCTGATTCCCGGAAAGCCCGCCACTTCGTGTGCTGAGGACCTTCCATGATCGACTTGAGATCCTTTAGATTCGGGAACTTCAACCAGCTCTCCTCGCCGAAAAACTGCGGGCCAGCAGCGGCTATGAACGGCGCGTGAGACATGGCCCCCACGGATGCGCAGTACTGCAACAGCGAGATATCCTGTGAACCGGGACCGAAATCATAGTTGGCGATCATGGCCCCCACAGGGGATCCGCCGAACTGGCCGTACTCGCGCGAATAGATCTGCTTGTACAGTCCGGACTTGGCCACCTCCGGGGAGTCCTGGAAGTCATTCAGAAGATCATCCTTGGACACATTCAGGACTTCCAGCTTGATGTTTTCACGGAAATCGGTGCGATCCACCATTAGCTTCAGCCCCCGCCACGCCGACTCCAGCGCCTTGAAGGCCCCGTTATGGAGAATCTCATCAAGCTGCTTGCTCATCTTGTGGTCGATCTCGACGATCATCTCATCGACCAGCTTCTGCTGGACACGTTCGCCTTTCTTCTCCGGCGTGGACAGCAGAGCGATCAGTTCACGCATCCCCTCGCGGGCGATGGCAAAGCCCTCATCGGACGGCTTCAGCTTCGTTTCCAGCAGGATCTCTTCAACGAGCGATCCTCCCGCCTCAGCCGCCGTGCCGGCCTGCTTCTGTTCTTTTGCGTCAGCCATAGTGTTTTCTCCTTTTGGAACAACGACACTGGCCGTCAGGCCGACGGCGCGCCTCCAACTCCCAACTCTTTCAACAGTTTTTCGCGGGCGGCATCATTGGACATGATTTCGGTGATTTTCTTGCGGAACCCCGGAACATTGCCCAGTGGCCCCTTCAAAGCCATCAGAGCCGTACGCAGTTGCAAAAGCCGGTCCAACTCCGGAACCTGACGCACCACGGCCTCTGGTCCAAAGTCATTGATGTGATCGAATTTCATCTTCACCGGCATCTGGGCTCCCTCTTCTTCGGAGAGCACGTTCTTAACGTTCGCCTCCACCGCGAGCTTCATCCCCTTCAGCACATCGTTGAAGTTGTCCTTGTCGATGTTGATGGGCTTACGGTCCTCGAGAGGCGTGTCGTCCGACCGCTGCGAAAAGTCGCCGAGCACAACCATCTTGAGAGGAAGTTCCTTTTCTTCGTCTACGCCAGTGGCGGGTTTGTAAACAATGTTCACCCGTTCGCGCGGTGCTACTGATCCTTCTTGTGCCATAGACCACCTCGGTTAAGAGTTAACAACCCCAATATAATGAATGACGTCTGCCATTGCCACAAGTCCTGCAAATGATTTTCATTTCCCGTCCAGCGACATGGCGGCCATAACGTTCAGACGGCAGAGCCGGTCGTAGAGTTGGCTGGTTTTCTGGGCCAGCTCTGGGGTCGCCCTACGGGTGTCCTTCAGGAGCGTCCGCCGGGCGGTCAAAAGGGCCGTGTAAACCTCCAGGCACAGCCGGGGCTCCCAAACCTCCAGTTCATGTTGCTGAATCTCCTTTTCCAATTCTTCCAACTGCGGCGCCGCGAGAACCACCTTCCCGGCATCCAGACATAGCCTTGCCAGCCCCAAGCGCCAGAGGAATTGACCTCGTTTCTGCCCGGTGGCAGCAATCCCATCCTGATACAGCTTAACAGCTTCGGCAAGTTTTCCGCGTGCCGCAAGCTGTCTGGCGTCGCTCACCACCTCAGCGAATCCCGCTGGGACATTGTCATCGGCAACCAAACCTGCGTTATGTGACTGCTCCATGCCTCCCACACGGGGTTGAACTTCACTGCTGAGCCAGACCTTGGTTTCATTTGAAACGAACGGGATCCCCCCAGCGAAGCTAAGATTGATTAGACCAGGAAGGCGAGCGACAAGACCACCAGTCTCTTGGATGACCGCCTCTGCCGCTGCCGCATGGTTGAGCCCGAGGGCGGTCAGAGAAAGCGCCGACCAACGCTGGACATCAAGCCAGAGGGCTGCCGAAGTAAAGGCACCCTCCGCCACCTGGACCAAGTTGAGCCAATCTGACTTTTGCTGCAGATCATTTAGACGCGCGATCAAGTCAGGCGCGGGCGCCGGTATTTGTGTCGCCCCGTTTGTGTTGGGGGGCAGTTCTTTTATCTGTCCCCAAATCGCGGAGCGAATAAAACGATACGCGACCGGGTCCGCGGGATCGAGCTTCCTCATGGAATCGCAGACCTGCTTGGCGGTGGCTTGGATCTTGCGCAACGCCTTACGGGCATCATCAATCGTATTGAGATCCCCGATTTCACCGGTGGCCGCTCTTGCCGCTTGAGCTTTCTTGGCGGCTTCTGCGGCCTCTGCCGCCCGTGCCGCAGCCGCGAAATCGGTGACGTACTTGTTGACATTGCGCTGCAGGTCACCGAGCCCCGGACTGTCTCCAGCCAGTTTCTCGGCCAGTGCCGCAGAAAGCGTCTTTAAGGATGCGGCACACGCTTCCAGCGCCCCCTTCTCGTCAGACTTTGGCTTGTGGTCCTCACTGGCCTTTCCACCCCGCTCCGCCAGCCATACAAACGCCTCGATACGCCCACGCTTGCGCTTGAGCGGCGGCTCCATCGTATCCCAAAAGGTCGCCACCAAATCACAGCAGATATTCAGACCGGTTTCCAAACCGGCATAACCGTGCTCTTCAAGAAGCGCCAAGGTCAGGTAATTGGCGACCAGAAGATGCTTTGACTTGCTGCGCAGGATTTCCTCTGCCTGGTCGATGATCTGACGCCAATCGACAGGTTCCTGAGTCACGGAATCCAGCTTCTGGATTTCCGTGCGGATGGCATCAAGATCGACGGTTGCGCCAGCCGGGTTTTCACCCGGTACAGGATCCTTTCCCAAGGTCGCCAGTTGACTCAGATCGGCCACAGCCATGTCCTTCGTTACGCTCGAACCGACTTGATAAACTCTTTGAGTGTCACTTTGGGCGAGTCCAAGATAGACGCGAGGGGCTCCCCCAAGTCGTGACATGCCGTATCGGCACGGTCGGCGCCCATCACTTCCAGATTCCACACCATCTCATTCTCAGTCCCGGGGAAAAGGAGAGAGGGCAACATGGCCGGCAGCGGCGCCCGAAAAAAGATATAGCATCCACTGGCCGCCGGAGTTGCACCTTCGTACCAAAAAAGTGTCACCTGTTCCAGATTGTCCCCGCCGAGCGTCGCCTGGCAGAGGCAGAACCACGTTGAAACCTGTAGACTGACCGCATCGGCATCGCCGCCAGTCGGCAGCCGCAACGCAAACCCAAAACGGGAGGTATCGTGACCCCGCCGCGGCGCCAGAGTGGCGAACAAGTTCTTCATGACCAAATACTTCCGCTGGTCATGGAAATCCCCGTAGATTCCACGCCAGAAGGTCTCCATCGTAACGTCACCCAAATATTGGTCAAACCGCTGCTGAGGTTCCACCAAATTCTGAGGCAAGATGGAAGACAAGTTCACGATCTGCGCGGCTTTCTGGTTGTCGATGCCTTCGGCGCATTCATTGACGGCGTACCGCCGTGCCGCCTTCAGAAAAAGCGCGTATGCCTGCGGCAGGACCTGGAACCCGGCTCCGCCCCGGCCCAGATGCGCATGTGCAAAAATGGAAAAAGGATAACGACGTCCACCCTGATCGCGTCCGGGACGACAAACCCCGACGAGAGCTTCGACGGGATTCTTCACTCGGTAGGCGAAAAACAGCAGCACCGTCCGGTCGAACGCGGTTTCCCAGCCACTGCCAAGACTCGACCGCAAAAGGGGCAGCCCTTCCTGCATCCAAGCATCCAGCAAACGAGCCAGCGGACCGCCGGCGTTCAACCGCACGAAGTCCGGGTGCGACGGCAGCTTGCCGAAAAGTCCAACCGGTGGCGATGAATGTCCAATCATGATCTAACCGGTCAGCAATGACCGTCAGGCGCTCCCACCCTTGGCTCAAAACAGTCCACGCATCTGCCTCAGTCGGCCTACAGCCCCCAACGCTAATGACATACCGAAGGCGGGCACTGGAAACGAGTAAAGTGGCCGTCGAGAATGAAGGCCGCATCGCCGCCACTCAGCGCCAGCCTAGCCCTGAGAGTCCGGCCATCGCTCGCGGGGAAATCCCATGCCATGCGTCCGCCGGTCCGTTCCGTCGCGGCATCAAAAAGACGGAAGACTCCCCACTCCCCTTGGAAAGAGAGCGGCTGGCAATAAGCGCCCACTTGGTTGGCGAAGACTCGCAATTCGCAATCACCATTGCCCGCCTGCGGCCACTTGTAGTCCCGCGTCTGGCTGCCCCCCATGCCGTAGTTGAACACCTGGTCACTCGAATAGCGGAACTCCATGTTCCTGACGCCGGTCATACCCTCGGCGCTCGCCGTCAGGGAGAAACGCAACTTGCTCGCGCCACGCGCCAGAATCGGCTGGATAGACTTAGCGGCATTGATACCGGCCTGAAAGGCACCCGAAACAGGGAGTCCGAGTTGAATCGCGGGGTCAACCTCCTGGTCGATGAAATTCTTCATCGTGTTGTTGAAAAAGCTCTCCACCGAGGCCACAGGCGCTTCGCTCTCACTGGACCGTGTAAATGGATACAGCGTTGCCAGTTGCGTATTGAATTGACCCAGGACCTGCGCTTGCCATTGGTGATCAAGGCAATTGCAGGCATCGCCGTAGGCGGCCCCTTTGGCAGCCTGTAATGGCTTAACCAGAAAATCCACCGCCACCCGCGCGAGGTCTGACCCCTGGAGAAGCCGCCGCGTCTTCGACTCCGGCGAGTCGAGGTCTCCGAAAAATGACCGGAGGGCCTGGGCGCAACGCGCCTCGCCGGCGAGCTTGTCCTTGATCCCATTGACCTTGTCAGGAATCGTGCTGAACAGTTCCAAGTAAGTTTCTTTCGAGGCCTTATCTCCTGCATCGAGGTGATAGCCGAGGAACCGGCCCAGAGGACGGAATTGTTCATCGATCTTCTGGAATGGCTTGTCGTCGGGATCGGTGATTTCGCTTTGCTCGTAGACCTTAATCAAGACCGTGAGCATGGGTGTGTTCTTCTGCGACAGTTCATCAAGGGCGGCCTTGGCATCCTCTAAGCCCCGGAATGGCACAACGGTCCCCGATGTGATAAACCGCCGCCACTGCGCGACAAAGTCGCTCACATACATCTCAGTCAACTGGCGCCGGATTTCCTCCTCCGTGAAACTGGCGAAGGCAATCTTGAGTTGCGGGTCTGCCTGGATGTCGTTCCATATCTTCTTGATACGCGGGGCCACGTGCTTTTCCCAGCCATCGCGCATGAAGGCCCGTCCAATCGACCCACCCTCGAGTCGCGCGGTTCCAGTCGCTGCATCCAAGTATGTAAATTCACCCAATTCACCATTGATTTCACTGATGGTCTGACGGTACAGCCGGCCGACCGTCCAGACATTCTTTAACTGCCCCTGGACATATGCAATCAGTGCTTCGTCGGGTTTGACCCGGAGCCATTGGATGGTTGTGTCCGGCCGGTGGCGCCAATAGAAACGGATCTGAGTATCCGTCAGTTGAGCGAACTGGGTCAGCGAATCAGGCGATAATCGCGGGCGCCACAACGCAACGATGGCATCCTTCAGTGTGGGTACAGACTTGGGAACAGCACTGTAGGGCATCGTGAGCATGCGGTACGCCGTGAACTTGTCCACGTATGCGTCAACCACCGAATCGTTCGTCTGCTGAACCGGGACTCGCAATTGCGACGCGAGTTCCCGGGCGCTCGGGTCCAGAAGGAGCTCGTGGTATCGTTTGAAGTAGGCTTCGAGTGCGGCCCGTATGACAATATCGCCGCTGTACAGACCCCAGCGACGGGAAAGTGGCACGCTCGATTCGGACTGATCGATTCGCTCTCGGAGGAATTCCAGTGTGTCGAGCAATTCATTCGGCTTGGCGTACTTGCTGCTCGCAGCCTGAACTACGCGTCGTGTCATCCGCTCAAGACTGTCGTTGTGCGATCCGTTATTCACATAAGAGGTTCCCAAGGCGAAGATAACAGCAGCCGTCACGAGAGCCTGCCCGGCCATGGCCACGGCGCGCATCAGGGAACGACGCCGCGCGGCTTGTGACGTGGGAAGCACTTTTGCTTCGTCCGGCAGAACAACTTCCTGGAAGAAATCCCTAATGAAGTAGGCCTTCGTCTCCCGCGAAGATTCTCCGTCAGCGAGCGAATTCGCCATCAGGCCAAAATCCTTCTGCATCGCCTCCATGACCTGCGCGATCGGAGTCCCCTCCTGAGTGCCACTGGTGAAGTAGAAACCCCGTACCAGGGGGTTCTGCTGATAGGGATTGGGCTGAAAGAGAGTCTCAATGAATGCGGTCAGCTTTTGGCCCGCCGCGGCAAACTCGACGGGGAAGACAAAGGTTCCCTGCTTCTGTACAGGGCGAATGTCGGCGGCGAGTTGATGAGTCCGCCGACGTTCGAGCGCGGTCACCAACAGGGCAAACTCCCGCGCGAACTCTTCTTTGAGAGGATGGCGCGCTGGTTCGTACTTCCGCGTAAACCCCCAGACCTGATCACGCTCTCCCCGGCTGAAATCGCCAAAGAACTCCACAAATCCAGAGATGAGATCGCACTTCGTGAAAACGACGTAGATCGGGAACAGGACCTCCAACTTGACGATTAACTCGTCAATGCGGCTGCGCATGGCGCGCGCATGGCCCTCAAGTCCCTCGGCGTCATGATGCAGCAACTCGTCGACCGAGAGCGCCAAAATCAGTCCATTGATCGGCGCACGGGGCCGCACCTTTCTGAGCATCTTCAGGAAGTTCGACCACTCTTCCCGGTCTTCCTGAACATTGGGCGACAGTGTGTAGCGACCGGCCGTGTCGAGGATGATTCCCTCATTGGTGAACCACCAGTCACAGTTGCGTGTCCCTCCCATGCCCTTGACCTTGCCGGGGTCTTCCGAGTCCGGATCGACGGGCGGGAAGTGCAGACCGGAATTGCGGATAGCGGTGGACTTCCCCGACGCGGACGGACCGATAATCATGTACCAGGGCAAGATGTAAAGCGCCTCGGCACCCCGCCGTCCGCGCGCGATCCGCGACTTCTTGAGGATCTGTAAGGCGCGGTTGAGCTTTTCCTTGATGGCGGCCAGTTCATCTTGGACATCCGGACGCGCCGAGAGCAGCTGATCATCGGCCTGCTGGTTGAGAAACTTCTCCAGCATGCGCGCATTCTTGCGGGCGCGCATCTTCTTGATCAGAAGGTACAGGAGAAACCCGATCACGAGGACCGCCGCCGCAATGTAGCACCACCAACGGTGGCGATACCCGACAACACGCGGGCCCCAGAGCACGAGAATCAGGGCAATCACGAGCACGGCGCCCAGGGCGGCCAGTTTCGATTTCAGGAGTGGAAGGATGGCGCTGAACATCAGATTCCGTATCCTCTGTAATGCGCGTCCGCGCGCGTACCAAAGTCTCGCCGCACCGGCAAGCGAACGAAATGCCTAATAAAGCAGCCCCCTCAAACGCTGGGCCACATCCCCGGCGTGAGAATGGCTCAGGAAATTGAAAGCCACAAAGGCAACAAACAGAATCGCGATGCATCCCAAGGTCACAGCCCACATGGGCAGCTCCTGGCGGACGCGTTCCATCAGTTGCTCCGGCGGTTCCCAGTGAGGGGACAGTTTGACCGTCTTCCCCTTGATTCGCTCCAGGTCCCGGCCCACCGACTCAACCAGTGCGTGCAACTGGCGCGGGTCGCCGAGGGCAGACTTCCCTTCAAAGCCCAAGGCCAGGCAGAGATAATAGATCTCGACAACATCGGGGCGCGATGCCACCTGGAGCCGGAGCTCATCCAGCTTGTCGAAGAACTCGTCGCCGGCATTGTTAGTACCGAAGGACTCGAGCGCCAGGGGTCGCAAGGCCCAGTCGCGCTTGCCAAACCAGTCTGAACGTGCGATGCTCTCGTCAATGAAGGCGGTCAGCGCGAACCGTGCCGCCTGAACATCCTCGCCGGGCACCCCGGCATTCCGGGCGTCGCGCTCGATCGCGGCAAACAGGGTACTGACATTGGCGCGCAACTGCTGGACATCCCCGAAATCGCGTCCTTGAATCAGCGTCAGAATCAGCGAAAACGCACGTTCGCAGACCTGCAACAGAGACATCGGCGCTTGATCTGGCGGTTCCTTCACGACCATACGTCAGCCTCCGGTATGCAACGATTTGGCAACAACACTCCTCACTTCTGGACGGCCAGACATTCGATGTCCAGCCCCGGAAACTCCTGAGGAGGAACGTAAATGGCAATCTGACCGGCGCGTTTGATGTACTCCCAGCGGTCACCCCGTGGATCCATCCGAAAATAGACCATACCAGCCTTGCGGGGAATCGCAGCCGGAGGCAACTGAACGAAAACCAGCGTGACCCCGGGAATCGCGTTGCCGATCAGCAGGCTGATTTTTTCCGGTGAAACGATCTTCGCCTGCCGGGAAAACTCGGTTGCAATCTTGCTCTCGGCAATGTCGGCGGTGACACCCAAATAGAACTCGGAGTTGGTAAAAAGCGCCGCATCGCTGATGTCGCCATCGAAACGGGCCGCATCGAGACGGCGCAGCGGAATCTTCACATAGTGAGCCTCGACCGTGGCCTCCAGCAATGCCCGCAACTTGGCGATCAGGGGCACAAACACTCCACCCAGATCCTCATGCCGATAAACAGGCAGATCGCGAGGATGCTCCCCGATTTTGAAGGCGCACAGATGCCCAGCATAGCGGGCCAAGAGGTCAAAGAGCTGAACCGGATGCACACTTTCCGGATAACTGTGCATGTGCACCAGCGACGGAATGTAGGCATTGATCGTATGCAACTTCAGGAAGTTCGGCATGTCGGAAGTGGAGAACTCAGTCAGGAGGGGTGTGCGTTGGCGAACCTGGTCCGCCAAGGCCTGAGACTTAGCCGATGCCGTCTCCAGCAACCCGCGGAGCTGACTGGTCAGCCAGGGCGACGCACTGACCGCCAATAATGGCGGAACAAATGTATCGCGCAGTTGCGCGACTCCCTCCGCATTACGTTCGATCTCCGCAACCTTAATACAGTCAAAACCGTCGATCTCCTCGCCCGAAAACAGGAGGACGAGCCGCTTCTTGGCGTAGGGAATCTCGCGTTCGTTTTCCCCGGTGACTTCATCAGGAACATTCGTGAAGGCGCGCAGAAACCGCGTCGGCGTGCGCGACTCGGCCTCTTCCATTCGCACACCCGGTACGCCGGCCCGCAGACGGGGCAATCCCAAGTAGACCGATAGTGTTTTCTCGGTGGGGGCGAAGAACTGTTCAAAGGAACGCGACGCCGGAGGATCATCGACGGCGGGGGCTCTCACGGTGGTGCCGTCCGGCAGAACACCTTCAAACTCGGTCAGCGAGAACAGCCGATTGGCCACCGCCTCACTGTCGATGAGCAGGCGTGCTGCGCCCCAAGCAAAGGGAACCAGCGAGCGAATCTGGAACCAGCGGTCACGCTCGTGAAAGGCGTCGGACTGCTGGAAGTGGTGCTGAGTCAGGAAAAGACCCTCGCTCCACAAGATCTTGTGATATTGAGCCATCCGGCTTATGTCCCCTTCCACACACTCGCGGAACCGGACCTATTTCTTGGGCTTCTTGATCCAGTCCTTGCCGACTTCCAACTTGACCTTTTGGTAGGTCTTCTTTTTCACAGGAATACTCAGCCGTTCTCTTTTCTCCGTCGGCGGCCGGTAAAAATCTGCTATGACGCAGAGCACTGGCTTATCCTTCTGGACCTTGGCGAAGGGAACCTCGAGCACGACTGAAGTGGTTTCTTGGGGCGCCAGACTGACACTGGCTGTCGCCAGCGTGTCTTTGGCAAAAACCGGACCAAACCCCTGGTCAAAGGTGGGGTTGAAGAAGGCCCGTACATCGGCACCCATAAAACGGGCACTGTTGCGCAGGAGAAACACTTTGACCTGCACCGACTGCGCGCTCTTCCCGTCAAAGTTCATTTCCGACGTACCTGACAGCACAACCTCTACACGCATCGGCTTGGCCTGCTTGCCGAAGATCCAGCCACAGCCATTCAAGGCAGTAGCCGCCAGAAACCAAATCACCACGAGGGAAAACCCGCGCCGATGCATTCCCGACCAGCACCATTGCAACCCTGATCCGACTCTCGCAATCATTCAACACCCTCCCCGGCCGACGGTGGTCCCGCCTGGCGAGACCCTGTTCTGGACCGCATCACTTCACGGTAACCCTGCCGAAACACCGGACGCACCTTGGCTTCCAGACGTCCCGCATCTTCGGCAAGCAACTCTTGATAGCGTTTTTCGTACTCGTGCCACAAGGCCATTTTTTGGAACGGGTTGAGTTTTCTGAGCAGGGCGACAATTCCAGCCCCATTCCGCGCGGACATGTCGGCGCGAATCACGTCCGGAGAGAGGGGTTTGATCACCTCCAGAGTCCCATCCTTGATACAGTGCTCATACCCCTTCAAGATGGCCAACTGGTGATACTTCAACTCATCAATGGCTTCTTTGAGTTCATTGAATGAGGCATCGTCGATAGAGGTATTCTTCCAGTCAAAAAGGAAACGTCCCAGATCCCCATGCAGATCGCCGAGCCGGAACACCTGTGTCTTGGCGCCTCCATCCGCTGCTTGGGAGCCCGAGCGCAATGCGTAATCCAGCTGGAAACGGCGGCGCCCCGACAGCAACTCCCTGAACTCCTGGACGAGGATTCCCACCGACCGCTTGATCCGTTCGCAGAAAGCCCGTATCTGCTCAGGACTGTCGAGAGGCGCCTCTTCGCCGGAGAAGTGGTGTGCCAGACGAACAAGGTAGTCGTACGCAGTCCGGCTCAACTCCAATTGGCGGCGGAGCCGCGCATTCTCTTCCTGCAAACGTGCGAATTCCCCATCCCTGCTGGCCATTGCATCGTCCATCGGGTTCCCTTGTTCCTATGCCCGTGTCGGCCGTCCAAACCCGCTGCGCCCAAGAGTCGCGTACGGTCCCGGGCAAGTTATACAATCATGCCAAACTTGACATTCAAAATCAAGTCCAACACCGGACATGCCGAGACATCCCGATTCCCGTCTGTTACGGATCGCAACAGGCCCTCTCCACAATGCGGAGAGGGGGGGATTTGAACCCCCGGACCTCGTGAAAGGTCAACGGTTTTCGAGACCGTCCCGATCAACCGCTCTGGCACCTCTCCGAGGGCGAATATATGCCGCCGGTGGGCCGTTGTCAGGGATTTTCGGTCTTCAAAGACCCAAAGGTCCGAGTGCGGAGGTAGGTCACAAACTCGTCGATGTTCCGTGCATACTGGGCTTTGCCGAAGGTTTTGACGGTCTCCTCGGCGGCATCCAGCGAGAAGACCAGATGAGCGAGGGGGCGCCATTGAGGCTCTTCGGTCCCAAAATCGCCGCAGGCGACGGCCGCATACACCGGCATCGCATGCGCCTGCCAGTACCCTTTAAATACAAAGTAGACGGTGATGCTATCGTTGGCGAGAACCGCACGCTCAAACCCGCTGCTCAGCAATTCGCCCCAAGTTGTGAAGCCAACCGTCTTTCCTTCTCCCAGAAGCTGAAGTTGTGGTTCCTTGAGAAATTCGGCCGCGGGACGGGTGATGACATTCGCCCACAACTCCTTGATGCGGTTGTCAAACACCGCATCCAAGTGGTAATCATCAAACCGCTTGATCATCAGCCTGGCCTGGTCGAATTCCCCCCGTCCGATGTGGCCCCATATCCGTACCGAGAGTGATTCTGCCTCATCGACATGCAGACGTCCCCACTGGGCTGCTTCCGCGTCGCTGAGCTTGTACCGATTCTGCAACACCTGCATGGGGGTCGATTTCCCGCAACCCGAGAGCAGAATCGCTCCGGTCACCAGCCCAAGAACCGCCGACAGCAGACACATGCGGGAACAGCGCTTTTTCACGAATTGCTCCTCACTGAGATTCTGTCATTCCCAGCGCCCCCTGCAGAAAACCGGCTGTGGGACGCAGGAACCGGTACCCCAAGAGAGTCAGGATACCAAAAAACGCCAACTGTTGCAGGTCGCCCCCAAAAAGGTAGACAACAACGCCAAAAACCATCGGCGACGCTCCCAAGGCAAAGACGATCAACAACGAACGGCTGACCAATTCCTCCAGCTGAGCGGGGTTCTCGCGTGCCACCGTCAAGCGGCTGGAGGAAAACAGAAATCGACGTACGAAGTATGCCACGGCCAGATCCGCGACCGCAACAGCCCCCATAACATAAAAGAGAAGGGGAAGCCACTCCGGGGGATTGCCGTTGCTTGGGATAGCCCCTCCCTGCCGGAGTATGATCGCCGTGATGACAACAATGGCCGGCACGCCTACGTTGACCATAAGCCCCAGGCGGGCCGCTTTGCCGGTAAGATACTCAATGTCAACGATCATACTGGTTCAAGATGATACTGGCGGGCCTGGGCTCCGTCGAGTTAAGCGCTCCCATTGCGCGTCAGCCAAGCGCCCAATGGTTCTTAGTCACTCTGAGAACGGCAGCGGTTTTTCCAGCCGTCTCCGGGCAAAAAAATCGCGCATCAACATGGCCGCCTGCTCATCCAAGACACCCGCACAGATTTCGACCCGGTGATTCAGGTGTTGATCGGCGGGAATGGCGGCGACGGACACACATCCGCCGAATTTGGGATCAGGAGCGCCATACACCAGCCGGTCTAGGCGCGCCAGTACGGTCGCCCCGGCACACATGATACATGGTTCGATCGTGGAGTAAAGAGTCCCGCCCACCAGCCGCCACGAGTCGAAATGGGCCGCGGCCGCGCCGATCGCCACAATTTCGGCATGGGCGGTCGGGTCTCCCAGCCGTTCCACCTGATTATGCCCACGCCCGACGACACGCTCCCCTTTGACCACGACAGCGCCAACCGGCACTTCCCCTTCTTCGAAGGCCTGTTCCGCCTCGGCGATGGCCTGGCGCATGAAATACTCGGCGCGTTCCCGATCGAATGGCTCTGGGCAGTGCATATTCACGAGAGGGATGGTTTGGGAAACACGACCTGCATATTTGGTCATGCCACCTTCAACCGGCAGAGGTCCGTCGACCCCCGTCAATACGCCCAGGAGGAGTTGAACCCCCAACCTTCTGATCCGTAGTCAGACGCTCTATCCAGTTGAGCTATGGGCGCATAGTGACAGACGCCGTGCCCTACGCAGGCGGCATCGGCGCTGTTGCAGTCTAATGTTACGTGATCGAGGAGACTGAAGTCAATCCCGAAATTGAGCGGGCACATGACATCCTGCCATTCGAGACTCCACCGGCATGCCCGTCTAATCGGCCTTGTCTGACCAAGGCCAGAGGCCGCGTTTCTTCTTGTCGGGTGATTCTGACGACGCTGTGCCGGCATCTCTCGGAAGATCACCCGGCCTGGCCACAATGAACGGGAGCGTAGGGATCTTGTCTGTAACCGCATCGTCGATCGAGGACGCGGCGCCGTTTCCCGGAGGGAACAATTCCTGCAGATAGGCAATCTCGAGCGGGGCGGATTCCGGCTGCGTTTCGGGGATTGTTTCGTTCATCGGAGTAAAATCGCCGACCGGTGCCACATCGTCGATCACGCCGATGGCCACCGTGACGTTGTCCTGACCACCCGCCGCGTTGGCCGCGTCGATCAGCCGGCTGATGGCCAGTTTCGCATCCGTGTGACTCTCCGCGACAATGCGGCCGATGGTCGTATCGTTGACGTATCCGCACAAACCGTCGGAGCACAGCAGATACCAGTCCCCCCGTTCAGCGGGAACGACGCCGACATCGACCGCGACCGAAGGACGGGTCCCCAAGGCGCGGGTGATGATATTGCGCTCGGGGAAATTGCGCTCCTCTTCTTCAGTGAAATCCCGTTTCGCTTTCCATTCGGCCAATAGGGAGTGATCGATCGTCATCGGAGCCAGATGTCCCCGCGAAAAACGATAGACCCGGGAGTCGCCGACATGACAGATAATGACACGCCCGTTGGCGAAATGAACCGCCACCAAAGTCGTGCCCATCCCGCGCAAGATCCGCTGGTCCTGGGCGGTGAGAAACACGCGCCTGTTCGCCAAGCGGATGCTCTGAACAAGCCCGATGGCTTCCGACGGGAGCTGAGGCATGTCGGGCTGGGGAAGCCGGATTTTGATACTTGAGAGATCGCGCAGAAAAAACGCTTCGATGGTCTCGACCGCCCGCAGCGACGCCACCTCGCCGGCGGCGTGACCTCCCATCCCATCACAGACAACCAACGTATTGCGCTGAGGGATGAGACGAAAATTGTCTTCATTGATCGACCGCACAAGGCCGATATTTGTGTCGCCATACATCGAGATTTTCAGCATGTCTCAATCCAGCCGCGCCTTTGGCGGGCATCGGCGTTGTTTCGTAAGTTATCGACAGACCAAGAGCAACAAAACAGTAATGATCACCACAGCCATCCCCCCGCCAACCCACCCCCACATGGGAATGCGCTGCCACCCGGAGGGTTCCTCGACCGGCAGAAAAAAATTGTCATCGGACGCCCCGCGCGCCCGTTCCCGGGGCCGTCGTCGTTCCGGCTCGGCCGGTGGTTCCGCCTGCCGCGCTGGTTCACGCGTCGGCGCGAAGTTTGGGGTCACAATTGGATGACTCTCTCTCAAAGGCGCTGGCTTCGGCTGCAGAGTATCCAAAGGCGGAGGCAGTGACGGCTCCAAAGTCAATGCCCCTCGTTCCATGCTGGTTGGCATCGGCCGGGGCGGTCCCGTCGCGGCCATGTCCAGTTCCAAACGGAAGACAGTGCTCTCCTTGGCCGAGCGGATCTCGAGCTGATCACCGGACTTCAACAAGGTTCTTTGCTGGGGCGTAAGCTGCCGCTGGTTGACAAACGTGCCGGCCACGCTGCCATGGTCTTCCACATAGGCAGTACCCTTCTCGACATGGATGGACGCATGCCGCCGGGAGATGCTCTTGTCGGGCGCCCCACTCGGGTCCAGATAGATCGCGATGTCGTTCTGCTCCTTGTTGCGACCGATCTTGATTTCGCCCGGGAAGAGAGGCCACTTCTTCCCCTTCAGGGGACCAGCCACAGCCACAAGTTCACCGATCGATTTGGCTGGAACGACGAAAACCGTCTTCTGCTCGTCGTCACTCTTGGCCCCCCCGGCAAAGGCAGCAGGTGTTTTCAACGGTGGCGCAGTCGCGACTCCCAACTCGGAGAGCGGCGGCGGCAGGGTATCGGGCGGCCGGATCGTGGATAACGGAGCAGGAGAAGGGCCAAACCCACTGGTCCTGGCCACACCCGATGGAGGGTGGGCCTGCGGAATCGAAGATAGAGGAGGCGGCTCCAACGGAGGTGGAACGGATTCGGCGGTCACGGTCGGAGGTCCAAGAGGAACGGCCACACCCACATCCGGTTGAAGGTGGTCCGGGGCCGCTCGCTCAAAATCCACGCGGATTTTGTACCCTTCGACGTCGATCTCCGCACCAGATTCGAGGCGAATAGGTCCGTCTACCGGCTTGCCATTGAGAAAAAAGCCCGGAATCCGGGCCATCGGTTCCACCCAATACCCCTCGGGACGCTTGACAAACGCCGCCTGTTTGAGTGAAATCAGCAGATCATCGATGAACACCGGACAGACTTGCGATGAACCCATCTCGATACGCTCACCGTCAAGCGTGAGCGTCTTCACTGTCTGTCCGTTTCTGGTGATCGTGAACTTGGGCATCAGTCACCACCGAAAGCTGCTATCAAAGATGCACAACCTGACGACACATTGTCAACTACTACCGGCCTGTTGAAAAAGCGTCCGCCCGGGGCCAGCCACCAACGATCGGGAAAGCCGTTGTGCCTTTGCGCCATGCCAGTGTCTGCAGTCACTTCTTCCCTGTGGCTTCCTTCTTGTATCCTGCGGGGACTTCGAAGCGAGTCCCCGGTATCGCCGCCGTCGAGATCTCCGTGACCTCTGTCGTCATCTTGAAAATCGCGTTATCCGGCTTCTCCTTGGGCTCGCTCGCTTTCTCTTTGTTGTTGTTTTTCTTCTTGCCAAACAACCCGCCGAGAACCTTTGCCGCCGGGTCCTTCGAACTCGATTCTTCTTTATCAGCAGATTCGGAGCTCTCTTCCTCCTTGGACTCAGAAGCCGCAAACTGTTTGCCCTCTCCCGCAAAGCGAACCACCTGACGCATGGGGAAACCCTGCATCTTCGCTGACTCCTCGGCCAGCTTCTTGGCGTCGATTCCGTAGGCGCCCAAGGCCTGCATCATCGACTGGGCGCCGGCGGCGTCCATCGACGAGCCCATTTTCTCCGCCATCTGCTTACCGAATGCCTCGTACTCCGCTTTTCCGGGCACGTCCTGGGTCAGCATCATGTCCATCGTGGTGATCATCTTGAACTTCTCTTTGGTCTTCTTGTTGGTCCCCTCGACGGTCATGGTGAGAATCGACTGCTCGCATGGATATCCGGCGATGGTCTCTTTCACTCCGGTCTTCTGGACTTCAAAGGTCGGCGGAGCAAAGGTCACCTCGGACGTATCAATTTCCGGTTTTGGCTGGGCGCCTTTCGGCTGACCGGCCATCACCAGTTTGAGCGAGTCCATCATCGCCCGCATCTGTTCGAACGTCATCTCGGTGTATTTCTTATCCTGATGGCTGACTTGCCACATCAGGTCCTTGTCGAGCCGCATGATGGCGCTGGTCTTGACTGGTTTCCCGCCGCCGAGGAACTTCATGAGCTTGCCGGTCATACGGCTCTCCATGTCATTGCAGCTTCGATCGCCCTTGATACAATTCTCAGACTTGATCTCGGCATCGAGAATCCCACCCAGCCCTTTAGTGGTCGATGTCTGCTTGATCGTGACATCCGCATGTGCCGCCAGCACAACACAAAGGGTAACGGCCACGGACAATCCCAAGGTGCGGATGAACTTTTGCGTCTGTACGTTCTCCAACATACTTTTCCTCCTCTTCCCGTTTCTCTCTTATCTGGTATGTACCACTTGTGTACGAGGCCCACGACGGGACGCCTCGCCCCCGAGCTGGGGAAAATCTACCGGCTTATACCCCTGACGCAACAACAAATGCAGACGGTGCAGCAACAAAAAGCCCCCAGCCGGATGACCGGGGGCAAAACGCTTCCGTGGTCAGTTCGGCTATTTCAGGAAGACCATCTTGCGGGTCAGCGACTGATTGGCCTGAGTCAGCCGGTAAAAATAGATGCCTGTGGGAACATTCGCCCCGTGTCCGTCACGGCCATCCCACTGTGCCGCAAACACACCAGCGGGACGGTTCCCATCGACCAAGACACTGACGCTCTGGCCAAGCAGATTGAAGACTTCCAGACGCACACGGCCCTCAGAGCGGATGTTAAAGGCAATTTCCGTCGACGGGTTGAAAGGATTGGGGTAGTTCTGCGCCAGCGAGAACCGGTTCGGCACCAGCCCGCCGTCTCCCCCATCCCACACACTTGTGAAGTTGGACACAGACAGGTCCGTGCTCGCTCCCGCTTGAACAAAAGAGTACCGGTGGGATTGTGCCCTAAAATCCACGGTCACTGTCACATCCCCCGCCCCAGCGGGGACGTCAACGAGGATATCAACACTACCAGTGGCGCCGGACGCCAGAATCAGATCGGTTGGTGGCAATGTAATCGGCCACCCCTCCGCGAGAGAGGCACTCACCGAAAACGTGTCTGTCGCGGTGCCGGTGTTGGTCACCTGGTAGGTGACCAGCGCAAGATGACCCCAACTGCCGAGCGCATCGGAGGGACCGGTCACGGTCACTCCGGCGACATCCGTCCCGCCAGTCAGGTGGAGTTGAGACGATACGTTCGAGTTGAACACGGCCGGAGGGGACGCCGGGAATCCGTTGAGCGTAAAATCGACCATCTCGCCGGAAAAAGGCCCTTCGTCGATGCCTCCCAGCCCATCGTCACCGATGACATGGATCAGGAAACTGCCATCCGCGTTTGCCAGCGCCAAACCACAGAGAACGCCGTCAGGATCATGCACGGCGAGGACATCTCCGGCCTGGAAATGAACTCCCATGAAGGTGCTCAGGGTGCTCGAAGTGTCCCAGTAGTCCGCGACACTCCAACTCGCAAACGTCGAGCCCACAGGCGTCAGAATCACGAGGACGTTGCTCACCGGGCTCGGCAGGTTCTTAATGATGCTGGGATAGTACGCGGGCTTTCCGGCGTCCGTTGCCTTGCGGACACGGAGATCGACGTGCGCAGGCACGACACCGACCAGCGAGAAAGCCCCCAGGGCATTGGTACTCCCAGATGCCAGAATTGTGCCGCCTGGGTAGGTGTCCCAGACTTCAACAGTAGCGTTGGCCAGAGCCGTGCCGCCATCGCTGATGACTTTGCCGGCAACCGCCGCCCAAGCGTTTGTCGCGCCGATCAGTGTAACCCCCGCTACCAAGGCTCCCCAGAACAGCTTTCCCAGCGCCTTGTTCACGTTGAACACCCCTTTGGGTGGATTCGCCCCGCCGCAGCGGGGCGAATCCTGTTTGAGTGCGTCTGACAACATCTTCTGTCCCATCGTCACTGCCAGTTACTTCAACAGAGTCATCTTCTTGACATCAGACCATGCCGGTCCCTGCAGACGGTAGAAGTAGATACCGCTCTGGGCCGTGCTGCCATTCTGGTCCCGCCCGTCCCATTCGTACGTGTGCTGCCCTTCGTCGAGCGTCCCGGCAAAGAGGACGCGGACAGTCTGGCCAAGGACGTTGTAAATAGTCAGCGTCACATCGGCACGGACCGGCAGACGGAATTCAATCACCGTCGACGGGTTGAACGGGTTCGGATAGTTCTGCAACAGAGCGAACGTGGCCGGAACCGGATTCGCCGAAGCGACCGTGATGGTCAGTTGGCGCGACTGACGTTCGGTCCAGGCCGGTGAGCCGGCCTGAATCTTCGCCGAGGCATCGTTCACCTCGAAGCGCAACGCCTCGCCATCGGCAGCGCCTTCCACGACATTGCCCGTGGTCGGATCGTCACCATAGACGTGGAGCATGAACGCGCCCTGCACGCCGACCACACACTCGCCGCAGATCACGCCGGACTGCGTCCGGGCCGTGATATGGTCCCCCGCATGCAAGCCGGTTGTGTTCGGATCGGCCACCGACCAGAAGTCAGTAACACGCGGCGTCACCGTCACGCGATCCAGCAAGTTGACCGGCTTGGACAGGGTAACCGGCTCGTTGCAGACATAGCCGCCCGTCGGATAGGTCAGCGTCGCACCGGTGTTCATCTTGATCCAGTAGCCACGACCGGGCTTCATGCAGTTCAAGTCGTTGAGGAACGCCGGACGATTGACGTCCAACGACGTGAAGCCACTGCCGCAATCGAAACCGAAGACGTTGTCGTACTGCCCGTCAACTGAGGCAAGCGCATGTGAGAAGGTATCCGCCATATCCGGCAGATAGGAGATGAGATTCCAGCCGGTGCAAAGATCCATCGGCGTGTTGACCGCCATCGCCGCACCAGTGATCGTGGCCGGTCCGATGCCCGCCTGATTCGCCTTGATCCAGTAACCGTGGAACGGATCCATCGTGTTGAGGTCATTGATCGGACGGCTGGCCTCCCACGACAGCGGCCCATCGGCGCACGTTGCCGTAAAGACATGCTGGTACTCGCCGTCGATCGACGACAGCACGGCCGCGCGTGACGGATCGCTGGGAAGAACATTGAAAGAGATCAATGACCAGACATCACACAGCGCAATTTCCTGCTGACGCTGCGCGCAGTTGAAGTCGGCATCGAACTGCGTCGATGTCAACGCCGCCCACGGGGTCGGGACAACCAGCGGACAGGTGCAGTTCAGATATAATGTGAGGACATCGTCCGTACGGGCGCCTTCATCGACAGCCAGCGTTGCGAGGTCATCCCCCATGACATGGATCAGATACTCGCCGGTCGTGACCACCGTCGTGCGCCCACACACCACGCCATTCGGATCAACCGCAGTGATCACGTCGCCAACCATCAGCGGCACGCCTTGGATCTTGGCATTAACTGACCAGTAGTCAGCCACGAGCGGCATGGTCAACACCACCGGCGCCGGTTCGAGCGTGACCGTGATCGGATTGGCGCCCGTGGGCGGCACATCCTGCAAGATCTGCGAACAATACCCCGACCGGTAAATGCGCACGTCATACGTTCCGTCGGGATTCAATCCGCCAACGCAGAAACCGCCGTCAACACCTGTCGTATCGACGCCGAGGATCACACCATCAGGATAGGAAGACCAGACTTGGACACACGCCGATTCCAAGGGTGCGTCCCCAGCCCCGGTGACCGTGCCGCAGATGCTGACTGGACATTGGACATTCACGGCGCCCGGCTGGAATGAGACATAGGCCAACGCCGCGTTGGTATCGGTGATCATCAAACCGCAGCCCACCCCGACAGTAAACGAATCGATGACTGCGGAGACCGGACTCGGACAGCCATTGGCAGAATCGACGACAAAGTACAACGTCGCCAGCTTGCCGCAGCCGATCGGGATCGGCAATTCCGGCGTAAGCGGAATCACCGCCAGGCAGATGGTCTGATCTCCAGCGTTAATCGTGGCGATCGTGTCGTTGATTGACGTCACACGTGATCCGGCGAAGCTGGCGCCGATAATGTGCGCCACCGCCGGTGCATACTTCAAGCCAACCGTGATCCCGGATACCTCGTGATTGTTGCAGAAGTTGACATCCACCGTCACGGTATCACCGACGGCCCCGGGTGCGCTTGAAGAAACCCACACCGAGTCATGCGGTGCGATCGGCGGGACGATGTCCAGATGGACGATGACCTGTATGCCGACAAAGCTCGCTTTGGCGGCGACCAAGGGGGTAATGGTCAATGTAGCCTCGAATGATCCCTGCACCATACCGGTCGGGTCGATCGTGACCGACACGGTCGACGGGGTCGTTCCAGTATCCGGCGTGGCAATCAGCCAGACGGCGCTCGACACGGCTGTCCAGCCGATCTCGCCGCAACCCGGATCGGTGAGATGAATCAGTGCCGGCGGGGGAATCGGATCGCCCTGGCCGTAGGTAATCGTGATCGAGTCCACATCAGAGACCAGGATGTCCGGCAGATCATTGACCGTAATCGTCACAACCTCGGAGTCGGCCAGCACGCCATCGGACGCGATGAATGTTACGTTGTAGACACCCGACTCAGCGCATCCCGGCGTCCAGTCAAAGACACCGCTCCCGAACGTCGCGGTCGGGGGCACGTCGACAGCCGACAACACGACTGCGTCATCGACGTCGGTTCCGGTGACTGTGAAGTGTAGATTGACTCCTTCATCGACACTCTTCGGTCCGATCGCATCCAGAACCGGCGGATCGTTCACCGAATTGACCGTGATGTTCACCGTCGCAATGTTGCTCT